>DATEPX010000331.1:0-18023 GCA_035272945.1 Terriglobales bacterium
CCGTTGAGCAGAATTCGATCAAAGCAGCGATATCCGAATCGAATGCTATCCTGGTGATGCTCGTAGAAAGTGTTCATGGCGAACTCCTGTGTGGTCAGATACCAGGAGCATAGCTTCTGAACGCTCTCTACGAGTACTCCTTTAATTGCTGAGTTCCGAAGGATATCAAGGGCGAAGCCCTTGCCTAGTTAGCCGCCCAGTACGCAGGGAGAATCTTGGCGTTCCCCTGCGATCTCGGCGGCGAATTCCTTAAGCCGCGGCAGCGTGATCGGATTTGGTCGCGCGCGCGAAATAATGCACCAGCCCCGGCGCAGCGAACATCACGCAAGTGAAGAGCAGGTCGCTCTCCAGCCCGCGCCGGAAAAACGGCAGCCCCATGCTGTAACAGACGGTCAATCCGCTCAGGGTGATCGGGTACATGGTTCCCGACAACCACACGGTGAAGTTGCTGATCAGGAAGAACGAGACCGAACTCGCCAGCGCCGCCCCAATCACGCGCAGTGGGCGGGCGTTTTCACGCAGGTTCGTGCCCAGCCACAAAATGGCTGCATACCAGGCCCAGGTCACGAAAAGGTCCCAGGTAAGCGGGTAGGCATAACGAAATGTATTCAGAAGCACGTCAGAAGTCACCATGAGTGCGAGCGGAATCCACATCCGGCGCTTCTCGCCACGTGCCCCAAAGAACAGCAGCGACGCCGCGACCGGAGTAAATCCGAGAGTTTGCGGCAGGAATCGGAAGCCAAAGGCAAACACCACGAACAAGTAAGCCAGCATGAGCACCTCGTTAATCTTGAAACAAGATTGTGGCGCTTGAACCTACTCGCGTCAAGTTTTCTGCGCGCGCTAGTCCCCGCATTCTGTCCCACCTGAGGTGCGAATGTTCTTGCCGATACAGATCAATGACTGCCATTAGCACAAAGACTTAGCGGCGAGCGCGGTTCTAATACCTTGGTCACTTTCTATGCCCACTACCCACGACTAACATCGAACCACTATGGGTCTGGAATGCCTTCTCCTGTGCCGCGACCAGGAGGCCATTCGCGTGCTACAGCCGGCACTGGACAAGCTCTACATTGCTGTCGAAGTGTGCAGCGGAGCCCGCTCCGGCCAGGAGATTCTCGCTTCCGAGAAATACGACGCCGTGGTCATTGATTGCGACGATCTCAAAGGCGGTCTGGAAGTTCTGCAGCGCTTGCGCAAGGGAACCAGCAACAAGAACTCCGTTACCTTCGCCATTCTGAATGGTGGCACCACTACCCAGCAGGCCTTTGAGATGGGGGCCAATTTCGTACTCCAAAAACCGATTCGACCGGTGAATGCCATGCGATGCTTTACCGCCGCATTCGGACTGATGGAGCGCGAGCGCCGGCGTTATTTCCGTATTCCCCTGGAAATGCCTGCCTTCCTGAACTTCCGGAAGGATCACATGCTGAAAGCCACCGCTACTAATCTCAGCGAAGGTGGCATGGCCGTGAGTTTCCGCGGAAAGCTCCCTGAAGAATGCCTGGCCAAAGTCCGCTTCACCTTGCCCGGAACAAGCGACACCCTTGAACCCAAAGCGGCTCTGGCCTGGGCAGACGGCTCCGGACGTGCCGGCATCCGGTTCACGGAAGTACCCCAGAATTCGCGCGAACAACTGGAACGCTGGCTCACCTCACGCGTCCATCTCGCCGAAAGATGAATTTCTAGATTCGCCGTTCAGCGCGCCTGGCCCCTTACTTCTGGTCGTACGCCAGCCCTTCCTGCAGGTGATGAATGGCTTCATCAATCGACTTGATCGCCTCAACCTTGTGTCCGCCGAAATCGCTCGCAGCTTTCGTCGTGAGTTCCTTCTTCACGGCTTGTAATTCCTGAATCGAGTGATGAATCACCGGATGTTTCTCATTGCCTTCCTTCTTGCCTGCCTTCGCCGTTTTAGGCTTGTCATCCTTGTCCTCTGGGGCGCGGGCTTGACCGAAGGCGATGTTGGGCAATGCCAGGACAGCAGCGAGGGTTGCGGTAGTCAGAAGTCTAGTCAAATTCTTAAGCATTGCAGAACGCTCCGTAAATTGCCGAAACTCGGCAGAATCTGCTTTTCGGGTGGGCTGACCGGGAATACGATGCATTTTCCCCCAACCCGGATGGCAGCCAAAGTTTCCGTCGGCTGCAACAACTTGTGGAAATCCAGGCTGGAGAACGTCTGGTCTAGACAGGCTGACCGACCCAGGCCTGTGCCCTGGCCAGAGCGGGTTTGTAAGCTTCTTCGAGTGTTGTTTCTTCTGTCAGGGTTCGGTCTTTCAGGATACGTGAGACCAGGGCGGTGTGCATGGCGTGTCCCGCACGATCGGCCACCACCCGGCCCAGGATGCGCCTCCCGAGGAGAGCCAGGTCACCAATCAGGTCCAGCACTTTGTGGCGCACGAACTCATTGGGAAAACGCAGCGGCGGGTTTTCAACACCATCCTGCGTGAGCACGATGCAATTCTCAAGCGAAGCGCCTCGGATCAGCCCCATGTCGCGCATGGCAGGCTCGTCTTGGCGTGACCCGAAGGTCCGCGCAGGGGCTATCGACCGCTGGTATTCGCCGTCAGAAAGTTCTGCCGCAAGACTCTCTCGCCCGATCAGGGGATGAGGAAAATTGATGGTGTAGGAAACCGAGTATTCATTGGCTGGGTATATAGCAATAAACTTGTTGCCTTCGCGCAATTCGATTTTCTGCCGAATACGCAGGTAAGTGCGCGCCCGCCGTTGCTTGCGGATGCCCGCTTTCAGGATCATCTGCACGAACGGTAGGGAACTGCCGTCCAGGATAGGCAACTCCAGGTTGTCGAGCTCCACGATTGCGTTGTCGATTCCCGTGCCGATGAACGCCGATAACAAATGTTCGGTGGTGGAAATCAGCACGCCTTTTTTCATCAGGCTGGTGGCATAGCTGACCCGAGCGACGTTGCGGCTGACCGCCTCAATTTGGAAGCCATCCAGGTCGGTTCGCCGAAAGACAATCCCACAGCCCGGGGACGCCGGAACCAGGCGCAGGTGAACGGGAGCGCCGCTGTGGAGACCGACTCCCTCACATTCCACAGCTGCGCGAATTGTCTGTTCCTGAATCAAGCGTTGGGGGATATCTCTCCGGAAGTCATCAGATTACAGGGTGAGCGGAAATGTTGCATGTGGTAAATTCGCCACAGTTCGTGGCATGGCAGCGACGCTCAGGCGGAAATGACTGCAGGAGGTCGCTCTGCTGTAACCAGATGCGGCCTCTTGGGGCGGTGGGGATCCGGCAAAGGTGCTCCCTCGAGAGTTCCCCAGGCAATTGATGTGACCCGCCCCTGTATCCTTCACCGTTTTTGCGGCGCCTGTTTGGGATCGTAGGTCACACTAGCGTCGAACAAAGAATCGGGAACGCTCTGGTTATAGGACACGGTGTTCATGAACCGTTGAAAGGACATTTCATCGTTCAGGTAGCGAGTGATGGAATGCGGTGTCATGATGTCCTGCACGGGCTTGTAGTTGTCGTAAACTTCATCCTCGACATTGCGCAGCTTGTCGGAGGGGTCCCGCCAGGAATAACTGAGTTTGATAGGCAGGTGCGTTGTGCTGTCGAGAAAAAGCGTTACGGAGTCATTTTTCGCGGTGACAATGCTGACCTGATCCGCAGGCTTGCCGGCAGCCACTGCGGTGCCTTCTTGGAAAAATGCAACTCCCGGCTCGTTGATCCATTTGCGATATACCCACTCCAGGGAATGCTGGCGCCGCCGCAGGTAGGCGGTCGTGACAGTGGGATCCTCAGCCGCCGTGCCCTTATACGTGATCTCATAACCCTTGTCGCCGTTGTGGATCACCACAATGTCGTTCTTGCCCTTGGCCGGTACATTCCCCACTGTGAACCACAGGAAAAAATAACTTTTCATGTGCATGATTTCCAAGCGGTCCTTGTCCGGATATTCGGTATGTCTTCCGTAAGGCGTGCCGGCGCTGTTGGACTGTCCGTGGAAAAAGCTATAAAAGCGGCCTTCCTCGCTCTTCTCCTTGTAGGTAAGAAATGCCTGGCCGCCCAGGGCCTGGATCGATTGATCAATCAAAGTCCGCGCCTTGCGCGCATTTTCGTCCTCCGGAGTCGAGGGGGGCCTCGCCGTGGGCGTTTGCGCTACGGCAAATGCAAATAGCAAGAAGACTGGAATTAAGATTTTCATCAACAATTTAGATGCGGCTATGGGAATTGTAGCTCTTGCGCGGGAACTGGGCTCGGACCCCTCCGATCTTGCGTGGGCTAACGGTCAACCGGCGAGCACCGCGCCTCCATTCACATTGAAAACCTCGCCCGCAATGAAACCGGCATGCTCGGTGCACAGGAAAAGAATGGGCCCGGCAATCTCCTCCGGAGTGCCAACCCGGCCCAGAGGAATAGTGTCGAAAATCGCTTTACGCGTTTTCGGGTCCGCCAACGCCGGCCCCGACATATCGGTCTCTACCCAGCCGGGAGCGACGCAATTGACATAAATACCATCTCGAATCAGCTCGGTCGAAAGTCCTTTGACCATGCTGATAAGCGCGCCCTTCGTCGCAGCATAGTCACAGTGGAACGCCTCGCCGCGCTGGCCCGAGGTCGAGCTGATGAGCACCATGTGGCCGGCAACAAGTCCCCTGCGCTCCTGTTTTTTCATCTGCGCAACCGAATGTTTGACGAGGGCGAAAACAGCGTCAAGGTTTACGGCGATCGTATTGTGCCACTGCTGCTCGGACATCTTCTCGATTGGGACGTCCTCTGCCGGCCATACTCCGTGATTGGCGACCAGGATGTCGAGCCGTCCGAATCGTCGCACCGTCGCAGCGACAAGTTCTTGAGCCGTGCCGGTTCCAGTCAGATCGCTTTGAACGGCCGCACAGTTCTTTTCGCCGCACTCGTTCGCCAGCTTATCAGCGGCGGCCTTAGCCTTCTGGTAGTTGAAGATGACTTGTGCCCCTGCCGCTGCAAACAGCCTCACCGTGGCGGCACCAATACCCCGCGATCCGCCAGTAATCAGGGCTACTCTATTGGCAAGAGAAAGAGAGACGCTCATGGAGAACAGTTTCCGGTTTCTGGTCTCTAGTTTCAAGTCGGGGGCTGAATGGTAGAGACCCGGCTTGCCGCGTCTCCCGGATGGCAAGCTAGAGCTGGAAGCTGGGAACTAGAAACTTGAAACTAGAGACTGCTGGGTGCCTTTTCCGCCTTCAGCTGCCGAATGAGCAACCGCACGAGCATTCCGTCATAGCGAAGGCCGCTCAGATGTTCCAATTCCGCCAGCGCCTGATCATGGCTCTTTGCCGGAGCAAACGCGCGCTCGCTCGTCATGTTGGCGTAGGCGTCTGCAAGCCCGATAATCCGCCCCCACAGCGGGATCTGTTCACCCCGCAGTCCCGAAGGATAACCTGTTCCATCCAGCGCTTCGTGGTGGTGCTCAATCGCCTTCTGCATGCGCTCGCTGCCGGGTATGGTGCCAACAATTTCCGCGCCCACCCGCGGATGCGCTTTGATATGGTAAAACTCGTCTTCCGTGAGCGGGCCGGTCTTGTTCAGAATTCTCTCGGAAACAAAAATCTTTCCAATGTCATGTACTCTGGCCGCGTAGACCAGGTCCGCCAACTCCTCAGGCCCCATTCCGAGCGCGCGCCCGATCACCTCCGAATAGCGCCCCACGGCGTCGCTATGACCGGAGGCTTGGACTTCCCGGCTCTCCGCGGCGCGGTTTACATTTTCGATCGCCTCGCGCAAGACCGGCAGGTTGCAGTCTTCGCCTCCTGACAGCTTCTTGAGCGTAGTTACCAACTCTTCCAGGTACTCCGGGCCAGAATGCTCGCGTTGCAGGAATCCCTCGATGTAGCCCGAGATGAGTTGCCGCTGCACCGCCGCGGTCTCGCCTTCCACGTACTCCTCGGCCGTCGAAACCCGGTTGCCGCCGGCATGCTTGGAGACGTACATGCCCGCATCGGCCACGCGGATAATGTCCTCGACCGAGAATCCGTGCACCGGGAAGCTGGCCACGCCGAAGCTGCCGCTGATGTGGTGCTCGGCCAACATTGGGTCGGTTGCGATCCACAAACGCAGGCGCTCGGCCAGAATCTGCGCCTGCTCCACACCAGTTTCTGGCATCAGGATGATGAACTCATCACCGCCGTATCGCGCAACTACGTTCGACTGCCGGCACTTCTGCTCAAGTAAGCGTCCCACGCGAGCCAGCACCAGATCGCCTTCCAGATGCCCCAAGGTGTCGTTCACTTCCTTGAACTTATCCAGGTCCATCAACACAACCGAGAATGGCCTTCCCGAACGGGAAGCGCGCTTCCATTCCGAGGTCAGCGCTTCCCAGAAGAAACGCCGCGTCTTGATGCCGGTCAATCCATCGGTAATCGACTGTTGTTGCAGTTTCTGGAAGACGAATGAGTTGTGCAAAGCCGTCGCCAGCAAGTCGGCGAGGGTGTTCAAAATGAGCACGTCCTGCGGGGAAAACGCGCTCTCCCGCTGGCTTTCAACGTTCAGCACGCCCAGCAGGGTTTCGCCATAGGTGATTGGGATGCACAGAACCGCGCGTGATTCCGGCAGGATTCCCAGCAGGTGTCCCTCTCCGGCATTCTGCACCAGCGCGGTCTCACCCGTACGCGCGACTCTCCCCAAAATCCCGACTCCCAGCTGAACCCGCTTGCCCAGCGCCTTGGCCGTGGCTCCGGCCTCCGCCTTGATCTCGATGTCCTTGGTCACATAATCGAGAATACCGATGCCGATGTGATCGAAGCGGAAGTTTTTCTGGATTTCGCTGACAATCTCGGCCAGCATCTGCTCGGCATCTTCGCTGGAGATCGCGGTCTTGGAAATGTTGTTCAGAAAGGCGAACTGCCGGGCGCGACGCTGCTCTTCCGCAAAGAGGCGGGCATTTTCCACCGCCACCGAAACCTGGCCGGCGGCGGTCTGCATGACATCCAGGTCGCGCTGCTCGAACAGGAACTCTCTCTCCGTGTTGAGAGCGGCCATCACGCCGGCGGGCTTTCCACCCAGCAGAATGGGAGCGCCGCAGAAACATTTGGCAGGTTTCCCGGGAACAAAACTCAGTCCCAGGCGGTCGCGCACCTTCTCCAAGTCAGAGCGGATCAATAATGGCTGCCCGGTACGGACGATGTGCTCGGTTAAGCCATTGCCAGCCTTGCGCGTCCGCTTGGGGAGCACTACCCCGTTCTCAATCTCCAGTTCAAAGCGAATCTCGTCGCCTTCTTGAAAGGCGACATAGAAGCTGGTGGTATCGAAGAGCTGGCCTAACTCCTTTTGAATCGTGCGCAGAATCTCGTCTTGATCAAGCCGCGAGCTGATGGCCTGCCCGATTTCGGTCAAAAGCTCGTATTCCTTGGTGCGCCGTTGCGCGTCGTGCATGATGACGTAGTTCTCAAGCGTCAGGCCGATCTGCAGCGCCAACCCGATCAGCAGCCGCAAATTCGACGAACCAAACATCTTGCGCTCAGCATGCGGAAACAGGATGACGCCAAAATTGTGTTCCCGGGTTTGCAGGCTGACGGCGGTCAAATTCCTGATGTTTTCGTCGGAAAGGACTTTCTTGAACTGCTCAAAACGCGCACCCGGAAAAGCAGGCAGCGGTTCCTCCAGTTCTCCCACCTTGCGGAAGGTAATAAAACCGCCGCGCCGGTAAGCCAGTTCTGAAAGGTACTCTCCCGCCCCGTGGCTTTGCAGTTTCTCCAGGAGTTCCATGGAGAACCCGCGCTGGACCGAGGGCAGCACCCTGCGCCACTGCCGGGAAATGTAGATGATGGCGCGCCGTGTGGGCAGAGGAGCCACCAGCCGCTCCAGAATGCTGGCCATGCTCGGGACCAGTTCCTTCGCGTCCAGCACCCGGCCAGGGTCCACGCCCAGGGTGGAAAGCGCCAACGCGTTTTCCTGAACTGCATTGCGTTCGTTCTCGAACAGAACCATCACCATGGCGATGCCCAGCAGCATCTGCGGAATTGGTCCCAGCAAGTGCCCGCCAACGCTCTCCAGGAAGGGGCTGCGGAACTGCCCAAATCCCGTCAGTACCGCCCACAGCGCCAGGGAAATGGCCAGCAGGTTGAACGCAAGCGATCCTTTCTGATGGGCGTACCGGTAAAACTGAAATGACGAGTACAGCAGAATCACCGATAGGCTGACTTCCAGCGAGAGGTGGGGAGCCACTTCGGCCTCAGGCCGAAACGTCCCATCGACGATGTGCCTCCAGAGACCCCAAAAAGCCAAGAGAGTGCCCGCCGACGCGACTGCGATGTCGTACCAGCGCAGACGGAAGCGCTCCTTCATCAGCCGCGTGGAGATGAAGATACTCACGGCCATGATGATCATCACCATGGATCCCAGCAGGAAAGCTAATCCCGAAGGGCCGCGGTAAAAGGTCCAGGCGTCTATCGCGTAATGAAGGCAGTACGCTCCCCAACCGATCTGCCATGCCCGGAAGTAGGCCTGCCGGCTCTGCTCGTATAGGTAGG
The DNA here is from genome assembly GCA_035272945.1 of Terriglobales bacterium. Classification (GTDB taxonomy): domain Bacteria; phylum Acidobacteriota; class Terriglobia; order Terriglobales; family Acidobacteriaceae; genus Gp1-AA122. The sequence continues at coordinate 8,476 of DATEPX010000331.1, forward strand.
TGAAGACGAGAAAAAGCAGCAGGGCAACGAGGCCGGGAATGAAGACGAGACTGGTTGCGACGCTGTTCATGGCGCTAGAAACGGCTCTAACTTAGACTCCAACTTAGAAGCAGAGACCGCCTCCCTGACTTATCACAATGTTTTCATACACCACAAACCAAAACAATAGGTTTTAAGGACAATCCTCTGTCCAGTGTCGAGTAAGTTCATTGCTGATTTGCCTCGGAAATCCGGGGTCGTCCTGCCTTGACGCTGCTTTTCTCCGACCCGTAACATCGAGGATTGGTTACCCACCTATGATCGATCCCGTAACCACCCGGCCCGACGCCGGGGCGTCCGCCGTCCGCAAGCCCCGGGTTCGCTTTGCGCCTTCTCCGACCGGTTTTTTACACGTCGGGAGTGCCCGTACGTTCATCTTTAACTGGCTCTATGCCCGGCGTAACCGAGGCACCATGGTCTTACGCATAGACGATACCGACGTCGAGCGCAATACCGAGGCTTCCCTCAATTCCATTTTTGAAGGTCTGCGCTGGTTGGACCTCGGCTGGGACGAGGAACACAAGCAATCCGAACGGCTGGCCGTCCATCGCCGGATCGCCGACCTAATTTTCGAGAAGGGACTCGCCTACCGCGACTTTACTCCAGCCCACTCCGGAGACGCCGAGAAGTCCGGCGGCCAGGGGACTTGGCTCTTCAATCCCGGCATGCGCGAGCTTTCCCGTGGCGAGAGCGACCGCCGGGCCGCCGCCGGAGAACCATTCGCCCTGCGCTTCCACGTCCCCCGGGAAACCGAGCAGCAAGTTCGGTTCGTGGACAGCGTTTACGGCGAGCAAGCCAAGTTCACCGCCGATATCGAAGACTTTGCCCTCCTCCGGAGCGATGGCATGCCGACGTATCACCTGGCTTCCTGCGCTGACGATGCCGACCTGCAGATCGATCACATCATTCGAGGTCAGGACCATCTCTCCAACACCTTTAAACACATCCTGATCTTCGAAGCGGCTGGCTTTACTCCGCCGCAATTCGCGCATCTGCCGCTCTTAGTTGCTCCCGACGGGACCAAGCTGTCCAAGCGCCGGCACGGCCCGGCAGTCAGCGTAACCACCTACCGGGACGCCGGTTTCCTGCCCGAAGCCTTCGTGAACTTCCTTTGCCTGTTGGGCTGGTCACCGAAAGATAACCGCGAGCGGATGAGCCGCCAGGAGCTGATCGAGGCATTCTCACTGGAAGGAATTAACCGCGCCAATGCGGTGGTGAATTTCAAAGAGCCCGCGCCCACTCCCGAAGAGACCTTCGACCCCAAGGCAATCTGGCTGAACGCGGAACATATCCGCGCCTTGTCTGTAGACGATCTGACCGATCGCCTGATGCCAACCGTGCGCGAAGTTGGCATCAACCTAGAGCGCTGCAAAATGCTTGGAATCACGAAGCTGATCCAGGAGCGCATAAAACTTCTTCGTGATGTCCTAACCGTCGCTGATTTCTTTTTCCTCGATCAACTCCCTCCTTATGACTCCGCCGAACTGAGTCCGCAAAAAGGTGACGCCGCCATGGCGCAGAAAGTTCTCAAGAAAGCCCGTGAAGTGCTGGCGCAAACTGAATTCAAACATGATGCTCTCGATCAGACTCTCCGCGCCGCCGCCCAGGAATTAGGTGTCAAGGCAGGACAAATGTTTCAGCCTATTCGAGTGGCTGTCTGCGGCCGTAAGAACGCGCCACCCCTGTTCGAGACTTTAGAAATCTTGGGCCGCGATACCACTGTGCAACGCATCGAACAGGCAATTCAGAAACTTCAATAACGGAGTCTGCCTTCGCACAACCTGCACTCTGATTCTTGCCTCTAAAACTTGACGAGTCAGAACCAGTGGGTCGGTTGTTTATGCACCCCACTGGTCATTCCGGGGCGCGTTGGCGCCGAGGAATCTGCTTGTTCGCGACAGGAGAAAATAGATGGCACGCAAAAGGACTACAGGCAGGAAATCCCGGGGCCGCCGACAGAGCCAAGGGGCGAGCAAAACCGTCGCCACGGCGATGCGGCGCAGAAAACGCGGCACCCTCCGTTCCGGCAAACGCGGCAAAGCCGGTAGGGTAAAGAGCCGCAAGCAGGCTATCGCCATCGGCCTTTCCGAAGCCCGCAAGAAGGGCGCGAAAGTACCGCCGAGGAAAGCCGCCTAGCGAACCTTGGACTAGGCGGGATCATCTCGGCCCCCGACGACTAGCCTCCGACCGGCGAATTTCGATCGCATTCCCGGCGCTAGCCGCAAGGCGGCGACATTCGTCAGCCCCGGGCGTAAGCCCGGAGGGTATATAAGTAGCAATGTGCCGAGTCCCGCCAGGGACGGCAGTAGCCATTACCGGTTTCTCACATAAGAACCACGTTCCTCACCGAGCGCTACCACCAACCTCCCGTTCCTCCGCCCAAGCTTCGCCTCTGTGTAAAATGAAAAGAACGCATGAACGCCTCAAAACCTCAAACTGAAGCCGGTTCGCCGGTCGAGTCTCGTCCCTCGAACTTTATTCGCGACATTATCATCGAGGACCTGAAGACCAGCAAGTACAACAGCCGCGTGCAAACCCGCTTCCCGCCGGAGCCCAATGGCTACTTGCATATCGGCCACGCCAAAGCCATCTGCCTTGACTTCGGTTTGGCCGACGAATTTGGCGGCAAGACCAACCTGCGCTTCGACGACACCAACCCAGAGAAAGAAGAGCAGGAATACGTGGACTCCATCATGGAGGACGTCCGCTGGCTGGGCTTTCACTGGGACGGTCTCTTTTACGCCTCGGATTACTTCGACCAGCTCTACGAGTGGGCGCTTCAGCTCATCAAAGCCGGAAAGGCATACGTCGACGACCTATCTGCCGATGAGATCCGCGAATACCGGGGCACGCTTACCAAACCCGGCAAGGACAGCCCCTATCGCAGCCGCTCGATGGAAGAGAATCTGGACTTATTCCAACGGATGCGTGCAGGCGAGTTCCCAGATGGTTCGCGCGTTCTCCGCGCCAAGATCGACATGGCCTCGCCCAACCTGAACATGCGCGACCCCGTGATGTACCGGATCCTGCATGCCGAACATCACCGCACCGGCGATAAGTGGTGCATCTACCCGATGTACGATTACGCCCACGGACAATCCGACTCTCTCGAACGCGTCACGCACTCCATGTGCACGCTGGAGTTCGAAGACCATCGCCCGCTGTATAACTGGTTCATCCAGCAGCTTGGTATCTTCCCGTCGCAGCAGATCGAATTCGACCGCCTCAATCTCACTTACACGCTGTTGAGCAAGCGCAAGCTGCTCCAGCTCGTGAATGAAGGCCACGTGCGCGCCTGGGACGATCCCCGCATGCCCACGCTCTCCGGCATCCGCCGCCGCGGCTACACGCCTGAGGCAATTCGCAACTTCTGCGCGTCGATTGGGGTCTCAAAGACCAACGGGACGATTGAGCTAGCCATGCTCGAACATTTTGTTCGCGAGGACTTGAACAAGCACGCTCCCCGCGTGATGGCGGTGCTCCGTCCCTTGAAGGTGGTTATCGACAATTATCCTGAGAACCAGGTCGAAGAGATGGACGCGGTGAACAACCCAGAAGACCCCGCTGCCGGCACACGCAGAGTGCCGTTCTCACGCGTGCTGTACATCGAGCAGGATGATTTTCGGGAGCATCCGCCTAAGCAATATTTCCGTCTCTCTCCGGGCCGGGAAGTGCGTCTGCGCTACGCCTACTTCGTGAAGTGCACAGAAGTGGTGAAGAATGAAAAAGGTGAGCCCATCGAGGTGCACTGCACCTATGATCCGGCCACGCGCGGTGGCAATACTCCACCGGATGGCCGCAAGGTGAAGGCCACGATCCACTGGGTTTCGGCCGCGCACGCCATCGACGCCGAGGTGCGCCTGTACGATACGTTGTTCAGCAAGGAAGATCCGAATCAAACCGAGGAAGGGAAAGACTTCACTTCCAATCTTAACCCCAATTCTCTGGACGTGATCAGCCACGCCAAAGTGGAACCATCTTTGCTGAAGGCGGCAATTGGAAACCGCTATCAGTTCGAGCGCCTGGGTTACTTCTGCGTTGACCGCGACTCCGCGCCCGCAAAGCTGGTCTTCAATCGCACTGTAGCGCTGAAAGACACGTGGGCAAAAATCGAAAAAGGCCAGCGAGAGAAGTCGTAATCGAGCCCTGTTCAAGGGATCTGCTGTTTCTACCGAAATCTCTCAGTCTTGTCATTCCGAGCAGAGGGAAGAATCTCGGTTTTGTGAGGCTCGGCGGGCAACTTTGCAAAGCAAACCCGAGAGCCTACCTGTGCACATGCGGACTCTGCGCAGGATTCTTCCTGTGAGGAGACGCCGCCTTCGCGACCCTCACCTCGAACTGCACGGGCAACTCCTTGGGCGGATAACAAGCAGCTTTGTCACAGGCTTGGTAGCGCAGTTTTCCGCGCAGCATGTACTTGCCGGGAATGACCGTGTGGAGAGGCCGTACCACCACTCCCACCAGGAAGTCGCCGCTGTACACGCTGAGCTTTTCGTCCGGCGAGAAGGGAAAGCTCATTTCCTGTCCCGGCGGATAGCTGATTTTTCCGATCACGATGTCGGTTGGCGCATCCAGCTTCAGTGCCGTAGGAATCAGGAACTCTGCCTTGGGTTTATTGGAATTGACGTGATACCCGCGGACGACGCGAAAATTGAGCTGAACCTCTCCCGGCGTTCCGCCAGGAATACTGACGATAGGTGCGGGCAACATGGCAACTGTCGGCCCTTTTGGGCCCATGAGGTCCTGACCCCAAGCCAAACTTACGGCCGTGAGCAGCCAAATTGCCCGGACTTTTCCCGCTCCGCGCATCAACCGCAATAGTAGAACCCGTAGAAGCCCGCGTCAGTTCTGGACTCGTACTGAGACTTTACTGCAGCGCCGCCCGCCCCTGGGATAACGCCGCCTTGATATCATCTTCGATTTCGCTTCTGCTCTTCAGACCAGCCACGCGATTAACTATTTTGCCGTCACGGTCAATAAAGAAGCTGGAAGGCAAGAACGGCACCCCGCCGTATGCTGTTCCTACAGCTTCTTTGCCGAGCAGAATGGGATAGTTCACGCCTATGTCTTTGGCAAACTTTGCGATGTCCTCTTTGCTGGCGTCATCGACGGCGATGCCCAACACCTGGAATCCTTGCGGGCCATACTGCTTCTGCAGAGCTTCAAACCAGGGCATTTCAATCTTGCAGGGCTGGCACCAGGTCGCCCAGAAATTCAGCAGCACTGCTTTACCTCGAAAATCGGAGAGATGCACCGTCGCTCCATCCAGCGACTCGAGGGCGAATTCCGGCGCTGGCTTCCCCTTCATCTCGTCCCGCTGCTCGAGACTGTTATTCAAACCCGCGCGGCGTGCCATGTACGGCGCCGCTGCCAGCATGACGGAGATCGCGATAATCATCACAACCCAGGTCGCAGAATTACGATTCACAGTTTCAGTCCTCTTCTTACAACGCAAACCGGTTCAAGAAGGACAAATAGTTCGAAATCAAAGTAAACCTGCCCAGCACCAGCAATCCCCCAAGTGCAATGAGCAGCACGCCGCTGGCAACCTCCACCGCATGCATGTGAGCACGAAACCGGCTGTAAAACTTCAGAAAGCGCTCAATACCCAGAGACGTCAGCAGGAACGGGACCGCCAAGCCGAGCGAGTATACCGCCAGCAGAACAATTCCCTTCATCACCGAATCCTGCTCCGCGGCAAAACCCAGGATCACCGCCAGAATCGGTCCCACGCAAGGCGTCCATCCAAAAGCAAAGGCAAAGCCAATGACAAACGCTCCCCAGGCGGTGCTTCCCCCTTTTATATTGTGCAGCCGCTTGTCGGCATAGAGCGCGTTGATCTTGAAAATTCCGGTGAGATGCAGGCCGAAGAGAATAATAATGACACCGGCTGCTACCGCCAGCCTCGATTTATATCTGGCCAGCAAATATCCGATACTAGTCGAAGCTGCACCCAGAGTCATAAACACGATGCTGAACCCGATGATGAACATGATAGAGTTCAACATCACTCGACGCAGCAGCTGTCCTTCCTGGGTTTTTAGTTGCTCGACTCCAACCCCGGAAATCAGCGACACATAACCTGGAACCAGGGGTAGCACGCAGGGCGAGAGAAACGAAATCACTCCGGCCACGAAGGCTGCAATAGGAAGCGGAAGGCTCGACATTTGTGCTCTATTTTACCTGTCCCCCGTATTTCTGCGGCATTGTTCTTAGGAGAGGCTAGTTACTTTATTAATCAGGTACTTAGAAAGATGCAATTGGGGGGAGTAATGTTACATTCTTTCTTCACTTTCCTCTCGAATTTCACTTAGCCACCCTTGGCCTTTGTTTCTTCTTTTTAGGCGTGACCGGAGGCGTCGGGCTCTCTTGCGGTTCAGGCACGGACAGAACTGGCGGCGGTTCGGTGAATACCTTTCGGATGAAGCCCTGGGGAAGGGTTGCCGTCAGTACTGAGCGGCTGTTTTGCTGTTCGACTTTCAGGCTGTCGAAAAATTCCTTAACGTCGGGATCGGTGCCCTGCGCTGACGCATTGCTTTCCGCTGAGTGAAAGATGTTCAGAAGAGTGTTTACCTGCTCGGTGACCTGCCTCGCATCATCCTCACTATTGAGAAATGCTTCCCCTCGCAGATGCAGGGCGCGGAGATACCGGGCGGAAAGAACCGCCACCCCTTGCTTGGGGAACAACAGAGACCACATCCCATTCCCGAGCGGAAAGCGATTGTCGCGATTGTCCACCCGCACAATCGCCCATGCCAAGCTCGCAATGGGGACGCGTTTGTAGTATTGCCGCAGGAATGCCGGGCCGCCGAACGGTGAGGCCAGCTTGCGCGAGCGGTCGATCATGCCCCGGATTGTCCCGGGATCATCGTGATTGGAAACCGCTACCGTGTCCACGCCCAAGATAGCGACGCGCAGCGTGCGCCCCTCGAGTGGGATATTGAAAATCTCCGCTGCCCGGTGGCTGTCCACTGACTTCGAAATCTTGTGCAAATAGGCAGCCAGCTTTTCGGCATGGATGTTTCCTTCAAAGACTTCCGTGAAATGGGGCTGCCCGCCCGACGAATTCGGGTAGTGCACCGCAAAGGCCGCTCGGTCAAGGTCGCGTTCGAACTGAAAACCGGTCTCCTGGATAAAGCGTTCGTACTCGGGATCGTGCGATACGGGTGGCAACTGGCTTACCGCATTCACCCGGCGTACCCAACTGAGGTTCACGTAGATAAACGCGTCCCCTCCCGGAAGCAGCCGGGCCGGTTCCGGAGGCGCATGTTTTCGCAACTCGACGATGAGCGCCACCGCGCCTGCGACCAGCAGAACGCCAACAATAATAGGGAGACCGCGTCGTATGCGCATGAAGTGCGAGCCGCGCCTAGTTCAGCGCGAGATTCGACCCGGGAAAATGCTCCTTCTCCACTCCAAAGCTACCTGGGATGGCACATCATAGCACCCGGAGTCTTCGCTTGCCCGGTTGGAGAGTCACCACGGACATGCTCCTCCGCATTGGCACTCATTTCCTTGCTTGTCATTCATTTTCACTTGTTATCATTCCTTTTCTTGTCGTCATGCCTTGTCATTCCGTCAAGCGAAGCGAGGAATCTCGGTTTTCCAAATACTGCTTAGAGAGGCTGGATCCGGGAGAGGCTGGATTCTGGCACGGAGACCCTCAAGGGACGACTCGTCTCAAGCCTTTACGCAAATTGGCTCAGTTTCTTGCACGTGGAGTGCCGTTATGGTAATTTAGAAAATTGTCCCGGACATCAAGAAGGGAGCAGGAGGACCTTTTGCGCCCGGAAGGGCGGGAAGTCCGATTTTGCTGGCGTAGCTCAGCTGGTAGAGCATCTGATTTGTAATCAGAGGGTCGGGGGTTCGAATCCCTTCGCCAGCTCCAGGAAAGCAGTTTTCCGGAAGCACGGGGCGTTTGCGCAACAGGCGGCAGCACCGCGGCAGGATCACCAAGCACGCACTCCATAAGGATTTTTTCCGAAGGCAGTGAGCCCTTCGTGCGGAAGTATGTTCGCACAGGTCCTGATTTTCCCTTCGTCGTGCAAGGCGATGAGCAGCACGACCTTCTGCGCCACCGCCAGCCCGTTTTTTAGGCTGCCGGACAGAGTGAGTCGCCGGACACTCCGGCATTTCTGCACAGGTGGCCGAGTGGTTAATGGCAGCAGACTGTAAATCTGCCGCTCCTTGCGAGCTACGGAGGTTCGAATCCTCCCCTGTGCACCACCGATTTGTTTTGAATCGCCTGGCCATTGCGTTTGCCGTGTACGCCGTACTGGGCATACTAGCCTGGACGACCTTGCAGGATAGCAAGGTCCGTGCCGTCACGTTGCTGATCCTGGCGCTGTTCGCAGTGAAAACGTTGCTGCGCCGCAAAGACGTGATGCATTGAAACCGGCTTTAGGCTCTGGGCTCAAGGAACGCACCGCTAACGCCTAGCGCCGAGAGCCTGCGTTGAGCCGATGTAGCTTGAACCGTTTTGGCGGGCGTGAGCGAAGCGCGAGGCCGCCGGCGAAATCCTGAGCGAAGCGAAGGATCTCTGTTGCGAAGAAGGCTTGCCGAGCAGCGAAGGTTTGAGCCGATGTAGCTCAGTTGGTAGAGCACTCCCTTGGTAAGGGAGAGGTCACCAGTTCAATCCTGGTCATCGGCTCCAGAGGTTTGGGTTTGGCTGAAGGCTGATGGCTGTTGTTGAGCGGGAGTAACTCAGTGGTAGAGTCACAGCCTTCCAAGCTGTTGGTCGCGGGTTCGATTCCCGTCTCCCGCTCCAGATTTTGATTGCAGGTGTGAGTCGCGGTGAGATTCCAACAGGGTGCTATCAAAATTGAACGAGAGAAGGAATTCGGGGCACTGCGAGACGCCCTAAACCGTGTCTTTGCTCCCGAAGGGGTCGAGCAGTTCCTCAAGCGTCTGAACAGCAAGGGGATTCGCATACGGGATTTCGAGTTGGTCGTGGCCGGCGGAGTCCTGGAGCAGGGAGACGAGTTTTTGGCGAAGTCCGGTGCCCGCAAATTGTACGAAGCGCTGCCGACTTCGGACCGCGGCCAGATACGGGAGTTTTACCTGTCGAAGGTCGAAGAGGTCGCCCAAGAAGTACGAGCCAAATATCAGAAGCTGTACCGATATTACTGAAGACGCGGGGCGAGGGCGGACAAGCACATCCGCATAGGTGGCACCCGCGGAAGGGCTGCAGGGATAAAGGGTTTCGCGGACAAGAGTGTCCGCGCCCCACAAGACTGAGCCCCGCAGGGCGCAATAATTTAGCCCATGGCGTAAGCCCTGGGCCCCGTAAGGGCGGCAGAGGGCAATGTTGGCGGGCAGGAATGCCCGCGCCACATGGAGCGAGGTAGAAGCTAATAGCTAGAGGCTAAAAATGGCGAAAGAGAAATTTGAACGCAACAAGCCGCACGTGAACGTGGGGACGATTGGTCACATTGACCATGGCAAGACCACGCTGACGGCGGCCATCACCAAGGTGTTGCAGAAGCACAACCCCAAGATTCAGTTCCGCT
>DATEPX010000332.1:0-3755 GCA_035272945.1 Terriglobales bacterium
CTCTGTTGCGCCCGCGTCGCGCGCTTGATTGCACGGGGCTAGTTGCGGTCACTTTCTTTTGCGTCGCTGGCGGCGCTTTCGGCTTGGAAGATGCCGTCGGCGCGGGCGGTCCGCTGATTGTTCTATTGGCCATTCTCCTTCTACCCTGGCTCTGGAGTTTTCCGACTGCGCTTATGACCGCCGAGCTTTCGGCTGCCATGCCGGAAGATGGCGGTTATGTCGTCTGGGTGGAAAAAGGCTTCGGTAGGTTCTGGGGATTTCAGGAAGGCTGGATCAGCTGGCTTTGCAGCTTCGCGGATAATGCGCTTTATCCGGTCATGTTCGTTGACTACCTCGCCTATCTGCGCGGCGACATGCCGCCGCTCGAGCGTTGGATGATCGGCACCGCGGTCATCAGCGTGGTTACGTGGATGAATGTGCGCGGCATTCGCCTCGTCGGCTTCGCTTCGATCGTGTTCACCCTGCTGGTGGTAGCACCTTTTGCAGTGATGGTTTTGTTGGGCGCGCCGCGTGTCGAAACCGCCGTCTGGCTCACCCGAACGAGCCACATTGATTGGGCGTTGCTTTTGAGCATCCTGCTCTGGAACACCTCCGGATGGGACAACGCCGGCTGCTGCGCCGGCGAGGTGGATGAACCGCAGCGAAGCTATCCGCGCGCGATGGCCGCCACGGTCGTGCTGGTGACTCTGATTTACCTGCTGCCGATCGCGGTTGGGGTGAGCGCCGCCACGGATTGGCCGGCCTGGAAGGAAGGCTATTTCCCGACGGTAGCGGCGCAAGTTGGTGGTTCTTGGCTGGGCATGTGGCTTACCCTCGCGGGACTCGTGAGCGCTGTTGGCATGCTCAACGCTCTTCTTTGTACTTCCGCCCGCGTCCCTTTTGCGATGGCTGAACGGGGCATGCTATTCCGACGGCTGGCGACGCTCCATCCTCGATATGCCACACCGTGGTTTTCCATTGTGGTCAACAGCTTGGGGCTCGCTGCGCTCATTCCATTTTCCTTCCAGGAACTCATCGAAGTGGATATGTTTCTCTACGCCACTGCGCTCGTGTTGGAATTCGCCGCGCTCATCTGGCTGCGTCTTAAAAGGCCGGAGATGTCCCGCCCCTATCGTGTGCCGTTCGGAATTCCCGGTGTGATCGCCATCAGCGTTCCGCCCGTTGCCCTTTGCTTGCTCAGCATCGTCTTGTCTAACGGCGCGACGAAATATGTTAGCCTCGGCAGTATTGCCATTGGGCTACTGGTTTATTATCTACAAAGCAGGTCGAGCGAAGCAGGCGAGACTGAACCTAAGCTGGCAGTATAACTCCGAAAGCGACGGCGTTATTGGGAGCACCTGATACAAGCCGAGAAATTTGTGCGGCATCGCATAATTTCGATTCCCTGGAAGAAGCAGCAGCCAACGATTCATGAAGGGTGAGCGAAGCAGAACAACATCAGACGATTACGCGATGGCCGCAGTTAGGCAGGAACCCAAAGCGGTTCCACTTAATCGACACAACCCGCCCGCCGCGCGCCCCGACCTCCTTGCTGAATCCGGTCCTTGTCGATAAAATGAAACGCCACACGAGGCGCAATCGCGGCTAACCAGCGCAATCTCTACAAGGATGGAAAAGTTTATTGCCCTTTCCGAATGATAGGCTCGGCCAAGCCGTGATGCCAATATGGAATGGCGTTTTTCATGGCGCTACCCGTGTCGCCTCCATCCCCATCTGCCGAGCGGCGAATGCCCACTCGTCCGCCAGCTCCGCGATCAGCTTGTCGGTGGGGCGGTAGCCATGCGAAGCCTTCGTTTCTACACGGATAAGAACGGTCCGGTCACAGCCTTGCGCCTCCTGCAGTGTTGCAGTGAACTTGAAGGAATGGCTCGGCACCACGCGGTCGTCGTGATCCGCCGTCGTTACCAAGGTGGCCGGATAGCAGACTCCCGGCTTGATGTTATGCAGCGGCGAATACTTGATGAGATATTTAAATTGCTCGGGATCGGAAGAGGAGCCGTATTCTGGGATCCAAGCACGTCCGCCGGTGAACTTGTCGTAGCGCAGCATGTCCATGACTCCGACTGCCGGCAGCGCCACGGCATAAAGATCCGGTCGCTGCTCCGCGACCGCCGCCACGAGCAGGCCTCCGTTTGAACCGCCGATGATCCCGAGCTTGGCCGGGGAACTATATTTTTCCTTCACGAGGTACTCGGCCACCGCGACGAAGTCGTCGAAGACGTTCTGCTTGTTCTCTACCATCCCGCCCTTGTGCCAGGCCTCCCCGTATTCGCCTCCGCCCCTAAGGCTCGCCGTTACCCAAATTCCTCCGAGCTCCAGCCATGCTAACGCGTGCGGACGGTAAACCGGCATGGTGACGATCGAGTATCCCCCGTAGCCGTAGAGCATGGTCGGATTATCACCATCGCGCGGCAGGTCCTTTCGTGCAGTGAGAAAAAACGGCACACGCGTGCCGTCTTTCGATATGGCGAAAAACTGTTGGGTCTCATACCGGCTCACGTCTATGGCCGAATCTGTTGCCTCGAACGGCGTGCTCTTCTTGGTCCGCGGGTCGTATACGAAGACCGTGGTCTGGTAGAGCGGCGAGGTGAAGGCATGGAAAATTTCCGGAGAGTCCTCGCGTCCGCCGATGCCAACGACTGTTCCTACGCCAGGAAGCGCAATTTCTCCCTGCGGCCGCCCGGCGCGATCGAACAGCGCGAGCCGGCTTCGCACATTCACCAGGTATTCGGCAACGATTCGCCCTCCGATCAAATCCACGTTTTGAATCGCTTCTTTTCTCTCCGGCACGATGGTCCTCCAAGCGGAGCGCTTCGGATTTCTTAGGTCCACCGCGACGATCTTTCGATTCGGCGCGTTCAAATCCGTGCGGAGGTATAGCACCGGCCCGATGTTGCCGAAGGCCGCGTATTCAGCGCCGTCCTCCTCAACAATCGGCTTGATCTCCGCGTCCAACTTTGGCCGGCTCGGATTGCCGAGATCCGTGTAGTAGAGGCGATTCTGGTTGCCGGAGCCTTGCGCCATCCTGATGAGCAGGTAGCGTCCGTCCTCGGTTACCGAGCCGCCGATAAACCACGTGGGCAGATCCTTGCGCTCGTAAATCAGCCGATCCTCCGACTGCGGTGTGCCCACCCTGTGGTAATAGAGGGCTTGCCCCGACAGCGACGCCTGGAGGTGCTTTCCCTTCGGCGGTTCGGGATAGCGCGAGTAGAAAAAACCCTTGCCGTCCTTCGTCCATGACAACCAGGAAAAGCGCATCCACTGCACCTCGTCCAGCAGGTCGCGGCCGCTGCTGATCTCGCGCACGCGCACCGTTTGCCAGTCTGCGCCGCCGTCCGACAGGGTGTAAGCCAGGAGCCGGGCATCCGGCGAAGGCGCATAGTTCGCAAGCGAAACTGATCCGTCAGGCGAAAGCACGTTCGGGTCGATGATGAGAGTGGGTGGCGCCATCAGGCTCGCCCGCATGTAAATCGGCGACTGCCGCTGGAGCCCGCTGTTCTTCCGATAAAAGATACGCCCGCCTTCGCGGACCGGGATACTTATCCTCGGATAGTTCCACAGTTCGGTGATGCGCTGCCGAAAATGTTGGCGCAGCGGCAGGCGCTCCAGATAATCGAAAGTCAGTTTGTTCTCGGCGGCGACCCACTCGGCCAGCTCCTTGGAATCGAGCTCCTCCATCCAGCGATACGGGTCCGCGATTTTTGTTCCGAAGTAATCATCCACGACGTCGCCTTTTCGGGCCGTCGGGTACAGCA
>DATEPX010000333.1:0-3482 GCA_035272945.1 Terriglobales bacterium
AAACGCCCGGTTGCGACGACGCTTGCCCAAAGTGCAACAAGAAATAGCAGCGCGCGTTTCGCCGCCGTTCGCCACTCGCGTGTCCTGTCAGAACCGGATGGAGAACTGAAGTTCACCAGCGTTGTCACTTTGGAAGTCGCTGCTCGCTTCTTTGGTCCTAGTCCGCCGGAGCTCGAGCTTCAGCGCAGCCCTGCTCGTGAGGTCGTACCGGATGCCCAAAGCCCCGCGCACGTACGATCTCCCAGTTTCCAGGTCGTGGAAGTAGGGGTCGCGTTGGTTGAGGTTTGTCCATTCGGCCCGCCCGTAAGGCGTCCAGCGTCCGAAGGTCCGCGCGAGTTGCCCGAATGCCGCCCAACTCCCGTGCGTACCAGTTCCACCTGTCAGGTCCTTGTTGTCGAACCGGTATAGCTCAGTCATAAATTCCCACGGTTCCTCTGGGTAGACTAGATAGCCGCCGGTGATGTTGAGGGCTGTCCTGTTGTTCAAGGTCACGCTTTGCACACCAGTACTATGCAACCAGTGAAGGCCGGCCTTCAGTCCCTCAAGAGCGCCACGAAAGGTGTAACCGACCGTGGTTCCGAAGCTTGGCTGGAAACGATTCAATCCGGCCATGTTCATGTTCAGCTCCCCGTCCTCGATCGTCGGGGCGTTCCCGACATAGAGGTCGTAGGTCAACTTTCCGTCGCCGAGCGCGACCCCGCCGGTCCCCCATAATCCCACTGTGTGCACGGGCAGGATCCCTCCCTTGTCCTCGAAGTCGAGGAACTGCGGGCGCCGCACGGCGTTCAGGAGCCAGGTGCCGTGATGGAAGGCCGTGTTAAAATAACCAAACGGGGTGTGGAACCGTCCGAGCCAGGCGGTCGCGTAGTCACCGAAGGCGTATCCAAGCTGCCAGCGCTCCAGGTCTACGCCGACATTACCCGCGCGGTCCACCTCGAAATTCAATTCGGCCAAGCCCCTCACGTTCGGGCCGAATTCGGGGGTAAGATAAAAATCGAGTGAGCTCACTGTGAAGCCTTTGCGCCGGGTCTTGAGGAGGTGATCGTCGTTGGTCACCACTCCGCCGACGTCGCCGAAGCCGTGGAGCGGCGTGCCAAAGAGCGTGATGATACCCTGATCTGCCGGGGCGGGCTGCACGTCGTGCGCGTGGCCGGTTTCCCTGGCCGGTAAGTTCGTGGCCCCGGGGGGTGGCGTTGGCGGGGCGCTCGGACCACCCGCTTGCTGCGGGCCACCGAGCGCCTCCAGTTTCTGAATGCGCGCCGCCATCTCTTCGATGATCTGCTGACTCTGTTCCAGCTTGCGCTCTAGCTCGCCGATACGCTCACTGTCCGACTGCGCAACGGCTGTATGCGTCGGTCCGCAGATCAGCGCCGTGAACGTGGCTACGATCAGAAATTGCTGGGCCCAATGTTGGGCTTTCCGGCGGCGCGACGCATCCGGGGCGCCTCTAAGACGGGCGCGGTTTCTCACTCCGATGCGCCTTCTATTGCTTTCCAACCTAGGTGGTGAAAATTTGTTTTCAGTGATTCGTCGCCCAGTTATCACCATGTGTTTGGGATGGGATCCGTCACAGGCTGACCCGGTTGTCCAGGCTTCAGCATATTTAGATAATCACATACCTCGGCTTGATGATGGCTAGATGAGAATTTGGGTGGTACCAATCATTTTCCGCGGATATAACGTAAAGCTCGCGCCCTGTCAAGCAATTTATTAAAAGGGAAAGATTTAGGGTTGCCTGTCGTCAGTCCGGGCTGTACTGCTCGTGCAAGAGGCCAGTTTTTTTGACCGTAATGATTTTTGAAAGGGCGGAATAAAGACGGGAGCGGCCCGGCCAACTGAGACACCATCGGCCAGGCCGCGCAAACTGTGTGCTTTATCTTCGGCGCAAATCGTCTCTCAGCTCGTCGCGGGCGTCGCCCAGTTTGTTCCGACTCTGGCGCACGTCTTTCCTGTTCTCGGCGATTTTTTGCGCGTCTTCGCGGATCTCTTTCCGATCCCCACGGATTTCCTTTCGGCTGGCTCCGTCGCGGATGTCTCTTCGCAATTCAGCCCGATCTTTTTTCAGCTCGTCACGATTCTTTTGCAATTGCTGCCGGTCTTGTTGGAGGTCTTGGCGAGCATCGCGGACATCCCGCCTGTCTTGCCGAATCTCACCGTTTCTGGAATACCTGCGCCCGTCATAGTCATGCGGGTACCGATGGTCCTCATGCCAGTCCGGTCTACCGGCGTAATGCTTGTGATAATAATAGTCGGGCCGCTGCCGCTCCTCGTATGTCCATGACCGGTCGCGGCTGATCAGTAGCGCTCCGCGGGGAACTTGGCGGCTGAGCGTTCGGCAATCGCCTGGCGGTGGTTGGTGACCCGGGGGCGTACCCGGATACCAAATGCGACACATACCCGCCGGCGGCAGATGACCTGGCGGAATATGCCGGTGACCGTGGTCGTCTGCTATGGCGGGTAAACCTGGGACTATTAGAACCCCAGCGAGAAGTCCCCCTACAATGGTGAGTTTGACGTTTTTCATATTAGTCTCCTTTTCTTAGTGAAGCCTCCTGGCAGGAAGTCGAGGAGAGCAACCGCTATGCCATCGGACCCAGCATTGCAACTCCTTGATTTTGTCGGGTCTCTCGGTAGCAGCGGCGAACCGGATCCGTCAAAAACTACCTGACCGGGGCGAAAATGTTCAGACGTGTTGGGTGGGCACAATCCATCGACCGGCGACAGGCAGGTGAACTTAGAGCGTGATTGGTAACTTTTAGGCAAGAAGACGAAATCGCAGGATCATCTTTCGATGCGGAATTTTGGCTTCCTTAAAAATCGGCCCGGCGCAGCGAAAGCCTGAGCCTTCGTAAAAACCGATCACAGCGACTTGCGCGTGCAGATAAATCTTGTCCGTGCCCTGCTTCCTCGCCATTGCAACAGCCCGCTTCAGTAGTTTCGTTCCGATGCCTTGTCTTCGATGGCTTTTTAAAACCGCCATACGCCCGATCTTCGCGCTGCGGCGCCGCATCACGATCCTTGCCGTTCCAACCGGCCGCCGCCCGACGAAGGCCAGGAAATGCCAGGCTCGCCGATCATCCCGATCTAATTCAATCGCTTCAGGCACGCCCTGTTCTTTTACGAAGACACGCGTGCGAATGGCGAAAGCTTTCTCTAGCTCCTTCTTCGAAGAAACTCGCCTGATCCGGATGGTCTTTTTCATGGCTGATCGCATGCTCTGCCCGTGACTCTGCGGCAAGCCGTTCTGTGCATGCTTACCTTATTAAGCGAGATTCATCGAGCTGCGCCGGCGATGCCCTTCACGAAAACCCGGCTGCCTCAATTTCGCGCCGATTGTCCAGAATGAGTTGATTAGAGGCTCAATGGTTCTATACTAAGGCGGCAGAGGAGATCTGTCATGAACATTCTGCTTCTCTCGATGCCGGATTCTTTTGAGCATACGCCGACTATCAGCATCCGTATGCCCAACGGCGCGCTCACTT
>DATEPX010000334.1:0-56629 GCA_035272945.1 Terriglobales bacterium
ATTCCCGTTGGCCCCCTGTTTTCAGCGGTTTAATGGCTTGTGCACACAGTTCGCAGGTTACACGCCAACAAGTCCCGCGCTAATCCTGTAAGATTTATTTCTACAGAGGGTAAGGTCTAAAGCTATATAGGAGTTAGGCAGACTACCAATGCCAGTTCCCGTTTCACAGATGTGGACGGTAGCGTCCTACGTGGTCCGGCAGAAGCTTAGACGGCGGAAGCATTTCCCCGTGGTACTAATGCTGGAACCGCTGATGCGGTGCAACTTGGCTTGCGCCGGCTGCGGAAAGATCCAGTACCCTGCCCATATTCTGAAGAAAGACCTCAGCCCGGAAGAATGCTTCAAGGCGGTGGACGAGTGTGGCGCACCCATGGTGAGCATCCCCGGAGGCGAGCCGCTCATGCATCCCCGCATTGCAGAGATCGTTGAAGGCATCCTGGCGCGCAAGAAGTACGTTTATCTCTGTACCAACGGACTCCTGCTCAACGAGAAACTCGACCAATTCAAGCCCAGCAAGTATTTCTCGTTTGTAGTCCACATGGACGGGCAGCGTGAGCACCACGATTTCTCCGTCTGTCGGGAAGGCACCTACGACAAGGCGGTTGAAGCCATTCGCGAAGCTCTCAAACGTGGCTTCCGCGTAACCACCAACACCACCCTGTTCGCAGGCGCAGACCCGAAGAGCGTGCGTGAATTCTTTGACGAGATGATGGACCTGGGCGTCGAAGGACTCATGCTCTCGCCCGGCTATACGTACGACAAAGCCCCCGACCAGGAACATTTCCTCAGTCGAAAGAAAACACGTCGCCTGTTCCGTCAGATTCTCAGTAATCGCAATAAGCAGTGGAAGTTCAATATGAGTCCGCTGTTTCTCGAGTTCCTGATGGGCCGGCGCGAATATCGCTGCACCCCCTGGGGCATGCCAACCTACAACATCTTTGGCTGGCAGAAGCCCTGCTACCTTCTGCAGGACGGGTACGCTGACACATTCGAGGAACTGATTCGTGACACGAAATGGGAGCACTACGGAACTGAGAGCGGCAATCCCAAATGCGCCAATTGCATGGTGCACAGCGGATACGAGACCAGCGCCGTCAATGACACATTCGGATCGCTCAGCGGTTTTCTGGCGACGATGCGGGCCACGATCTTTAACCGCTACAAAGACCCCGATGTCGATAATTTCACAACCACCACACCCGCCAGTTCAGGACCTCTGGTTCAAATCTCCAGGAGCGAAGCGTAGAGTCTGCGCATGTCTGATTCGAAGCTCTCCAATTCCCAGGAAAAAGACGAAAAGTTGGGTGTTGTCCACGAGAACCTCCAGGGCTGGGTGCCTTCGATGGCCAGTGATGAGGAGGTCCGCGGCGCTTTCGAAAAAGCTTTCGACTACCGTGGAGATCTCACTATTACATTGAAAGATGGTCAGAAGATCGAAGGCTATATTTTTGACCGGCGCGCCGACAGCCCGCGCCTCGGTGAATGCATTGTACGCGTGCTGCCCAAGGAAGGCGGCAGAGTGACAATTCCCTATAGCGACATAGCCGCACTAGCGTTCACCGGCAAGGACACGGCTGCGGGCAAGAGTTTTGAGGCCTGGGTGAAGAAGTACAAAGAGAAGAAGGCGGCAGGCGAAAAGAACATCGGCATTGACGCTGAGCCTCTGGATTGAAGCGCCCGGGTTACCGCAAGAAGCCCATCTTCGCCACGATTGCTGCCGCCTTCTCCAGGCGGTGGAGGTCATCCATTGTGAAATCGGGTCCGGCCGCGGTGGGAGTAGGACCCTTGCGAGAAATTTGAATAACGCCCACCACGTCACCCTCCTCGTCCACGATCGGAGCGGACATGAGCTTCTGAATGGGTACCGGGTCCGCTGCTTGATTATCCTCTTTCGCCTGTGGTTTAACAGCTTCGAAGACCGCCATGTGCCGCATTTTTGCGAACGTGTTGGATACCAATGCTGTTTTGGTCACGGCAGTCCGGGCGGCGACCGCCGAGCTAGACAGTGGAATCAGCCCCGCCGCGCTCAAGGACGGAGGATTCAGAAATCTGAGCATTCCCTTATCCAGTCGCAGCAACGCGACTTCATCGGGGCGAACGTGAAATAGACGTGCCAATTCTGCACACGCACTGTGCGACGTCAGATTCTTCTTCAGTGCAGATGAGAGGGTCGCATGCTCGGCGGTGTTGTCGCTTTGAGAGCCACTCATATCTGGGTGAACCGCGCGTTCTGTTCTGGGGCGAATTACAACGTGACGCCATCGCCTTCAATCCATCAAGTTACTTTCGGACCCTCCGGCGAGCCTTGGCCTTAAATCAGTGCAGAGTTGGGAAAAGGCCACCGGCTTTCCTATTCTCGCATGGCAAGGGAAAAAGGGCACATCCGTTGTGAAGATGTGCCTTTAGTCGCCGGGGGTGGCACTGTTTCCTGCCAGACATTGAAGTTCAGCCTATCCAGCCAAATCGAGTACGGCTGTTGCCGAACATCGGGCAAACGAACAAGGGCACTCTGATGTGCCCTTGTTCACTGACAGCGTGACTCTACCAATAGGTGAAATTCAGTTTGTCCAGCCAGATCGAATAAGGCTGCTGGGCGTAGTTTCCGTCCTGCTGGTAGTTGATGGTAACGCCGTACCAGGTGGTGCTGATCGGGTTCGAAACGTAGTTCACATTCGAAGTCACGCCGTTAAAGGTGATCGATTTAAATAAGAGCTGGTCACTTGCGGTCCGCTGCACCTGGATCACCACGTGGTTCCAGCCATTGATGGGGTTGCAGGGAATCCCGGTGGGATGCCATTTCTGGTTGGGGTTGTCCCAAACGTCCCACTGATGGCCGCCCGCGATCCGACACTCGTGGCCCCAGATAAATGACTTGCCGCCGAAGAACTGGTTGATATCAAACTCCAGGGCTTGTGAGCGTTCGATGTTGGTCGCGTAAAAGTAAACATCGTAGATGAAATTGTGCAGGCTGGGAACCAGTGTCTTGCTGAAGTCGGGAAAGCCTTGGCTGGAAAAATCACCGATCAAGTGATTGTTCCAGAGAACATCCGCATATTGTGTAGTGCCGCCGATATCGTGCCGGGTGGAACTGCCACTCACTGAGGGCGACGACACGCCCGTTATTCGTGCCCAGGTAGCTTGCGGTCCGTTCGGAGTGCAGGTGGCGCAGATGGCATAGGAAACCGGCAGCAGAGCGTACCCGGTCCATCCTGATTGCGCATGCAGGTTGGAGAATGTTTTGGTTCCCGCAGGAGCCGGACCCGAGTTTACCGTGATGTTAATCGGAGTTTTGAGTGCCCCACCGCAATTGTCCCACTCCTGAACCACCGTCTTGTAGGTGCCCGTGCTAAGCGCGAGACTTGTGTTCAGCGCTGCCCCCTTGACGACATAAGCCAGCACCCCGGGCGCAGTATAGATGCCCATGGCCGCCACGCCTTTGGCGCAACTGGAGGTGGCAGTCGCAATATAATTCACCGGTGAGCCCACCGAGCTGTTGTTAGCAGGCGATGTGACATGTACTCCTCCCGTGGATGTTCCGCTGACTGTGATTCTAATCGGGGTGGAGGAAGAACCGCCGCAGTTGTCCCATTCCTGGACCACGGTGTTGTAGGTTCCCGAATTCAAATTCAAAGTGGTATTTAGGCTTGCGCCGATCACCACGTAGGCCCGCACTCCGGGAGCGGTATAGATCCCCATAGCCGAAACGCCTTTGGAGCAGCTGGTGGTTGCGGTTGCGACAAATTGCACGCTCGCTCCAACCGTACTGTTATTTGCGGGGGCTGTGACCAGGACTCCTGCCCACGCGGACCCTGCCCAACCCGTAACCATAAAGACTGCAATTAGAGGCCAAAGAGACACGCCATACCTTTTCTTCATCAATCGACTCTCCAGCTGACTTGTGGACGTGTGGCGTGAAGCTAACTTTGGTACACGGTTCGGGGCCCGGTTCAAGCGACTGCTTGCAGATTAGACTTCTTGAGACTTCTTATTTCTTTACCGAACTGACAAACCTGAGAACCTTTCGCCGCAGTGTAGAGATGCATCTACTTACCCTCAAGAGAAAGTTTGTAATAGTTTTGTCAGAGTTCCGCACCTACGCGGCTTTTAGGGAGGAAACGCCTTAGGGAGGAAAAAACACGGGCCAAGGTCAACCCGCCATGTCTGAAGCTTTTCCTGGCTCGGAAAGCAGTCCGTACATTATCAGCATCGCGAAGCACCCGCCCAAAGGAACCAGCAGCCCAAATTTCAGACTGCCATACCAGGTCGAGGCATAACCCACAAGCCAAGGCAAAGTGGCGCCCCCCAATCCTGCCAGCATGAACATCAGTCCGGCAATGCGTGACGCCATCGCCCCAAACAGATGTGAGAGCATTGCGATCGCGATAGGGTAGACGGTGGAAAAACCGAGCCCGGCACAGCCTACACTGATTGCCAGCGCGCTGGTGTTCTTCGCCGAGTGCAGTGCGATGATCCCGAGAGTACTCAACCCTAGTCCCAGTCGAGCCAGCATCAGCTCCGGAACGTGCCGCAGGAGCAATGGTCCGACCGCTCGCCCGACCAGCAATGCCGCCCAGAAAAAGGAAGGCATGATCGCCCAATACGCTCCGCTAGTCGAAATCATTCGGCGCGCATACGAAGCAGTCCATCCTCCCACAGCGGTTTCGCTCCCTACGTATAAGAAGAAGATAGCCCCGAGAATTGGAACGTAGCGGCTTCGCCAAATGCTTTTCCCCGGAGAAGATGACATAACGTCGGGCGCTCCGTGTTGATGGGAGTCGCCGAAAGAGACTCTTGTCAGAACCACGGTCAGCAACACCAGTAGCCCCGCGGTTCCGTAGAGAAGAAGTGGGCCTCGGTTCATGCCTTGCAGTCCCGCTACACAGAAGGGACATCCCACGGCTCCTATGCCCCAGGAAAGGTTCACCAGATTCAGAGCAGCAGCGCGCCGGCCCGGGTTCAGTTCCGAAACCAGGAGATTCGTAGTTGGGATGGTCAGCCCTAACCCGGTCCCAAACACGAAAGCTAAAAGGATGCCTAGGTCCCAAGTGGCAAGTTCAAGTGCACCTGTGCCCAGCGCCATCATTCCCAGCCCCAAAACCAGAGAGACCCGCGAGCCCCAGCGGGGCGCGACGAAACTTGACGCCGCTACTCCCAGCATGGAACCGGCAAATTGGGAGGTAAATAGAAGGCCGGCCTGCGTGTCGTTCAGTTTCCATCGCACTGAGAGGATTGGGAGCAACGGTCCCAGCATGGTGTTGACGACGCCAGTCAAAACGAAGCCCGCGTGCAGCAAAGCCGGAAGGGGTGCGCTGACAATCTTCTTTCGTGGGTTGAAGCTGGCGGGCTGCTGGGAGCCGGATTGACCAGCGGGTCTAGCCAACAATGGCATCATTTTGTGTCCCGCTTAGCCCGCTGGAGACTTGCTGTCAGCGAGCCTGTGCAGGTACGGCACAAGTTGTTTCCCGCACGATGAGTTCCGGCTCAACCGTGATTTGCTTCGCATTGGTATTGACCGACCGCCGCGTGATCCTGCGCAGCACCGTTTCGGCGGCAAGCTTTCCCATTTTGTAAAGCGGCTGTCGCACCGTGGTGAGCCCGGGATTCTGATAAGCAGCGCTCTGGATATCATCGAAGCCCACGACGGAAACGTCCTCAGGAACCCGCATCCCTGATTCGCGCAGAGCCCGAATGGCACCCATTGCGGAAATGTCGTTAAAAGCAAACAACGCGGTGAAGGGCTCGCGCGTGGCCAGAAGCTTTCTTGTTACTTTGTAGCCAAGTTGCGGAGACGGCGAATCGCCTTCCAGCTGAACCGTGAGTCTCGGCGGAGCCGGTAATCCCAGTCGTCGCGCCACTTCCATTATTGCGTTCCAACGCACGGCCGTATCGGAGCTGAATTCCTGCCCTTTGATAAAGGCGATCTTGCGGTGGCCAAGCTGCACCAGGTGTTTCAGTGCAAGCTCGGCAGCGCGCTCATGATCAAGCACAATGTTGATGACGCCTTTGACCTCGTTATGTCCCGAGACGGTTACGACCGGAACCGCCAGATCATGATGCCAGGGCGTGTCCACTCCGATAAGCCCGTCCACGGATCGATCCAGAAACATCCGGGGATATTCATCGATAAGGTCGGGCCGGTGGCGATGACTGGCGACGAAATAAAAGTATCCTTCCCGGAGAAGATGATCCTCGATGCCGCTCATGACCATTGCGGCATATCCATCACTCACTTCCGGGACGATCACGCCGATAGTGAAGCTGCGCTGAGTGCGCAGTGAGCGGGCAAAAAAATTGGGACGATAGTTGAACTTGCGTGCTGCCGAGAAGATACGGTCTTTCGTGTCCTGCGGAATCGAGTCGGCTACGGACGAACGGTTGATAACCAGCGAAACGGTGGCCGGCGACAGCCCGAGATAATCCGCCAGTTTCTTGAGGCTGATCGGCTCGCGCAACACGCGCCGCGGGCCATTCTCGCCAGTCTTAGCTCTCTTCATTGGCACGCTGCGCAGTCTCGCATAACGAAGTTCGCGTGGCAAGCATCACGAGCAACCGAAATTCGCGAAGGTAAGACCCTTGCCCGAGCAGCCCACTATTGCGACAAAATCGACCGGGCCATCACCTGCATTACAATCATGCCACTTACTAGCCACTTTTGTTTGATAACAGGGTGCGGCATTGGTCTCGTTTTGATCACCTTCTGGCTCAGTTAAGGCTGACCAGGGACGCCATGATCCATGGAATGGCCGAAACGTCACCGCACCCGTTTCGTGTGGCAGACGTTCAGGCTGACCTTTTTTCTCTTCTGGCATGTCCTTTCGGCACCTGCCCAAATTTCTTCTTCAGGGGCAGAGTACTCCAACTGACACGCCACTTCCTCTAACCACCGCTGAGGAGGAGCGCAGTTCCTACCCAATCCGCACAAGTGCCACCGTCGACAGGGGGATCCATGTTTCTAAGAGCGAAGGCAATTTCTTACGCGAACCCAAACAATTTGTGCCCACGGAAAGCACTTATCATTCTGGTGCTGTTCCCGTTGCTGATAACCAGTGTGACGCGGGGTGGAACGCAAACCGTGGCAACCGATCCCGGTGTGCGCGGAAGTCCGGCCGGAGCCGGTGCGCCGATCGCTGGTTTGACCGCCAATCAAACCTCATATTTCAACGCCGGTCTCGACGATTTCATGGAGATCCAGTCGGTCTTGGGCACCATAGCCGATACCAGCCTCGGGCTCGGACCGAGGTTCAACGGGGAATCCTGTGGTCAATGTCACGCTCAGCCGGCCGTGGGCGGCACCAGTCCCTCCGTAAACCCCCAGGTCGCCGCCGCCAGCGATCAGGGCGCAACCAATCAACTGCCGTTTTTCATCACTCTCAATGGCCCGGTACGCGAAGCGCGATTTCCTTTCGCAGCCGATTTGCGGCATGCGGATGGGGGTGTCCACGATTTGTTCACCATCACAGGTCGTAGCGATGCTAAAGGTTGCACCCTGGCACAGCCGGATTTCCGGAGAGCGGCGGCGGAGGGAAACCTCGTCTTCCGCATTCCTACTCCGGTATTCGGTGGGGGGCTCATCGAAGCGATTTCCGACTCTGCCATCCTTGCCAATATGCGTTCTCAACTTTATCGCAAGCGACTGCTCGGGATCAGAGGCCGGCCGAACACCAATGGCAACGATGGTTCGATCACGCGCTTTGGTTGGAAGGCACAAAACAAATCGCTGCAGTTGTTTGCGGCGGAGGCCTACAACGTCGAGATGGGCATAACCAACGAGATCTTCCCCAACGAACGCGACGAGACACCATCGTGCCAATTCAACGGCATTCCAGAAGATGCTACACACTTTGATGCAGACGGAACTGAGTTTCCCAGTGATGTCGTGAAATTCGTATTGTTCATGCGTTTGTTGGACCAGCCGAAACCTGCTCCAAGCACTCCTTCCATCGAGAGCGGAAGGCAGGTCTTCCAGAACATTGGTTGTGCGCTATGCCACACACCGTCGCTGCGAACGGAAAAATCCTCGGTGGCGGCATTGAGCAACGTTGACGTGAACCTGTTTTCCGACCTGCTCCTTCATCGCATGGGCCCTGGACTGCACGACCACATCAGCCAGGGTGTTGCGAGAGGAGATGAATTTCGTACCGCCCCGCTGTGGGGATTAGGCCAGCGAATCTTCTTCCTGCACGACGGCCGAACCACGGACTTGGTCAAAGCAATTCAGGCGCATGCGAGCAACCGCAATGCCTGGTATCCCGATTCGGAGTCAAATGCTGTGATTGCGAACTACAATAGGCTTTCGGTGCGCGAACAGCAGGACCTGTTGAACTTTCTACGCTCTCTGTAAATAGCGCAGCTGAGAGGACCCCTGGTTGCGGCAAAGGGTGGCGAAGAGGCGCCGACGTTCTCTACCTGTTGAGCGCCTCGCGCCACTCGACTGGTTCCGAATAGGTTTCCAGATCGGCCTGCCAAACTAGATCCGCCTCGTGCGAGGATCGCCGGTCTCTAACCCGTGGACTGCTTTCGATCAATTTTCGCAGTCGCTGACGTCCTTCTTGAGAAATTGCGAGGAACCGGATGCCCGTTCCATAGCCGCCGACGCTGCTGATCACCATTCCTTGCGCCCAGATCTTCGCTGCGCCGATCCACATCGCGATGTCAAGGCGCGCTGAGACTGGCAGGACGTTAAGCATGTGCACGAAACAACCAGCTTCGTTGATGTCACCCGTAGTGCTCCAGATCGGCACTCGCGAGTTCTGAATACGAATCTCGACCGATAATTCGTGAATATATCGTGGTTGATGTCGCCTGGTTTGGATACGCGGGCGCCGGTAGCTGTCCGGTGCGGGCAGCGGAAGATCGAAGCCCCAGAACAATGCAGCGGGCGACGTATGTCGAAGCCCCAGCTGCTTCCCAAACGGAGTTTTCTGAACTCGAACTACTTCAAACCTTCCTTTGTATTGGCCGTGTCTCACTACGACAAGGTCGCCCGGTCTGGCAAAACAGCACCCGGCCTCGACGAGCAGACCTCTTCCGCTTAGGTTACGGATGATTGCCGGTTCCAGAAACGGGCGCCCCTGATTCATTCCGCAAAGGCTGCCCCGACAGTCAAGTTGAATGCGAGGTTCTAGACGATGTCCCATGTGCTCCCTACCGGGTATTGAGTCTTCAGGCGGGAGGGCACACCCGGGATGATGCATTCCTCATGCCATAGGCAGGAATCCATCCTTCCGCGCTGGAACTACTTGTGACAGGGGTGCAAGTAGGACTCGGGACCAGGAAGCGCAAAGAATTGCGCAAAAGGAATCATTTTGCCGATTGTTGGACTCCTGCGTGTCCACATCAGGGCGCTTTCTCCCAGGCGAATGGCACGCTTCATGACGAGGACACCGAGAGCACAAGCGGTACGGGCTTCCCCTCGGAAAACACCTTCGGGCCTTTCATCGCATGGCACGTTAGGGGAGTGGAAATAGGAAAAACGTGGTGAAAAGTCATCGCCTATGGCGCCGAAATTTTACTTCGATTGCACTTGAATCGATTCAGGCAGGTGGATTGATCGCTGACCTCCGCCGCTGATTGTCAGCTTCTGTCCCTGCGGAGTGTAGCGGGCGATAACGCCGGGCTGGGACCAGTCCAGATCCCAACCGTTCTCAATCGCAATCACCGTGTAAGCGCCGGGAATTACGCTTGGCAGCTTAAAACTTCCATCCAGATCGCTCTGGTCACGCCGGAACCGCTCGCGGTTTGATTCCGCATTTTCTGGTACCAACACGACCATGGCCCCGGGCACGCCCTTTTCTCCACGCTTCACGAATCCTTCCACACTCGCGGAGCCACCGATTAGCGAAACGGTGACGGAAAGAGCGGCACCGGGAGCCAGGTTCAAAGTATGCCCTGGGGCGTCACTTCCTTCCGATGAAATTCGAACCACGGAATATACTCTATTCCGACTAGGCGCGAGCACGACGTACTTACCGGCAGCGAGATCACCGAAGTTCACTTCACCCTTCGCATCAACCGGGTGGAAAGCCACAATTCTTCCCGCGCTGTCTCGCAGAGCAATCGCAAGTTCCTGAGGCAACTTCTCGCCTGCCGGCATCTGAACCGAGACCTTCACCGTGCTCATAGGTTCGGCGCTGGCTGTTTCCAGTTCCTGACCGTCGCTGGTGAGGTCGATCTCGCTTGCTTGTCCGCGTTTCCCGGGTTCCGAGCTGAGCATGCGAACGCTGTACTTGCCCGCCGGGACTCCCGTCAGTTCGAGAAGGCCGGGAGAGACCGCTTGTGCTCCGTCATAGCGAATGAATTCGGTTGAATCGAATTCCCGCTTGTGAAGGATGGGCATAGATCCTCCCTGTTGGCTGTTCTCGGGAACGTGAACGAGCAAGTGAAGGGCGGGAACCGGACTGAGGTGTATTTCGATTTCCAGCCGGTCCCCACCTCTTGCCGGAATCGGTAGAGCGTCGTCGGACTCCGTAACGTCAGCGTAATAAGTAGTGGGATAGGCGACATCCAGATGCCGATCGACAGGTGCCGCAGAAGCTGGCGGGTTGTCCCTGCGCACAGAAACAGGATGCACTGCATACCAAGGCGTCGCAACCGCGGACACATAGTAGGTGCCCGGATCCAGAGGTGCAAACTCGAACGAGCCTCGATCGTCGGTGGTATCGCCGGAAAACCTGACAATGCGGCTCACGCCCGCGCTGTGATCTTCACGATACAGCGTCACGTTCGCATGGCGCACCGGCTCTCCTGATTCATCGATTACCTTACCCGCCAGCACCGCGGAAGGCGATAGGCGCAGGACAAGGTTTTCCGTGTCCACTCCCGCGCCGGTGACAATTGCGGTCGAGAATTGTTCGTGCTGATCGTAGGCGCCGGTGACAAAGCCACGCCTTGCTCCTTGCAAGGAGTACTTTCCGGCTTTCAGTTGCTTAAATTCGAAACGTCCATCTTCGGAGGTCACCATCGACTGCGCGTCGCGCGAGTTCTTGGTGTTAACAATAGATACCAGTGCTTGCCCAAGGGGGGTTGCGCTGCTCGCGCTTACGACCGTTCCGGTGATTCGAAACGGTCCAGTCGAAGCCGCACTCTGGCGACTGCCACTCTGAGCGCAGAGCCGAGGCGACACGATCAGCACGAGAAGCACAAGACCGGCTAACACCTTCACACCTGGAGTTGCTGGCATATCTATTCGTCTGTTGAGATCAAGTGAAGCAGCAAATGTTCCTTCTGGCCGGAAACCAATCGGACAACCAATCCCTTGGAGTCATAAGCGCGCATGGCGTCGGGATTCCGATACTCGAGTTCCGAATGCGGCCGATCGAAAGCCAATACACGATAAGTCCCGGGCGCAAGTTGCGTAGAACTGAATTTGCCCTGTAGCGACACCCAAACTTCCCGAAATTGCCCGCTGCTATCCGGAAGCGGAATGCAATAGATATAGGGTGAAGTGCTGGGTAGCAACGAAACGCCTGTACCCGCGTACGGCGTCGCCACGCCCTCGACTGTGCCATCAATCTGGGCGCCGTCGTCGCGCATGGTCAGCTCAATCGGAGGAGGCGACGCTCCCAGGCCGACTACAAGCATGTGATGCAGCAGATCCACTCCACCAGAGGTGATCGACGCTGCAAAGCCCCGGGATGAATCTACCCGTACCCAGTACCGTCCAGGTTGCACGTCATCGAGCACTATGGAATTGTCATCTGGCGCTGAAGGACTCCGGGGAGTTGCACCTCTTTCCATGCCGAAATCGTCCGCCGGCTCTAACCTCACGTTGACGTAGCGCTCGCGATCCCGCCGGATGCCATCAGCCCCGCCTAGACCATTCGTCTCTGGATTGTTCTCACCAGTGAATTGTTCTCTTACATTCACGCTAATCGAGCCGTTAGGAACCAATGTCGTGGTTGGCCCTTCCACGGCCGCACCTTTCACCGTGATATTCAGCAATCCGGTCGCCCCGTTAGGTCCGAAGTTTATGGCTTCCAGCGTGTATGTTCCGTCCGGCAGCATGCCTTCAATGGTTTGCGTCCTGTCGTTATAGCCGAGGGAATACCCTGGACCATGGTGGCCGTGAAGCGAAACAACCACTGCAGTCGGAACACCGGCCGCTACGTTGTTGAGGCGGACTTTCACCGGATAGTAAGCCCTTCTCACTGGAGTCAAATCCGCATGAAAAATCTTGCCTGCCGATAACGAAATAGTGCTGCCCGATGCAAAATCGTTTGCCGCGGGAAAGTAGACAGGCGGATATCCATACAGCTGTCCGTGCGGGTTGAAGGTTAGTGGATCGCGGTCCAATAATTCGTGTGTGAACAGCTTGTATGTGCCTGCAGCAAGCTCAGCAAAGTGGAACTCCCCATTGGATCTGGTTGTGACCCTGCCCGCGGAAATCCAGTGGGCTCGGCCTTCCTGGACTTGTCTCCGATATATCTCTACTTCGACCTTGTCGGAGCCGTCAGAAGTGGGGAATACAACCCGTCCCACAATGGAGGCTTCGGGCACGAGCAGGATCGTCAGCTCCTGATTCGGCGTAACCGGCTGGGAGTTCTGAACTCCGGGGCTGTCGGGCAAGAATCCTGGTTTTCGGGCGGTGAGAGCAGTTGGAAAAATAAAAGGCGGATCGCTTGAGAGTCTGGACACAGTTCCATTGGAGCCCTCAGCACCGTCGGCGGATTTGTCAGGGCTGGTCTCCGGAAGAACGAATTCAAAATGCCCCTGATCATCTGTCATGGTCGCGAACCGGTTGTCAGAGGAGACGACGAGTGCGCGGCTTATCGGCTCACGCGTGACGCTGTTCAGGACGCTGCCGTGAATACTCGCAGTCTGGTTGTCGGTTGGAGTGTCCTGTGCGTTCGATCGAATGCAACAAGAAAGGACAGCGACCAAGGCGATCACCTTGGGCAACGACCATCCGCGCCTGCAGAAAGAAGAACGATTTAACTTGCCAGCAAGCATCGCCACGATTACCTGGGGACGACGTGCTTAGACGTCAACAGTATGATGCGAGAAAAAAACGAGAAAGGCAAACCTGGAGGGACAGCTCAAGTGTTTGAGACGGAGAGATGCATTCAATTGACGAAGGAGAATGTGTGGGGGAAGTATCAAACTCCTACTGGATAGAACTAGCCACGTTGGAGAACACGGTATTCGATTTAGTCCCGACGAGTCGAATGGTCCCCACGACGAGTACAAGAATAACCGCCAACATCACTGCGTATTCAGCAATGTCCTGCCCTTGATCGTCACTCCACAGTCTGCGAACAAATCCGGTCATATCGTTCTCCCCCACCTTGGCTCTGATGATTGACGTCCCCAGGTTCCGAGTTGCATACGACACCACACATCGAGCCATCCGTCCTTGATGTAGCGCAAAGAAGAACTGTCGCCCCAAAATCACTTTGTGCAGGGCCGTGGAGGGCCTGGAGGGCCTTGTGAGCTTGACACGCGAACGCCAGCGAGAGTAGCGTACCCCCTGGCTACTTCGAAGGTCTCCGTTGTGTCCAAGGTTTCTCTATTCCGAGGTTTGGGCCCCGAAAATTCTGGCGCTTCCAAAGTGGGAAGAAGGCGCCTCCTCGACCGCAAGGTGGATTCGAAAATAACGTCGCTCCTTATCGTCACCAAGCAACGTTAACCAGCCAAACGCGGAGTTAGCTACGCTCGGCTCCCAGCCGACGAGACTCCGAGGAGAATTGTCACCGTGAAAGAACGAATTCCTTTGTTGGGCATCACTGTGTTGCTGCTCGCGGTCGCTATGTTGTTGATCAGTGGGCAGTTCTTGCTGGCCGGGCCGCCGGCCGCAAAGGCAGCGCTGGCTACCACGCTTAACTGGCTGCATTATGGCAACGACCTGGCCAACACCCGCTTCCAGGATGTCGATCTGATCAATCCCAGCAACGTTGCCAACCTCAAGGTCGCTTGGGTATTTCACACGAAGGTACTCGATGACAAGGCTGAACTGGAGACTTCTCCGATCGTGGTCAATGGCACGATGTATATCACCGATGGCCACGATGATGTATTTGCGCTGGATGCAGCCACAGGCGAACAGAAGTGGTCTTACAAGCCTATCGAGATGCCCGGGGAAATGCCTTCTCTGGATCAGATTTCTGTCTGCTGTGGGCGCAATAACCGCGGCGTCATTTTTGTCCCGGGCTCAGGTTCTGGAACAGATAAGGTTATCTATGGCCGCCTTGACGACGTCGTGGTAGCCCTGGACGCGAAAACCGGCGAGGTTCTCTGGAAAAACACCGTGGCCGACTTTCACACCCGGGTTGCCATCAACATGGCACCCCAGGCCGCGAATGGATTGGTCATAGTGGCTCTATCCGGAGGCGAGTATCAGGTTCGTGGCCAGGTCATCGCGCTCCACACCGATAGTGGCACGGTTGCGTGGCGCTTCTACACCACGGAACCGCATTCCTGGGCCGGTAATTCCTGGAGGGCGGGGGGCGCTATGGCGTGGCAGACGCCCTCGATCGATGCGCAACTGGGCCTCGTCTACTTCGGCACTGGGAACGCCGCCCCTGACATCAACGGAGTCGACCGCAAGGGCGACAATCTGTATTCTTCTTCGACGGTCGCTCTCGACCTCGCCACCGGCAAGGTGCGCTGGTATTTCCAGGAGACGCACCACGATCTCTGGGACTATGACAGCACGATGACAACTGTGTTGTTCCCCGTCCGCAGAGGTGGTCAGACTATCCCGGCGCTCGGCCACTGCAGCAAGAACGGGAACTACTACATCCTGGATCGGCGAAACGGCCATCCGGTGTTTCCAGTGAGAGAGGTCAAGGTTCCGACCACCCCCGGCTGGCAACATCCGTCCCCAACGCAACCGGTTTCATCGGTCGAACCGCTGACGCCGCTAAAATTTATTCCTGGCACGATCGACACTACCTTGCTGCCGTCGGGCGTTAAGTTGGCGCCGCAGTACACGCTTCCGCAGCAGCAGACATACCTGATAGTGCCGGGAGATGATGGCGGCTGCGAGGGGATCGCGCAAGGATATAGTCCCCGGACGAAGTACGTCTACTACGGAACACGATACGAGCCGACCACGTTTTTCACCTACCCGAACAATAAAGGCCCCAATTCAGGCGGCCTCTTCCTGGGCTCCACGTTCGACGAATTGACTCCGAAAGAAGGAGTAACGAATTTTGGCTTGTACGGTGCGACCGACACCACTACGGGCAAGCTGGTGTGGAAGATCCAGATCGATCAGCCCGCGAAATCGGGCGTACTCATTGCCGGCGACCTGTTGTTCTTTGGCGAGGGCAACGGCAAGTTCAACGCGGTGAATGCGGCCACCGGGGAAATGTTGTTTACGTTCGATGGCACGACCATCTCCAATGGAGGTGGGGCGCAAGGAGCCCCGGTCGCCTACGTGGTGAATGGCAAGGAATACATCGTGAACGATTTTGGCGGGAATGTCCCCGACAGGGCTAATTTTCCGCCCAACCCTGTTGGCGATGCTGTGGTAGCTTTTACACTGCCATAAAAAGCTTTCGCCGCCTCTAGGAATGGTAAATTGCGGCGGTGACAACCGCTGGGCGAAACAAAACGAAGTCTTTGAGCATCAAAGGAGCTATGCACATGGAATGGGTTACACCCGATTTTGAAGACATTTCCGTGGCGTGTGAGATCAACTCATATGCCGTGGCAACGCTATAAACCAACACGGTGCGCGTCAAGGTACTGGGCTCCGCTGCTGGAGGCGGCTTTCCGCAGTGGAATTGTGCCTGCCGCAATTGCAAGGGCATACGCGAGCGGACGTTGCAATCAAGCGCCCGCTCGCAATGTCAAATAGCGATCAGCGGCGACGATAAAGATTGGTTCCTGCTGAACGCCTCCCCCGATCTGCGCACGCAGATCGAGAGCACACCGGAGCTACACTCCCGGCCCGAGGGCGGCGCGGCAAGCACTATGGTGGACAACGGGGCGTTCCGTCACAGTCCGATTGCCGGGGTAGTGCTCACCGGGGGCGACTTGGACCAGGTACTCGGACTCCTTCTACTGCGAGAGCTCGAGCCCCTTCAAATCTACTCGACGGGATCCTTACGGCGGCTCCTCAGGGAGCGCAATATCTTCTTTAACATGCTGTCCCGGCAGCCTTGGCAGAGTGTCTGGACGGATATTCTGCCCGGTGAAAGGTTCCGCTTGGCGACTCCGGACTCGATTCCTTATTTAGAGTGTCAGCCCGTTGCTCTATCCGGTTCCTTTCCAGCCTACGTGGATGGAAGCGGGACCGATTTGAATCCTGAGGAAGCGGTCCTGGGTCTCGTAGTTGCGGCGAGCGACGGGGGCGGACGATTGGCTTACTTTCCAACTGCACCCGCCGTGGAAGATGAGCTGTTAGAGCTGTTCGACTCCTGCGACATCTTACTGTTTGATGGGACATTCTGGTCTGACGATGAACTGATCGGCCTGAAGCGGGGCTTCCGCAGCGCCACTGGAATGGGTCACCTACCTATCTCCGGGCGGGGCGGGAGCCTCGAGCGGCTTGCAAAACTGGGGCGGCCACGCAAGGTTTTTATTCACATCAACAACACCAATCCCGTTCTGGATAAAGACAGCCAGCAGTATCGTGAAGTAATCGAGGCTGGGTGGGAAATAGCGGAGGATGGATGGGAATTCAGGTTGCAGTACCCGAAACAAGCGCGCGCCTCCTGACCGAGAAAGAATTTTCTGGACGTCTGGAGGCAATTGGGGAGGATCGCTACCATCACCGCCACCCCTTCCACCTGCTGATGCACCAAGGGCGTCTTACACCCGGACAGCTTCAGGCCTGGGTGCTGAATCGCTACTACTACCAGAGCCGTGTCCCCATGAAGGACGCCATCATTCTTTCCCGCAGCGATGATCTCGAGTTTCGGCGTGCCTGGCGAAAGCGGCTGCTCGACCAGGACGGCCGCGACGGAGACGGAGGTCTGGAACGCTGGTTGAAACTGGCTGAGGCCACGGGACTGGCGCGCGAGCGGGTGACCGCCTGCGCGGAACTACTGCCCGGCGTGCGATATGCGGTTGACGCTTACCTCGCGCTGGTCGAACGGGGAACTTTGCTGGAAGCAGTTGCCTCATCGCTCACCGAATTATTTGCGAGTCGCCTGATCGCTGTACGGCTGGATTCCTTACGCCGCCATTATGCATGGCTTAGCGATGCGCTCGGCTACTTTGAAGCCCGGCTTTCTCAAGCCCCCGAAGATGCGCAATTTGCCTTTAATTGGGTGTATGAACATGCCCGCAACCGCAATGAGCAGGAGCTGGCGGTTCGAGCTCTCACGCGCAAGTGCGACCTGCTCTGGGCGCAACTCGATGCCTTGTACTTCGCTTATGTTCAGCCCGGGTGGCCTCCGCCCGGAGCTTTTCGTCCGGAGCAAGATTGAATACCCTCAATAGCTCGTCACAGCCGCGACTGGCGGTTGGCTGCCGCGTTCGCGAAGGCGAGGATGGTGCCGGAGCGCTTTTGGTTCCAGAAGGTGTCTTGCGATTGAAAGGCACCGCTATCGATATCCTTCGACTCTGCGACGGCAGGCGCACATTTGCCGAGATTCTCGTCGAAATGGAGAGCCGCTATCAATCAGCGGACCCCAAGCAGATGGAACAAGAGATCGAGTCTTTTCTGAGCCGCCTGCAGCAGCGGCGAGTGATTGACTTCTGATGACAACCCCACCATTGGCGCTGATCGCCGAGCTGACACACCGTTGTCCACTCCATTGTGTGTATTGCTCTAATCCACTGCAACTCCGTGCGAATTTCGAGGAGCTTCCAACCGAAGTGTGGATCCAGGTTCTAGAACAGGCGGCGAAACTCGGAATGTTTCAGGTGCACTTTACCGGTGGAGAGCCGCTGGCCCGCAGCGCCCTCAATTCGTTAGTTTCGGTCGCACATTCCCTTGATTTGTATACGAACCTGATCACGTCAGGAATAGGGCTGAATGAGAAAAAGCTGGCCTCGTTGATCGCAGCAGGCTTGGATCACCTGCAATTGAGCTTTCAGGATTCTGACGAGGGCTCCGCCGATCGTGTGGCGGGTGTACCCGTCCATGCCCGAAAAGTGGCTCTCGCCAACCTTATTCACGAGTGTAAGAGCCTGGCTTTTACTGTCAATCTGGTGGTGCACCGTCATAACCTGGATCGCCTCGAGTCAATAATCTCATTTGCGGAATCGCTGGGTCCGCAGCGCATCGAGATTGCGAATGTTCAGTATTACGGGTGGGCTCTGAAAAACCGCGAGTGGCTGCTACCCACTTGCGAGCAGGTTCAACGCTCCGTTTTGATCGTGCAGCGAGCGCAAGAACGTCTCAAAGGTCGAATCAAAGTCGATTTCGTGACACCGGATTACTACGCCAGCTTTCCCAAACCTTGCATGGGAGGCTGGGGCCGCCAACTCATGCTGGTCGATCCTTCGGGGCGCGTCTTGCCCTGCCACGCCGCTACCGTTATTCCCGGAATGGATTTCGAAAATGTACGAGAAAAATCTCTGTCTTGGATTTGGGAAGACTCCGGGTCGTTCCGCCGATTTCGGGGAGAAGACTGGATGCCGGAACCTTGCAGAAGCTGCGACCGGCGTACCTTGGACTTTGGTGGCTGCCGCTGCCAAGCCTTCCTGGTCACGGGCGACGAAGCCGCAACCGATCCAGTGTGTTCCCTGGCTCCGGCACATAGCTTGATCGAAGAACGGATTTCACATGCAAATTTAAGTTGCGGGCCCGATGGAGCCTCGCTTCCGCCATCGTGGACCTATCGTACTCAGTCGGTACCATCGAGCCCGAGGAGTCCGCTTCAGGCTGAGCGGACCGAAGGGCGAGTGAGCGACACCCCCACTTCATAGATTCCGACTAGTGCTGCCCTTAGTAATACCGCGGCTGGCGCGCCAATTGCTGAAATCAGAGCCCCTGCAGGGAAGTCGCCTAGAGGCCGAACCTCCATAACGAGCAAAGTGTTGAGGCTCATTACACGTCCTCGCATTGCCCTCCGGCACGCGAGTCTGCAGCAGAGTTATGGTAGTTGTGGCGGCGAAGGACTGACCGATCCGCGGTCGACTCGGCTGTCATGAAAGCCAGTGATTGCCAAGGGGAACGACCGCGTAATGGGAAGGCTCCCAGTTCCTGGCGCAACACTGGTTGGTACCGGAACGAGCAGGAGTTGTGGCTGTGCCGATGCCGTGGCGAAGGAAAAGCAGGGTTCCGAGAATAATCAGAGTTCGCATGGCATTGAAGAATTATCACAGTTTCCGAAATCGCGACTTTCTCAGGGCTTCGTTCGCTGGTACACGCGAACATAGTCGACCAACATAGTCTGGGGAAACACGGTGGACGCATCCGGGTTGCCCGGCCAGTTTCCCCCGACTGCGACGTTCAGGATAATAAAGAACGGATGATCGAAGACCCATTTCTTCCCGGCAGGCAAGTCTTTCGGCGTGCGGGTCGCGTAGAGGTGGCCATCAGTGCAGAAGCGAATCAGTTCGGGCTCCCACTCGATGGCAAAAATATGAAAATCGTCGGCGAAGCGGCGGTTGTGGAGCAAAGGGTAGGAGTCGCCGATACCGCCCGCGCCGGAATATCCGGGTCCATGGATTGTGCCGTGGACCACTGATGGTTCCTTCCCAATATTCTCCATGATGTCGATCTCGCCGTCGTCAGGCCAGCCAACTTTGTCGATATCATCTCCCAGCATCCAGAAAGCTGGCCAGAGACCCTGGCCGCGAGGTATCTTGATGCGGGCTTCAAATCGGCCATAGGCTTGGCTGAACTTGGTCTGGCTTTTTATTCGAGCCGAGGTATAGCCCCTCGTCACTCCGTCGGGGCCGGTGTAGTTTTCCTTGAGTGCCTTAACAATCAGATTTCCGTGCCGCACCTGCACATTCTGTGGTCGCGCAGTGTAGTATTCCAGTTCGTCGTTGCCGAAGCCTCCACCTCCGGTCTCGATCACCCATTTGGTTGCATCTACCGCGGGATTACGACCATTGAATTCATCGCTCCAGACAAGGCTCCAATGACCTTTGTCAATCTGCGCGCCCGCGGCGGCGGGAATAGCTAGGAGAAGTACTGCAAACCTGCATAATTGCATAACAAGGTGAATCGCATTCTCATTTCGTGATAAGTCGCTTGAAACCGGAGCGTCAGTGTACCAAAAAAGAGCGGCTTGCCTTGTCTGGTAGGATGACAGTTCTGCTGTTGAGTTTAGTCTTGGTACCGGATCCAGGATTCGAATCACGCCCCTATTCAGGAGAGCGACCTCTATGGAAAATACGCGACGGGACTTCCTAAAAGTTTCGGCCATCGGGTTGGCAGCACTAAGCGCGAAAAATCTTGCGACCGGTGAGGATAATGCCAATTATCGCGACGCGGCGTCCGGCAACATTTCTGTGCGCGTCACGTATGCTGACAAGCGTTTTGCGCCCGCTCCTCCGGTTGCGTGGCTCTCAGCTGCCGGTGCTGTAGGGGAAAACTCGATTGTGCTCGATCCGGCAAAGAAGTTTCAGGAGATTCTGGGTTTCGGCGCGGCCTTCACAGACGCAGCCTGCTACATGTTCAATCAACTGTCGCCGGCCAGCCGGGAGCAGCTTTTTCGCATACTCTTTCATCCGTCGGAGATGGGCTTGAGTGTCTGCCGAACCTGCATTGGGTCGAGCGACTACTCAACCAAGGTTTACAGCTATGACGAGGGGGAGCTGGATCCCGACCTGAAGCGTTTTTCCATTGATCATGACCGCGAGTACATCCTGCCCATGCTGCGCGAGGCGCGGAAACACAATCCCGATCTCTTCCTGTTTTCGTCCCCCTGGAGTCCTCCGGGATGGATGAAGGCGAACGGGTCCATGTTGGGCGGTTCTATGCGCCGCGCCTACATGCGGTCCTATGCCAATTACTTTGTGAAATTTCTGCAGGGGTATGAAGCAGAAGGTGTACCTGTGCAGGCGGTCACGGTTCAGAACGAAGTGGACACCGACCAGGATGGGCGCATGCCGGCATGCATTTGGCCGCAGGAATACGAAGCCGATTTCGTGCGCCAGAATCTCGGACCGGTCTTCCAGAGCAATGGCATCAAGACGCAAATCTGGCTGATTGACCACAACTACAATCTGTGGGGTCGAGCAATTGGAGAACTGGAAACAGCGGATGTGCGCAAGTACGCCAATTCAATCGCGTGGCATGGCTATGTTGGTCAGGCGGAGTGGATGGGACGCGTACATGATGCTTTTCCTGATGTCCCGATGTATTGGACGGAAGGCGGTCCGGAATACACGGCCCCGAACTACGCCACGGACTGGTGCGAGTGGAGCACCAGCTATAGCATGATTCTGCGGAATTGGTGCCGTTCCATCACAGGTTGGAATCTTGCCCTAGACGAACGTGGACGCCCGAACATTGGACCGTTTTCCTGCGGTGGGATGGTGACCATTCACTCCCAGACGCACGAGATTACTCGCAGCGGACAGTTCTGGGCTTTTGCTCATTACTCCCGGTCGGTGCGTCGCAATGCACGGCGCTTCGATACGCAAAGCAGGGCCGCGAACTTGTCTCATGCGGGGTTTGAAAATCAAGATGGTGAACGGGTACTCGTCCTGACCAACCCGGGCACTGAAAGAAAAGTGCAATTGCAGATGAGTGGAAAAAGCGCAGAAGTTTCCCTGCAGGCAGGTTCGGTGACAACGCTAGTCTGGCGCTAACCGCGACACGAACCCGTGCTCCCTGACGTAACTGGAGTCGCCAGCGTCACAGCATGGTCCGACGCAGAATACTCAGCTGGCTTAGCGCGTACTCCATGTCGCGGACTTCTTGCAACTGCTGGCCCGGGTTCACTTGCTGCAAGCGAGTATCAATCGCGGTTTGCGCCAGCACGATGCGCTCCAAAGCCTTCTGCAAGTCGGTTTCGAAGATGGCATCACGATAAAGGTCTTGCCATGCTGCTGATTTAGGTTCTCTCATTCGTTTTCTTAGGAGGCACTCATGGTGCGGACTTTCTGCCTAGTAATCTCCGCGCGTGCACGGAGCCAATCTTCGAGGTCATGGCCATGTTCGCGGCCGCGCTCTTCGTAGAATTGATAGGCGCGGCAGCGGATCTGTTCCTCAAGGTTCGGGGTCATCCCGCTAGCGGGCTGTCGTTTGTTGATCGGTTCCTTTAGCATAGGGATTTTCCTTTCGAGGATTGAGGGTGAGCCGGCAAGCTCACCTGGAGTGACGGAATTAGCAAGTCACGATTGTTGCCAAATTACCTCCATTTCGATGCCGAGTCAAGTACCTTAAATTGATGCAATTCCGAAGAAGTGCGATAGGCCCAGACTCTGGTTTAGGAAATTGGTCCCCAGTTGATTTCCCGGTGGTATTCTTCCCGGAATTGCGTGATGAGAAGAAGTGGTGGCCTATGCCCGTGAAACCAGACATGCTGCTTCGGCGCACGCTATTTTGGCCGACGGCTTTTTTAATCTCGGCCCCGGGATTACCGGCACTACTCATGCTGATGCTGGCGAGCGCATTGCTCGGTGCGCAGGATCACAATCCTTTTGCCGGTGATCCCAAAGCGGCCAAGGCGGGCGAATTCGAATTCCGCATCAACTGTGCGTTCTGCCACGGGCTTGGCGCACGTGGAGGAGGTCGTGGTCCCGATCTGACACGTGCTCGAAAGCGCCATGGAGATTCCGACGCCGAACTGTTCCGCACCATTAACCAGGGAGTTGCTGGGACCGCGATGCCTCCCAATGGAACGACCGGCCAAGGTGTCGGGATGACCGACGAAGAAATCTGGCAAGTCATTGCCTATTTAAGAAGCGTCCAGGTCAAGACACCAGAGCACCCCCTGGGAAATGCTGCACATGGCAAAGAGCTCTTTTATGGAGATGCCAACTGTTCGGGATGTCACATGCTGGAAGGCAAGGGCGGGCGCCTGGGGCCGGACCTGACCAGCGTTGGCGGCGCCCGTGCCGCCGGCTACATCGTCGATTCCGTCCGCAATCCCAGCCGAAGGCTGGCACAAGGACTTACTGAAGCCACGAAGGAATTCCCTCAAGAATACGAAACAGTGACCGTTGTGACCCCCGAGGGCAAACAGATAACCGGTGTCACGCTGAACGAGGACAGTTTCACCGTTCAAGTGATGGACGCAAACCAACAGATTCACACGTTCGCAAAAGACAAATTGCGTTCCTTTAAGAAGACCCGTACGTCGCTCATGCCGGCCTATGACACGAGTTTGTTGAGCGACAAAGACCTGCAAGACCTTGTTACCTACCTGCTCAGCGTGGGGGCGAAATGAGGGCAACCAGAGTCACAAGGCTCAATTATGCATTGTGCGTTCTGCTCGTTTTGAGCGGTTTGGCGATCGACGCCCGCGCACAAGTCACAGCCGCCCGCATCGCAAACTCCTCGAAGGAACCTCAAAACTGGCTTACCTATTCAGGGGACTACGCTGGCCGTCGCTTCAGCACGCTCGACCAGATCAACGCCGCAAACGTCCACTCGCTCGTGGTCAAGTGGGTCTATCAAACCGGCGCAACGGGCAAGTTTGAAACTACACCGCTTGTCGTCGACGGGATCCTTTACGGCACCGGTCCGGATAATCGTGTCTTCGCCCTCGATGCGCACACCGGGCGCCCCATCTGGCTCTACCAGCGTCAGTTGCCAGCAGATATCCGCCCGTGTTGTGGCCGCGTCAATCGGGGCGTCGCCATTCTTGGAGACAAGGTTTTTCTCGGCACGCTCGACGCTCACGTCATGGCACTTGACGCAAAGACAGGAAACGTCATTTGGGACGTTGCTGCCGTCGACTACAAGAATGGGTATAGCTTCACCCTCGCGCCGCTGGCAGTTAAGAATCTCATTATCCTCGGTGTTTCGGGCGGAGAGTATGGGATCCGCGGTTTCATTGATGCCTACGATGCCGACACCGGCCAGCAAAAATGGCGCTTCTACACCGTGCCCGCTCCGGGCGAGCCCGGCCATGACACGTGGGAAGGCGACTCCTGGAAGATTGGCGGCGCACCTGCCTGGATCACAGGTACCTACGATCCTGAAACCAATCAACTATTCTGGCCTACCGGTAATCCTTCGCCTTCCAATCGCGGTGAAGGGCGCGCCGGTGACAACTTATACAGCAACACCCTCCTGGCTCTTGACGCCGATAGGGGGAAGCTTAACTGGTACTTCCAGTTTACTCGCCACGATGAGCACGACTGGGACGCGACTCAGGTCCCCGTGATGATCGATCAGGGAGCGAAGCACCTGATCGCCCAAGCCAACCGCAACGGCTTCTTCTACGTAGTAGACCGAGCCAGCGGCAAACTACTCTTGGCGAATCCCTACGGTAAAGTCACTTGGAGTGACACCAAGGATGCCGACGGCCGCCCGGTCGCGATGAAGGGAAGCGCGCCCACTCCGGAGGGACGTCGCATTTGTCCTGGCGCCGCCGGCACGACTAATTGGATGTCCCCTACCTTCGATTCGCAGACGGGTCTTTTTTACGTCAACGCGCGAGAGCAGTGTGACATATTCAGCACCGCCCCTCAGCCGTACGAGGCCGGACATGCTTACTACGGCAGCGCTTACTTCCCTGCGGACGACACCGAGCCCTACTGGGGCGCGCTCCGCGCCATCGATCCGGCAAGTGGAAAAATTAAATGGGAATTTCGCCACCCCTCGCCCTCCTGGTCCGGTGTCTTGTCGACCGCTGGAGGGCTTGTGTTCACCGGTGACGCCGAGGGCAACTTCATCGCCCTGGATGCGGCTTCCGGCAAGCCGCTATGGCACTTTCAGACCGGCGGAGCGGTATACGCGGCGCCCATGACGTTCGCATTGGATCGGAAACAGTACATCGCTATCGCCGCGGGAAGCGCATTGTACACATTCAGTCTGCCCTAAGGCAGACGCCGTCCAAATCCGATTCTCAGATCGTGCGCTTGCACAACAACCAAACATGACAACTCTTATGCACCCGCCCTGGTTCGAAACCGACAACAAGAATCCTTTCAACACTGAACCCATTAACACTCAGAATCTGTTGCCACTCTCTGATCGTCTTGAACTCGAACGGCATGTTCATTTCTGGAATACCCTGAGCGATAGCATTCGCGAAGAAATCGATCAGAACGAGTGCCTGGTACTGCGCGTCGCGCGGCATTCCGACAAAAGCTCTGAGCAAAGGCTGAGCAGCCAGTAACCCGTCACGCCCCTCCAGGTCGGGCGGCAGGTCGTACGTATCTTCTTTGATGACCAGGTATTTGGTTATGCGGCCCAGCCGTCGGATCACGATCGGCAAGTCGTCTGGATTTACATGGTGGAGTACAGCCTGGACCAATGCTGCATCAATACTGTTCTCCGTATATGGAACATCCGTCGCAGAGCTCATTCGAATGAAAGGGAGGTGTTTCGCCTCTTCATATCGGTAATCCAGAACATCGGTGGTGAATACTTTGAATCCTCCCAGATAAAGCCGCGCAGACAGATATCCGCTACCGCAACCATAATCAAGCACGCTTCTCCCGGGGATCAGGTCCTTCAATTGCTGGAAATCAGTCTCAGGCTTAATACAGGTCTTGTATTCGTGATATGCCCGATTGAACCAATACGCACTGTCGTGCTTTCTGAAGGTATTTTCGAGAAGGAAGGAAGTGATTTCGACAAGCTTAGCCGGGCTAATGGCATCGCTCTGGCTCAGAGCTAGTTTGTCAAAAGCTTCGTCCAGCATGTCCCTCACTTGCGCAACTGCAGTGCAGAAGTATTCGACGTAACCCGCGCTCATTGCGCTATGCACAAAATCGACGACCTGCTGATTTCGCAGCGAATGACATACAGTCTGTAAACTGCGATCGGAGCGGTAGGATTCTCCAGCTAGCATCTGGATATTTGGTTGACGCTTAATCAAACCTCGCCTCGTCGGCCGAGGGGCCGTATATCGCCGGGACGGGCACTTCGTTAAGGCGCAGATAGACCGTCAGCTGTCCGCGATGATGGGCTAGATGCGTGAAGGTATCACGTATCACAACCTGCCGCGGTTCCTCGCTAACAACACGTCCGGAAACCAGCAACCTCCAGGGTTTCAATAGATGCTCATCGGTAGTGCCGCCTAAGGCAATTCGCGCTTCGGCGACGCCATCATCCAGCGCCTGTACTAGTTCAGTCCTCGTGCGCAGCGGACGCTGGCTTACGTTCGAGCCCCCTGGTGGATTCAGTTCCAGCTCGTCTCGGCTGATGATCAAGGCCAGCCAAGATGGCATTCTGGCGACGAGCATGGTCAGGCGGCCGAAGGGCATGGATTTTTCGTGAGGCTTCCAGTCATCCTGCCCTTCGGGTGTGCGCTCCAGCGCACGGCGGGTCCGCTCCGCCTCCGCTTCCAGTTGGCCGCGAAAGAGTTCATTCATCTTCATTCACCACCTCCGATATCACGTCCAAGCGGTCCTGGTTTGCCCATCCAGGCGCAAAGACGGCACTTGATTTGCCTCAACGGAATGCGACATATAGAAGTTTGGATTGCCCGGTCCATGGGTTAGCTCCAGATTTTTGGCCAAGGCTGGCACTGTATACTCCATCACATCTTTAGGGAAGTGAGGTGATCTCATGATCCCTTTCATTGTTCTGGTCGCACTGTTTGGGTTGCTCAGTATCCTGATCGTGTTCCGGATTCCGTTCGCATTCGGCTGGTGGACATCCTTGCGTCTTGCTCTGGCGGGCATGTCCCTCCTGACAACCTCGGCGCACTGGGGTAAACGTCGCCCCGATCTCATTTGTATGGTTCCACCCTCTCTTCCCCGGCCCGATTTGCTGGTCACTCTGACTGGAATTTTGGAACTTCTGGGCGCAATCGGCCTTATGCTGCCGAAGATAGCGCCTTATGCCAGTCTAGGGTTAACGCTGATGCTGCTGGCAGTCTTCCCCGCAAACATCCATGCAGCACAACATCGCATGACGATTGGAGGCCGTCCGGTTGAAGCATTGCTTCCTCGAACGCTCCTACAGATCGTGTTCGTGGGTGCCACCATCGCAGTTTTTGTCGCTGGAAAGCGGTAAACTCCGATGTCATTCTCGAGCCCGGAGTTGATTTTAGGTCTGCCTGACAAACGGTCGGCGTTCGGCACTTGAAAAGCCCCGATTAACTTCCGCATTGCTCTGTCATCTGCGGACAACAATTCTGATTGCAGGCTTGATTGACTCCGGCAGGTCACCATCGTAGCCTGCACCTGTGGCAAATCCTCTCCAAGGACCTCTTGTTTCCTCCCGTCATTGGCCAGAACTGCCCCGAGCTTTAGTCATAGCGCTGGCGGTACTCTTTGCCGCGGCCACTACAACCTACAGCTTCCTATGGGTTCTGCACGTAAAGCACCCGACACCGCAACCGGGTTTTACGAGCTACGAGTATTCAGCAGCCGCTCACTCCATGTGGGTAGGTAGTGTGTTCTCCGGGAGCCCTGCTGAGCAGGCGGGTCTCCGGCCTGGGGACCGCATTGTCGCAATAGACGGACATACACTGGACAACCTTCGTCCTTTCTATGAGGCGATTATTGTCGGCCAGAGGGACTCTGTCGAACTTACCGTTGAACGCCCCGGCTCGCCTGGCGAGCGGCGATTAAGAGTTGTGCTTCGCGGCGGCAATCCCACGCCCATGCATATGACTCGGCTGGAAGACCTGTTGAGCTTGCCTCTCGGTTACTACCCTTTGGGTTTCCTGGTCGTCGGCCTCGCAGTCTTGTTTCTGCGGCCTGATGACCCTAACGCGTGGCTATTGGCGCTGCTTTTTGGCGGTTTTCTCGCGGA
Organism: Terriglobales bacterium; assembly: GCA_035272945.1. Classification (GTDB taxonomy): domain Bacteria; phylum Acidobacteriota; class Terriglobia; order Terriglobales; family Acidobacteriaceae; genus Gp1-AA122. The sequence continues at coordinate 27,737 of DATEPX010000334.1, forward strand.
CGGCCCCCTGTTCGAAGGCGCAATTCCGCCACACCTACGGGGATTTGCTGTCAGCTACAAAATCGTAATGTCCTGGTTGTCGGTTGCCCTGTTTTATTACTTCTTTGCCGTATTTCCGGCCTCCTCGCCCCTTGATCGAAAGCTTCGGTGGCTGAAATATCTTCTCCTTGGGGTGGCGATAATCACCGCAGTTCCTATCGGGCTCCGTTGCTTGATTGCAGGCGGAGCCTTGCCGCTCTACCTCGATACTCGTTGGCCCGGTACCGCCTTAATGACCTGGGCTCTCGCAGCGCAGGCTGGATTGCCCGTGCCCGCCTCTCACGGCTGGCCGAGCTCTGGAGTCGTGTTCCTTGGATCTTTTCTGGGTACAACGATACTCGGCTTGGTGTCGCTAAAGTCTAACAAATCGTTTTCGCCTGACGCTCAGGTTCGGCGCAAAGCACACGTCATGCTTTGGGGTACGGTGATTGGTGTTGTGCCTATTGGGCTAGCGACGGGAGCCACATTTATGGGAGGACCTGTAAATGTACCCCTGGTTTTGTGGCAGCTGTCTGTCGTGCTCCTATCGTCGGTATGGCCGCTGTCCTTTGCTTACGCGGTGGTCAAACACCGAGTGCTGGAAATCCCGGTCCTGCTGAGGCGCAGTGCGCGGTACGTTCTGGTGCAACGAGGGTTCCTAGTGCTGCTTTTTGCGGCGGCAGCGATAGCGATCGGCGTCTTTACTCATGTTTTTGCCCGCTTTGTTCAGGCAGACTCGAATGTGGGGATGACCTTGAGCGCTGTGTTCGGAATCGTGCTGGTGTGGAGTTCGGCCCCCCTCGTGAAGAAGGGAACCGTGAGGATTGACCGAGCTTTTTTCCGAAGCGCGTACGACGCGCGCGTCATCCTCCAGGACCTGGCGGAGAAAACGCGGACCGTCACGGACCGCCATGAACTCGCGAAGTTGCTGCAGACCCAGATAAAGGGGGCCCTGCATCCAAAATCGATTTCTTGTTACCTGGAGGCGGAAGACGGAAACCTTGTTGCAGAACGCAGATCGGTGAGCGAAGAGTTCAACACAATTCCATCGGCTCTTCCCCGGCCGCTGTTCCCCTTCCGCTTTGGCGCTGTGATCGTTCCTCGCGAGCTGGACATAATTCCAGCCACGATGCCACTCCTGAAGGAGATCGCACAACGCGGAAAAGCCTGGGACATTCCGCAAGGTCCTGATACGGCCGGCGATTTGGGGCCGCTTGCCCCGGAATGCCTGGTGCCGATTCTCGGGCGCAACAGCAGATTGATTGGCTTGCTGGTGCTGGGCCAGCGGCTGTCGGAAGAACCCTACTCAAGCGAGGACAAACACTTGCTGGATTCAGTGGCGAGCCAGGCAGGCATCACACTGGAAAATATCGATCTTGCAGAGAAGATGGCTGAGCGGATGGAGGCGGAACGCCGCGCCGCGGTAGAGATCGACATCGCCCGCCGCGTGCAAGCCCGGCTTTTCCCACAAAACCTTCCGCGACTTGAAACACTCGAGTACGTTGGCGGCTGCGTCCAGGCACGCCAGGTCGGTGGCGATTATTATGACTTTCTGGACATGGGACCGGGGACCCTGGGGATCGTTCTGGCGGACATCTCTGGAAAAGGAATGTCTGGCGCGTTGCTCATGGCCAATCTGCAGGCAAATCTTCGCAGTCAATACGCAGTCGCGCTGGATGACCTACCGCGTCTTCTGCAATCGGTGAATCGTCTTTTCTATGAAAACACCACCGACGAGTCCTATGCCACCATGTTCTTTGGCGTTTATGACGACTCCTGCCGGAGGCTTCGGTTCGCCAACTGCGGCCACGTTGCCCCGCTGATCTTGCGTGTGGACGGATCCATAAGACGCCTGACGAGCACCACAACGGTACTGGGATTGTTTCTCCAGTGGGAAAGCCCGATCGAAGAGGAAGTGCTATATCCCGGAGACCTCCTGGTGATTTGCACCGATGGAGTGACCGAAGCGCCGAACCCACCGGGCGAAGAGTATGGCGAAGTGCGGCTCGCCGAGCTCATCCGAGAAAATAGACAGTTGCCTGTAAACGAACTGCTGGCCGCTATCCAGGCAAGCGTTGAGCAATTCAGCGGGGCCACGCAAGCCGACGACATCACCCTCATCGTCGCGCGCTGTCATTGACGGCCAACCTGGAGAACCTACTCGTTCCTCGGCCGCAGGCTGCTCCCATTCCTGCCACGGGGAGCAATGACCGATGCCTGCACCACTCGACGTGACGGTAGTAACCTGAATATCCCCGGCCCGCCATGATACGCTTCCGGTCAATAATCCAATGTTTGTCCGACGCCATCTTTGTTTAGCTATCATCATATTTAGTTGCGTGTTCGCGTCAGCGAGGTCTACCCCCGGCCACAGCGCTTCACGAACTAATTCTGGATCCCAGTCCGTCCTAACTGTCAGTACGCATTCTTCAGCGGCAAGAGCGCTCTTTGAGAGCGGCATGGCTGACCTGGTCAAGAACAAGATGGATTCCGCCCTCCAAAGCTGGCGCACCGCGGCGGCCAAAGACCCTCATTGTGCATTCATCCAGGCGTTCATTTCCTTTACCACCAACGATCCCAGCGAAGAAACCCAGGCGCGGGTTAACGCCAAGCGCTCAACCGGTTGTGTCACGTCGGGCGAGCGCCTGTTCACTAAATGGATTGTTAATATCCACGAGGATAATTACGTCACCGGCATTGCTGCCATGAATGACCTGGTAGCAATGTACCCGAAAGACAAGCGGCTGCTCTATATTGCGGGCCACTGGCTCCTGCATCAAAAGAGCTATAATCCGGCGAGAAGTTTGCTGCAACGCGCTCTCGCCATCGATTCAAAGTACCCTGCGGCGCTCGGCGATCTGGGCAAAATTTACGCCGCTACGGGCGATTTCCAACGTGCCTTTGCCGCCATGGAACGGTGCGTGAGTCTGCTTCCTACAGAACCAACCCCACAGCAGTCCTATGCAGAGATCCTGCGCAAGGGTGGGAACTTCCAGGGCGCACTCGAGCATTATCGGGCTGCGTTGAGGTTGGATCCCGGTTTTCGCCTTGCTCAACTTGGTATTGCTGATACCTATGCCTTGATGGGCGAGGAAGAGACCGCCCGCAAGGAATATGCGGTCGCGATTCGCAGTGCCACGAATGACAGCGAAAGGATCGAATACGAGATTCAGTCGGCGCTCACCTACGTTCGCGAGGGTAGGCACAGTAAGGCCAACGCCGCTTTTTCTGGAGTTGCCGAACACGCGCGGGATGCACATCTCGGCAGACTGGAAGCCAAGGCGTACCGAATAGCGGCGGCCTACCAGCCCGATAACGGAGAGGCTTTGCGATTTGCCGATCGAGCGGAATCCGCTTTACAGAAAAATGAAGGGATCTCGCAAGCCGATCTTCAAGAGGAGCGGGCCCAGATCCTTGAACTTCGCGCCATCCGCAATGCAGCGCTTGGCCGGGTCGCCGAGGCCCATAATGCAGTAGAGCGATTGTCACACCTGGCCGATAGCAGCCGTGGCGCGACCATTGAACACGCCTATCATGCAGCGGCAGGCTCCGTGTTAGTACTGGAGCGCAAGGAAGCACAGGCAATTGCCCACTTGGAAGAGGATGACGGGAATCCTTATTCCATGCAGCAATTGGTGCTCGCCTACAACAACACTGGAGCAGCTGATAAAGCGCACGCTTTGGAGCTTCGGATCACGGCCATAAACGAGCCCACTGTCGAGCAAGCGCTGGTGGTTCCTGGTCTGCGGGCGAAGCTTTCTGCGACTAAGAAGCGGCGAACCTGGTTATCCAGAATCGTGCAACACTGACCATTAAAGATTGTTCATCCTGCTGCCCGTTCCTCTTTCCTGAATGCGTCTCGATAGTCGCGCGAGAATTGCTCAAAACTGGTTGGCCGCCGGCGCAGGAGTTGCTCGACATCGCTGGTTACGCTACTCGCTTTTCCTGCACGATAAGAATCTTGTAAATTGACCAGCGCGTCCGCACTCCACTCCGGCAACCCGGCCCCGAGCAGCGCTTGCTGGAATTGCTGGGATGGTAGATCTAAATAGCGGATTTCACGGCCAACATCGTCGGAGAGTATCTGTGCAATTTGCGGGTTGCTGAGCGCCACCGGCCCGGTTAGCGTGTAGGTCTTGTCCTCATGGCCGTTCTCTGTCAGAGCCTTTAAGGCCACGGCAGCGAGGTCGCGAACGTCGATGTGGCTGACCTTGCCTTCCCCTTGACATCCGTAGAACGCATTCTGGGCATTAATGGTCGCGGCATTGTAATTGACGAGGTTCTGCATGAACCCGTTCGGACGAAGGAACGTGTACGGCACTCCGGTGTTCTTGATGTAGTCCTCGGACTCGGCGTGCAAGCGCGGAAAAGTAGCCTCGCGTCCGCCCATGGCGGAGAGTTTCACCACATGCTGCACTTCAGACTGCTTGATCTGGTCCATGGCCTGCCGCTCCAGGGCAGCCAGTTTCTGAGTTGGCGGGCCGACCAGGAACACCCGTTCCACACCTTGCAGAGCCGCACGAATCGTCTCCGGCTTGTTGTAGTCCATGATTGCGATTTCTACTCCGGAGGGAGCACTCGCTACGCTGCTTGGAGATTGGAACGTCGCACGCACTTGGACGCCAATATGTGCCATCTGCTTGAGAACTTCTTTGCCGACGTTGCCACTTGCGCCAGTAACCAGAATCATGACGATTCTCCTTGGTTCTTCGAAAAGTTCCCGTGCTTGTCTGTAGATGCCACAGGCGACACGAATGTTGCGGATCTCTTCTTTGCTCCAGTCCGAATAATTCTAGAGTAGTTTGCCGCCAAGGGCGACCGGTGCGATCGCGTCTGACCCCAGCGGCGTGTCCTTGTGTAGCCCAAAGGTACATGAATAAGAGTGGTACATTACGATTAATACGTCTCGCCCGAGATAGAACCCGAAGGCTGAGTGTCCGACGCCGCAATATATAGAGATGCAGGCTATGATTCCGTCCTGGCTTGGAAGGCTGACCGGTGCCATGCGGCATTTTTCGCCCAGCGATATCGCAGCCTGGTGGGGTGCGATTGTCGCAACAATCGTTCTCGTCTGGAATGTGCTGCGCTTCGTTCGTTTAAAAGGACGCCTCAAGGTCGAGGCGATTTACCGAGGAGATTCCAGACAACCTCATCTACCACCGGTCATCGGGGTGCATGTGACCAATGTCGGATCAAAACCAGTTATGGTGCAAGGCGTCGCCGTCCAGCGGAAGAAAGGTTTCGACCCCAGCCACTACTTCTTCCCTTGTGATATTCCGAAAATGCTCGCGCGCGGCAAGTCCTTTGAGGAAGTGCTCGATCGAACTGGCTGGCTGCCGCTAAACACCAAGAGGATCTACGTGTGGGACTCCACTGGCGCACATTGGCACATGCCACGGAAAGAACTCCGTCGATTGCTCGATTCCTACCAGCGATGGCATAGAGTCAGGCCGGAGCCGCATGGTAGTCGAAGCGAAGGCCTAGGCTCACAGGCCGGTTCCTAGACCAAGAGCCGCACGCGTTATCTGCTACGCGACTTCGTTAAAGAATGGGGAGGGCTGTTTCCGGTCGAGCGAAGAACACTCGCAGTCTCCCCGACGTGGCCGGGCTTCTCCAGCCTGATTCTGCGCCTAACCGGTGCTCATCCCGAGCAGCCCTGATGACGAACTCAGCTGCCGCTATTGGATCGAACTGGCGACGTTCGAGAAGACGGTGTTCGATTTGGAGCCAATCAGTCGGACCGTGCCGACTACGATCACCAGGATTACAGCGAGCATCACGGCGTACTCGGCGATATCCTGGCCCTGTTCATCTTTCCACAATTGACGAAGTAAGTTGGTCATGTTGTCTCCGGGGGAGGTCTCGCAGATTCAAGAGCCACCCGAGAGTGCCCTGGAATCTGGCTGGACCAGATGTTAGTTACGTTTGGGGGAGAGCGAAAGTAACCAAAGTACTACGACCAGCGGGTCATGCCGAGTGATTTGGCTACCCCCATAGCACACGCTTACCTTCGGCGACCCTTGCGCCATGCAGATCAACAGATATGGTGGGCTCGGAAGCGCTTACGTTCCATTTCTCGCACCCCCAGATCAGCGAATCATCCCAGGTTTATTGCTGTTTTCCGGTCACGGCGTCGAGCTTCTTCAGCATGACGCCGATCTCCGGATTCGACATGAAATTCTTCCAGACGAGACCCGTACGGTAATTTTCGATCATGACGGTGATGGGTGCCTGGTTCAATCCCATGTAGATGGGTGAGATCCAGCCGTGGGTCGGATTGAATGCATCGCGCGGTCCATAGATATCCCATAGCTCGGCTCCGAGATCGCGGTAGTAGTGGCGGAAAGCAGCCATCGACGCCTCTGGCGTATACGGGAACGACGACAGAGCACCGGTGGGAGTGAGCGTACCAAAGTCATTGGTGTTATCGGGAGCGTGGGCGACATAACCCCATGGCCCGTCACTGGCCGTCAACCCCCAGGCGTCCGGCCCATATCCTTTGAAATGCTTGGGATTTGCCATCGAGTACGCGCGGTTGATCAAAGCAATATTGCGATTGTTGTCGAAGTACGAGGACGTGTACCGGTCGTGTAGGCCGTGCGGATCAAAGCCAATGAAAGAATAATGAGTAAAGAAGAGAGGTCCGCCCGTACCGACGCCGACATCGAGTTTGATGCCGTAATAAGTATGTCCGTTCCCATAGTGATTGCCATCTGTCGTACCCGACCAACCAGCGCGGTAATCGAGCGCTCTCTGTCCCTGTCCTGCCCAACCCGAGTAATACATGTCGGCGGGGACGGAGTGCGTAGGCGAGGCTATGGCAAGGAGATAGGCGATCATTACTTCGTTGAACCCGATCAGGGGATGATGAATCTGCCAGGTCCACGGCGGCGACCAATGCCAGTATAAGAAATCGCTTTTCGGGTTTTCACGATACCAGTCCCACTCCACGCTTTCCCAGAGCTGGGAAATGTGGCGGTAGAGCGACTGCTCGTTTTCCTGGGGGCCATGGAAATACTGTCTCGCGGCGAGAAGTCCCTGGATCAGGAACGATGTTTCCACCAGGTCGCCGCCATTGTCGAACATTCCGAATACCGGCATTGTCCTGCCCGTGCTGCCATCCATGTAGTGCGACCATGCGCCGTGATAGCGTTGGGCGTGCTCGAGGAAGTTCGCGATCTTGGTCAGGCGCTCCACTCCCTGATCCCGGGTAATAAAGCCGCGGTCGACTCCTACGATCAAGGCAGCGATGCCGAAGCCGCTCGCCCCGGTAGCGACAATCCGGTCATCTCCTGGAATGTTCTCACGTGCCATTCCTGAGGTTGCATCCGCCCCTTCCCAGTAATAGTGAAAGCAGGCTTCTTGCAACATAGTGAGGAGCTCTTCGTCGCTGAACTCGCGTGTGGCAGCGCTGGCTGCTTGGGAAAGCGGAGACTGCCGGTACTGCTGATCCGAGGCGGCCACTTTGTATTGTGCCGTTACCCCGGCCTTGCCGAGAAAATCCTCGTAACGCTCTGTTCCAGGAAGCTGAATGCCAATCGGTTCGAAACTCTTGTTGTCGAGCGAGCGGTAGATGACGTAACGGCCGAGAGCGGGACTTGCGATCGGATCCCATCGGAGTTCGATGTGCCGATCGTAGCCGAGGGCTCGCACGTTTGAAGGTGCCGGCAGATTAGTTGATGACCGTTGCGAATCAGCTTCGACCAGATCGTCATCGACCCTGATTTCGTCGACGATCAAAGTATGCAGCGCGGCATCCGCACGGCCTTGATGAAAGATGATGTTCTGCACGTACGCTGCCTTGAATGGGTAAATGGAGGCGGTTCGAAATTCTGATAAAGGAATTCTGACCTGAATCCATCGCTTGGCGGGAATATTTCCGGCGAATTTTCCGAGCGGAATCGGCTCAGTGAAGGTGCCCGGGAACTGAGCGACCTGCCGACCCTCGCGTGCGTTCGACAACATAAGGTTCGGCAGGTCGCCCGCCGAGATCGCATGGGGCGCGAAGCACCATAAATAAAGATTGCGACCTGAAAGTTCCGGCAGACGGTTGCGGAAGTCGACGAGATGTACTTCTGCCTCCCATGCCCCTCCCGATTCCGAGTTCCACGCGAGTCGAAGAGCATTCGGCGGCGTGAGAAAAATCTTCGTTTCGACAGGCAGTCGCGAGCCTGCCAGTTCCAACTTGCTCGGGGCAGAAGCGTTGCCACGGCTATAAAAATATGATTCGGGGGTCAGGCTGTTGTCAAAATAAACATGCCGGTAATAATCAGTATTTGCATAGACGAGAGCGGGAGACAGGAAGAGAAGTGCCACAGAGAGGAACAGAAAACCGTGTAGAAAATCGATACGGCAACCCGTTCGACGCTTACTTGGTGGAATCGTCTTCTGCCATCGCATGCTCTTGTGCCTCGCCTTTCTGACTGGCTCGACTGTTCCGAGCCGTGCCAAACCTCACTAGCACATTTCAGAAATGTTGACAACAAGGGAGGTGGTTCGTATACTCCCACGCGCAAGTGACAATTTACTAGTAACGCGTTTTAGTAGAGGTGCGGAAATGATGCAGGAGAGTCGCAAACCCCGCAATCAAAAATAGACATCGAGGAGATTCTTGTATGAGTCACCGCAGGCTGTTCGTCTTTATGATGCTGGTCATTTGCGTGGCACTCTTCCCCACACTTGGGCACGCCCAGTATCGTGGCTCTCTCCGGGGAACGATAACTGATCCCCAGGGCTTAGTGATTCCTGGCGCGACTGTAACTCTGGTGAATACGGACACAAACAGGACGACAGTCTCGACCTCCGACGCTAATGGCATTTACCAGTTCAACGCGTTGGAGCCAGCGCCGTACCGTCTCACCGCAGAAGCCGAAGGGTTCAAGAAAAAGGTACTCGAGCATGTGCGTCTCATCCCAGAGCAACTCAACGCACTCGACCTGCAACTTGAGGTGGGCCAGGTTCAAGAGGCCATAACGGTGTCGGGGACAACCCAGACGCTGGATACCGAGACGGCCACCGTAAGCGGCACGATCACCGGCAATCAGGTGCAATATATGCCTTCGTTCGGACGCGACGTCTTCCAATTGATCCAGTTGACGCCAGGCGTGTTCGGCACTGGGGCGCAGGGAGCTGGGGGCGGCGGCCAAAATCTTCCCGGCACGCAGGGCCCCGGTGCAACCGGCGGCAATCAAGGCATTTTCCAGACGGAAAACGGTCCGCAAGCTCTGGCAGCTGGTCAGCAGTATGAAAACAACAGCATTTCGGTTGATGGTATCAGCACCACGAGCGCAGTCTGGGGCGGAACGACCATCATTACGCCCTCGGAAGATTCTGTAGAAAGCGTGAAAGTCGTTTCCCATGGCTATGATGCCGAGTACGGCCGCTTCAGTGGCGCCCAGATTCAGGTCACTTCCAAGAGCGGCACCAACCAGTACCATGGCAGTCTCTTCTTTACCGCTCACCGTCCTGGCCTGGACGCCTACCAACGCTTCAACGGCTCGGGCAATAAGGTGCGAAGAGACGACAGCTTCTTTAGTCAGTTTGGGGGCAGCGTCGGCGGCCCGATCTGGAAGAATAAGATCTTCGCCTTCTTCAATTATGAGACGGTTCGCAGCCCCAAGGCCCAGACGACGATCGACAACGGATGGTACGAGACCCCGACGTTCGCCGCCTCCGCACCTGCCAGCAGCGCCGCCGCGAAGTATCTCAGCTTCCCGGGTTCAGGTGTCATCAGTCAGGGCATCAATTCTTCGACCTGTACCAATGCCGGGTTGGTGGAAGGGGTAAACTGCGCGACCATTCCGGGCCAAGGCCTGGATATCGGCTCGCCTTTGACGTCGCCCTTAGGTACGCAGGATCTCAGCTGGGTTAGTGTCAGCAACCCGGGAGTTGGCAACGGCCTGGACGGGGTGGCCGACATTGCCAACTACATAACCGCCAGCTCAAGCAACTTCTCGAAAGCCCAGTACAATGGTCGCCTGGATGCGGATGTGACGGCTAAGGATCGCATCGGCTTCAGCATCTACTGGGTTCCACAGTCGTCCAGTTCTCTAAACGGCCCGGCCCGGCCCTATAACATCTTCCATCACTCGCAAGGCAATAACGCCTTCGCCGCCATCTGGAACCACATTTTTTCGCCGACGTTCCTCAACGAATTTCGAGTGAATGCTGCCGGATGGCGCTGGAATGAGATCACTTCAAACCCGCAGGCGCCAGTGGGGCTTCCCACCGACAGGATTGATCAAATCGGGAGTATTAATACGCCAAAACAATTTGGGCCTAGTGTCGGCAGCATCTTGAATCAGTGGACGTACAGCTACAAGGACGTGGCCACCAAGATTTTCGGGAAGCACACGATTAAGTTCGGCGGTGATGTTACGCGTCTCTTCTACTTGAACAACTGCACCGGTTGCGGAGTGCCAAGCTACAACTTCTTTAATCTTTGGGATTTCCTCAACGACGCGCCGCATAACGAAGGCGGAGGCTTCGATCCCCATACCGGATTGCCCACGACGCTTCGGCAGGACGACCGAGAGGACATCTGGGGCTTCTTTGTCCAGGATGACTTCAAACTCCGCAGGAATCTGACGCTCAACCTAGGGCTGCGTTGGTCCTACTTTGGTCCGCTCTCCTCCAAGGAGGGGAACATGTATGTGGCCGTCCCTGGCGCGGGGGCGAATTACATGACCGGCCTGACGGTTCGCAAGGGAAATTCCTGGAACGCGCAGAAGAACAACTTTGGACCCCAGATCGGTTTTGCTTGGAGTCCGAGCATACTCCAGGACAAGCTGGTGGTCCGCGGCGGTTACGGCCTGAGTTACAACCAGGAAGAAATCGCTATCTCGGCAAATATCGGCAACAATCCCGGGTTGGTGGTGTTCCCGAGCTTGAGCATGTCGTCGCCGACGTCACCGAATCCTGGCATTATCTACGCCACCTCGGCGAATCTGCACTCGCTCAATAACTATCCCGCGAACCCTAACACGATTGTGCAGTTTGGCTCCAACGGACTACCCACAACCGGCCAAGTCAATGTCAACATCTTCCCCGGCACGCTGCCCACCATGCGTGTCCATCACTACTCGCTGGATACTCAATATGACCTGGGTCATCACTTGATAGCCACGTTGGGCTATCAGGGAAGCTTGTCGCGTAACATCTACTTCCACGAGAACCCGAATGCTGTCCCTGCGGCGTTGGGCTACACCCTGAACCCGCAGATCGGTGGCGGGGACTACTGGGGCGTTTCAGGGCGCGGCAACTACAACGCTATGCTTGCTGAATTGAAGCATCAGTTCTCGCACCAGTTTATGGCTGATGCGCAATTCACCTGGGCCAAGAGCATGGATACGAGTTCCGGGCCATACTTCGAACAGCCCTATCCCTATAACCTCAGCCTGGATTACGGACGCTCTGACTACAGCGTCGGCAAGGCCTTCAAGCTTTATGGCGTCTGGCAGCCGGTGTTCTTCCACGGCAGCAGGAGTTGGCTAGAGAAAGTCGCTGGTGGCTGGTCTCTCAGCGGCATCTTCAATATTCACTCTGGATTTCCGTGGAGCCCCGTAGTAAGTGTTCAGGGCGGAAGCCTCTATTGCGGAACTTGCAGCTATACGACTGTTTTTCCTGCTGCTTACCTGGGCGGGGCGGGTAACAGCACCAGCAACGATCAATTCAAGACTGGCTCCAACTACGCCAACGGTGGCGCCGCCTATTTCTCAACCCCCGCCTACACTGCGTACAGCGGCACCAGCTTCGGAAACGCGCTTCCGCAGGCGCCCGGTGTCCATCGCAACTCGCTCAATGGGCCTGGATACAAGGACGTGGACCTGACGCTGGCCAAGGGCTTTGGCCTGCCTAACCTGCCGGTACTCGGCGAAAACGCTAAGTTTGAGTTCAGAATCGATGCCTTCAACATATTCAACAATCTGAACTTTAAACCGGATAGCATCTCGAACAACATCGCCAACTCGAACTTCGGCGCGGCTACCGCTGCTCTTGCTGCCCGTGTCGTCACAATGGGGGCTCGGTTTACGTTCTAGACTGGAGCGCGCGCCGAGGAATCAGCGCGCCTCGTTTGTGTGCCGAGCATGTTCGACAGCTTGGAGGAGCCTGCCTGGGCCGGGAGGAGCACGGAAGCAACCTACTCACTGGCCGTGCGATGTCCCGGGTTCCGGCATGGGCGTCGACGCAGCAGACTTCGATCAAGACGGCTGGCAGGATCTATTCGTTTCCAATGTCGATCAGGAGATGTATTCCGTTTATCGCAACAATCGGGACGAGACCTTTGACGACGTGGCGGGGCCGCTGGGAGTCGCCGCAGTTACCAGACTGATGAGCGGTTGGGGCGCAAAATTTTTTGACTATGATAACGACGGAAATACGGATCTGTTTATAGCCAACGGACACCCCGACGACAAGATCGAAGAGCACTCGACGCACGTAAGATATAAGGAGCCGTTGCTTGTCTTCCACAGCGAAGGCAAGTCCCTTCGCAACATGAGCGAATTCGCCGGCCCGGCATTCTCAGACAGCTTTGCTGTCCGCGGCATGGCCCTCGGAGACTTCAATAATGACGGCGCACTCGACATTCTGGTAGCCGTGAATAACGGCCAACCTCTCCTGCTGAAAAACAATGCGGCTCGAGGCGATCACTGGCTGGGAATTCGTCTGATCGGAAAGAAATGCAATGCGGATGCAATTGGCGCCCAAATTACTTGGCATGCAGGAGACCTCAGGCGCCGGCGATTGAAAACAGGAGGAGGGAGTTATCTCTCCTCTCACGATCCAAGGGAGGTGCTCGGAATTGGGCCGCGCACCAAGATTGACAAACTCGAGATTCGCTGGCCCCGACCCAGCGGACGAGTAGAGACTTTCGCTGACCTTGCGGTAGATCGCTATATTACGATCATTGAGGGAGCCGGAATAAAGTGATGTAGAAGTAGGACAGACGCTCGCTTAATAGGACTGTAATCCCACCGTCTTCATCGCGGTTTGTGCTTCCGAATTTCTCATGAACGTATCCCAAACGAAACCTGTACGTTTGTTTTCTGCCATGAGCATGGTGATGCCAACGTCAATCCCGATCACATCCGGGTTGTACCAACCCGTGAGCGGATTAAAGACGTCAATCAGGCCATAGCGGCCCCACGCGCCCTGCTTTCCGTAGCTGCCCCGAATGTTACGGAGAACCTCGATGCAGTCATCATAAAGAAAGACCAGGGAACCGCCGGTCGCACATGGGACGACGCTGCCATCGATTTTGCCCAGCGCGGGAGGGCCTCCCCATGCTTGGTAGCCGACCGCGCTGTCGGATGAAGTTATTCCCCACAGTTGTTCGCTGTAATCGGAAAAACGATCGTGGAGGCGCAGACAGAAGAGTTTGTGGGCCTTTGTAGCTTTGATGGAGTTTTCGTAGTAATCCGTGTAAGCGTCCCGCTTCTTGCGAAAGTCGTACCAGGCCTGCGAATACTGGTGCGTGAAGATCGGATCGTTGCCAGAAATGTATTCAAGATTCTCGAACTTGATGATGGGGCGAGACCATGCGGTCCATGTATCCGGCGAAACCGGATGTGTGGGAGAACCGATGGCGAGCAGATAAATCATCATCAGCTCGCAGTAGTGCTCCCAGCGAGCTTTGAGAAATCCAGTTTCGGGATGCCAACCCATGAAAAAAGTATGGCCACCGTTTAACATCCATGGCCAGTCAACCCGTTCGTAGATCTTGGTAGCAAGGTCCTTAATCTCCTGATCTCGGAAATGCTGGCGCGCAGTCAATACGCCACATAGGAGTAATGAAGTGTCGATGGACGAGAGTTCGCATTTACCCCAGCGAGCACCCGTGTTCATGTCCTGAAAGTGATAAAAGAAGCCGTGAACATGCGGCATTTCGTTCCAGATGAACCGTAGCGTCTTGCGCACTCGCTCACGAATTTCCGAACCGACGTGGTACCTACGTTGATCTGCGGTGCAGAGTCCAGTCAGCCCGAAGCCGGTAGAAGCGATGCTCGACATCGTCCGGTTGTCATTCCCATTCAGCCGGGCTCGATCCTTGATTTGCCCGGTCAAAGGGCTGGCTTCATTCCAGAAAAAATTGAAGCTGGCACGCTCAATCTCGTCGAGCAACTGCTCATCGGTACCTTGGTAGGTAGCGCCTTGCTGGCGTTTTGTCGTGCAGCTGGTCGCGGCCAGGGGAGCCAGCAGAACAGCGCCGGAAAGGGCGAGCCACTCCCGGCGAGTGGTCTTTCTGGTGTTCGTCATGAATGAGTTTTAGGGAGCAATTACCAACTCCGCTGCTGTGCCGCTGGTCGAATCGGGGCTGATCCACAGCGTGACCTTCGACGCTTCCACGGTAAACTTGTTTTGATCGTTCCAGAGAGCGAAGGCATCAGCCGGCAGCTTAAACGTGACTTTTCTTGTTTCACCCGGATTGAGTGCGATGCGTTCAAAAGCCCTCAGCGCACGCACTGGCTGCGCGACGCTCGTGCCTTGCAATCGAACATAGAGTTCGACGATTTCCTCTCCCGAACGCGAACCGGTATTCGTGACGTCGGCGCTTGCGGTCACCACTGTTTCGTTCTCCCCAAGCTTCGCCGCAAGAGTCGAGGCCCGCAGCTGCTTTTCGGTAACCTCAGTCGAACCATAGCGGAAGCTGGTATAAGACAGACCATAGCCGAAAGGGAATTGAGCACCGTTCGGTTCGTCAATGTAACGCGACACGTACTTGTCGTCCGATTCTGCCGGAGGGTGGTTTAGGTCAACTGCGGAAGCCGGGCGCCCAGTGCTGAGCGCGTCGTAGTAGAGGGGTTCCTGCCCGACCGTGCGAGGCCAACTCACCACCAGCTTTCCGCTCGGATTTGATTCTCCGTAGAGTATCCGTACTAGCGCGGGACCAGCCTGGAGGCCTGGGAACCATGCTGCGATGACCGCAGGCACATGTTCAAACGCCCACGGTAGGGTCAGAGGTCGTCCGCTGAAGACAATCAGAACCACAGGCTTGCCCGTGGCAACGACCTTCTCAAGCAATTCCTGCTGGCGGCCAGGCAGACCGAGATGGGCCCGCGAACCAGCTTCACCGGTCATCTCACCGGAGTTCTCGCCAAGCGCGAGAATCGCGATATCTGCTTTCTTCGCTGCTTCGACAGCAGTCTCAATGTCTTCGTTGGTTCCGCCCGTGATGCCAACACCCTTCAAGTGAAACAAATGGTCTTCGCCAACATGCTTGGTCAGAGCCGCGCGCAATGATATAACGTCCTCGCCGCGGCCGCGCCCAGCCCACGCCCCCAGCATGTTGGACGGATCATCAGCCAGCGGCCCGATCAAGGCAATGTTGCGAATATCCTTTGTCAGTGGCAGCAGCGGGGCACCATTTGGCGCTGGAAAATTCTTGAGCAGAACAAAAGATCTCTCCGCAGCAGTACGTGCCAGGGCCAGGCTATCGGGTCGCAGCATTGCGCTGGCTTCGCGTGTTTCGTCGACGTAGGGATGATCAAACAACCCGAGCGCAAATTTGACACGCAACACGTGCCGCACGGCTTCGTCCAGATCCGCCTGCTGCACTTGACCCGATCGCACCAGATTTGCGAGATGATCGTGATAGAGGCTGCTGACCATGTCCATGTCGACGCCGGCGGAAAAGGCTTTGCGAGCGGCAGTCGCGCCATCGTTGGCGATCCCGTGGGCGATTAATTCGGCGATCGAGGTCCAATCGCTATCGACAATGCCACGGAATCCCCATTGCTTGCGCAAAACCTGCTTGAGGATAAACGGATTGGCAGATGCAGGAACTCCATTAAGAGAATTAAATGCACTCATGATGCTCGCCGCACCGGCATTGACCGCGCTACGAAAGGGAGGCAGATAGTATTGCCGCAAAGTGTGCTCAGATATCTCCGTGCTGTTGTAGTCGCGTCCTCCCTCGGCGGCTCCGTATCCCACATAGTGCTTGGCGCAGGCGGCGATGCTGTCGGGAGCACTAAGCCGCGAACCCTGATAGCCCCGGACGTAGGCGGCGGCCATTGCCGAACCCAAGTAGGGGTCTTCTCCTGCGCCTTCGGTGATGCGGCCCCACCGCGCGTCTCGGGTGATATCCACCATGGGTGAAAACGTCCAGCGAATTCCACTGGCCGATGCTTCTGAGCCTGCAACCCGCGCCGCTTGCTCCACGAGTTGAGGATCCCATGTCGAGGCCAATGCTAGTGGGATCGGGAATTCCGTGCGGAATCCATGGATGACATCGAGACCAAACAGAATCGGGATGTGAAGACGCGACTTCTCTACCGCAAGATGCTGATACCCATTTGTCTCACGCGCCGTAGCAATGTTGAATAGAGCGCCGACTTTCCCTTTGGTAATCATGTCCTCGTAGCCGGTTCGGCCCGTGCCGGGCCCGGTAGGTTGGCCCGCCGAATACTGCACCAGTTGGCCAACTTTCTCTTCCAGGCTCATCTTGCGCAACAAAGCTTCAACCTTGGCATCGAGACCCGGATCGTAAATACCTGTGCCAACAGGCAGGCGAGTCGGAATCGGTGCGATGGACGCGACTTGAGCTCCCAGTTGGTGACAAACCAGTACCCAAAAAAGCAAGATTGCTGCGGGTAGAGTTCGCGTCATGCGGATTGCCTTCCTTAAATTGGAGCCGTCGTGCAAAGAACCGAACCAGACCAGATGTGACGATCGATGACGAAGTCCACTAGCCAGTCAGACCTTCCGCCCCTTTGCTAAATCGTATTAGCATGTCATGAAATATGTATCTGGCCAGATTGTCAAGGGTAGCCTGCACTGAAAAGGAACTCAAGAACCGCCCAACCGTGCTCAGATGCTGCGGGTGAATTCCAGATGGCTAGGGAGCGAATCCGATGGGCTTGCGTTCTGTTTTCTCGGGCGGTTCCATGAGTTGCTCGATCACGTCGAAGATCGCTTTGAATTGCGCGTCGTACTTCTTCTCCATTTGCTCCAGCTTTCGGGCAAGTTCTCGGTGGGTTGCCAATAACTCGCGAAGGCGAATGAACGTGCGAACGATCTGGATACTGGCACGGATGGCAGCTTCGCTGTTAAGCACGCTGGCAAGCATCAGGGCACCGTGTTCGGTGAAGACGTACGGCTGGTAGCGGCGACCGCCGCGGCCAATTTTTGAGGTCGCAATTTGCGACCTCAAACGGCGCGATTCCTCGGGATTCAACTGGAACATGAAATCGGTAGGGAATCGGTCGCGATTCCGCTTCACTTGCTCGTTGAGGCGCTTGGTTGTGACGTCATACAGTTCCGCCAGGTCGCTATCGAGCATAACTTTATGCCCACGGATCCAATAGATTCGGCGCTCGATGACTTCGAGGGGGACAAGCCGGCGTTCCGCAGCATTCGAAGATAATTTTGACATTAAATTTAGCTTAGCATTGGGCAACCTGTCTGGGGAACCGAGGGAGAGCGCAGGTACTCGGGGGCTAAAAACAGATGGGGCGTGGCCAAGCTGCTGGGCTACGCACGGTCAAAACGGGGTGCGAGTATTGCTTGGCGCCGGGAACTCAAGCCGCCATCAGCCCCAATCCCGGCCCGGAAGGCAAAATCAGTTTGCCATTCCGCACCTTCACCCCCCTATAAGGATCATTCGTAATCAGCAGGTTGCCGTCCAGATCAGCATAGTCAACCAGCGGTGAAAGGTGGGCAGCCGCAGTTACGCTCACGGAGCTGGAGACCATGCACCCCAGCATGGTTTTCATGCCGAGTGACTTGACCAGGTGTATCGCGCGCAATGCCTCCTGCATGCCGCCGAACTTATCGAGCTTCACGTTGACCCCGTCGTAAGCCTCGGCCAGCTGGGGTATGGTCCGCAGGTTCAGGCAGGCTTCGTCGGCAATGATGGGAATATGAACGCGGCTACGCACCCAACGCGTGTCCTCCATCATGTCCGCGGGCATGGGCTGCTCGATGAACTCTACGCCCTGCGACTCCAGCCAATTAATCCTGCGCACCGCCTCTTCTTTATCCTTCCATCCTTCGTTGGCGTCTGCGCGCAGCGGCTTTTTGGTGACGCTGCGGACCGCCTCAATCGTTGGCTCGTCCGTGCTCAGTCCGACCTTGATCTTGAGAACGGGAAACGCTTCCGCCTCACGCACCTTCTGGCGTGTAATTTCTGGAGTATCAATTCCAATGGAGAAGGTTGTGACAGGTGTCTCGGTGGGATCGAGTCCGAAAAAGCGATAGAGAGGAACATTCAGCTTCTTGCCTACCCAATCCATCAAGGCAATATCAAGAGCAGCTTTAGCGGCGAATTCCCCATCTACACGATGGAACACTTCCGTCATGACCTTGTCGAATTGCCAGGGATTGGCCGACGTAAGCAGGGGCCGGATCGACTCAACAGCTTTCTGCGCGCCGATCGCATCCTCGTGATAGCGCACGATGGGTGCCCCTTCCCCAATTCCCGTGACGCCATCGCTTGTGAGCCTCAGGTGCAGGGTATCGCGGTACTCGCTGGAAGACATCGTGGTGGTCCACGTATGCTGCAGTTTCAGCCGCACGATGCTGGTTTCGAAACTGCACGGTGAACCGCCTTCGAATGCCAACGCCGGAAGTGCATTGTTTCCTGCGAATGTGAAGCTGGCGCCGATCCCCCCGGCGGCTTTGAGCCAGTTGCGACGGTTCATTTGACCCTCCTGCAGGCCAAGAGAATTCGTGTCCACGGTTCGTCATCGAGACGGCTGATCTGGATCACGGGATGGCGTACGTTGTGGCCAGAGTGGATAGCAACAAAACAAGCAGAAGCAGACGAAGACAAGCGTGGCATGACACCCTTCGCACCAGTTAGATCGCGGCGCACACGAATTCTACACGTGGTTCAGCTTGGCATTCCTGCACTCAGCCCACTGTGATGGCGGTCACGGAGGTCTGTCTACGTCGCAATCTCCGCTTTTCGGATGTCACGAGGCGAAAATGTCAGAGTCCCAGACATACTGGACACGGAATATCCTCAGCCGCTAACCCCGCGAAATGTGGCCCTGGGGACGCGAGAAGTCTAGGTCTAGGGCGCTTGACTTACATGTTGAACGAACAGGTTATCGATTTACCTGGGATGCCAATCTTCGGCGGGCGCCTGCCAAGGCTTGGCATTCTATCTTTCGGAAATGACGAAGTTTGCCTGCGTCACCTGGTTAGTCCTTACCGAGATCGTCTGTTCCCATGTTCTGGGGGAAGTGAAGAGTGGGCGCTGAATTTTACGCTGAGTTAAGACATCGACGGCACTCTCCAGGCCTGCGCGATTCCAGCCTTCATGCCACGCAACGATCTGGTAATCTCCAGGTGGCAACTCAGTTAAGGTAAACTTCCCACTATCGTCCGTGACGGCGTAGTAGGGGTGAGAAATCACGAAGAGCTCTGCATTCATCCAGACGTGCCCGCCGTTACATTTCAGAGTAACCAGGCCTGTGGTCGGCATTTCGCGTGAAATCAACTGATTAGGAAAGGGGAAGGGCAGGTTGTACGTGGCTGCCCCGTCCATGTGGATCGTGTGCAGAGTGGCATCGGAACTCTTCATCTGAAGCGCCGTTTTCGCAGGCACCAACAATATATGCGGCTCGTACCGGCAGTGCTTCTGATCGAGGTGCCACCTATTTTCTGGAACCTGCATCGGTTTTCCTTTAGAGACATTCTTCAAGAAGACGACCGTGTTTGCGACCCCACCCTGCGGACCCACTATGAGTCGTTCCAGATCAACTTTTTTGTGGGATTCGGGATCGCAAATTTCTGGGTCTTTGATAATTGGGTAAGGAACAAGATGCGGTAAAGGCCCTGACCACTTAACGGTTCCTGTGACTGTACCGGAGTTGCCAACCGGCTCAACGACGTAGTCGCCTTGAGCTTTGGCGCTTTGGGCGATAGCTAGCAACAACACGACAAGTGCCGCGAATTGGATAGTTCGGAACAAGACCCCACCAACTTTCGCTAATCGTAGTAATTACTCCGAACGGCAACAAGTGACTAAAGTAATTTCGGAAATCGGTGTTCAAATCAACCCTATCCACAGGGCAAGGCAAAGTAGAACAAGGGGTGAAGAACCGATCGGCGAAACGAAACATCCCTATCCTGGACGCTCCCGAAGGCCCGAGGGGACGACTCTGTCGAACCCTACTTCCGGTCGTGCCCAGCCCGACCAGGTGGTCGTCATCCTCAAGGCACGCGAGCCAGCACGGATCCAGTTATGAAATTGTTCGGCCATGTTTCGCAATAGATCCCGGCTGACCGGATATTGATTCCGATAGGTGCCAGAGAAACCGACTACGCGTTCGGGTTGCTGGAAAGGTTGGATAAGGCCGTTGAGAAGAATTCTGTCGAAGCAACGGTATATCCAAACCGGATGCCATGCTGGTGATGCTCGAAGAAAGTGTTCATGGCCAACTCCTGTGTGGTGAGATACCAGGAGCATAGCTGCTGAACGCTCTCTCCGAGTACTCCTTATCTTGACCTCTGTGGGATACCAAGGGCGGAGCCCTTGCCTAGTTAGGAAAAGCCGCCACGGAAACACGGATCATAATCCGTGAGATCTGTGGCTGAAGTATTGAGGTGTGGTGCCCGAGGTGCGGGCGGGACGCCCGCGCCACAAGAAAGAATAACCGGGCGGGTGGCCCAGGTAAGAGAGGGGGGGTACTCCAGACGGGCCGGGTTTGCTCGTCTGGGAGTAATTCGAGGAGTTACGCTATTGCTTGTCTCCCCATCGCGGGCGTTATTACCGCCACGGCGACCTGCACTTCATCACTTTCAGTTGCTGTCGTCGTCGGCCTGGGCCATCCGCCTCTAGCAGTTTTGCTCGTGGCACAGTTTAGAATTCCAGTTTAAGCCCAAACTGGATCTGGCGCGACGTGGTGTTGTTGATCAGCAACTGACTGTTGGAAACCCCAAAACTTGGGTTGTTAATCTGCTGCACGGGCGGCGCGAAGTTCACACGGTTGAGCAGGTTGAAGCACTCACTGCGGAACTGCAGACTGGATTCCTTCCGGAATCGGAAACGTTTGGACAATGAGGCGTCAACGGTGACCAGTCCGGGCTGGCGGAATCGCCCGCGTGCCAGTCGCAGGCGAGGATCGATGATGCCCAAGCCTGGGCCGACCGGACTGGTGCAAATGCCGTTCATGGTTGTGCACTGATACTGCCGTGGCGCGCCATTTGAATCAACGCCTACGCCGCCTCCCGCATAGTACAAGGCGGAAAGGTCTCCGGTGGCGACTGCGCGATCCGTAGCGTCGCCATCAAAGTTGGAGTCGACTCCGGCAAAAATCGGGAGGGGCGAGCCTGATTGTGCTTCCAGGATCGTGGCCAGCTGCCAGCCGCCCAGTAATTTACTCTGCGGCTTGAATGGCAGTTCGTAAATCGCATTGGCGGTGAAGCGATGCCTCGCGTCAAACAGGGAGTCGCCGTAGTTATCAGCGTTGCGCCCGGGCGAAATGTACTGGTTCACGAAGGTTGCCGCGGCCTCATCTATGCTGATGGCGGAATTTCCAGTGGCGCACGCTACAGCGTTGCGAAATCCGGATGGCACAGCGACGGAAAACGCGCCGGGGCAGGACGATCCCGGAACGAACAGAGGCGCCAAGCCATTGTTGAGCGTGGCCGGCGGCAGGCTGATATCAGGCACCCCCAGAGTCGAGATGGTGATCTGCGCGTTGCTGGCGGTGTCCAGAGAATGCGACCAGGTGTAGGACGCCTGCAGCGTCAGCCCTCGGGAATAGCGCTTGACGAGGTCGAGCTGGAGCGCGTGGTAGCGGGAGATCGCGTCCGTGACCAAATGGTTGAATGCGGCAAACGGCGGGGCAATGATGTGGTTGGCAATGTCGGCCGGATCTCTGGGAATGGAAGTAGGACTGGCGCCGTTGCTAGGACGGAAGGCGTCGGCAAAACCGTCGCCGAAGTTGGGGCGCACGAGCTGGGCCAATCGATAGCCGTTGGCACCCACATAGCTGGCGTTCACGAGCATGTCCTTGGTCAGCTGGCGAGAGAGGGTCAGGTGCCAGCGTTCCGTGTACGGTGTACGAATCCCGGGATCGACACTATTGACCTCGTAGACCGATGTCGTGTCCAGCGCGGCAGGAGCCTGCCTCCCGTCATAAGGAAAGAGATTGAGCACGCTGGGTGTGACAAAGGGAGCGTTGGTGCGGAATTGGTCGAGTACAAATCCGTAGATCCGGTCAAAATACACGCCATAGCCGCCCCGTAGCACGGTCGTGTTATTCCCAAATATGTCCCAGGCAAAGCCCACGCGCGGGGCCAGATTGGCCTTATCTGCACAATAGGGATCGATATGGAATTGTGCCGTCGGCACTAAGGCGACATTCCTCATTCCCGCGCCCAGGGGCAAAGACTGACACGCCAGGGGCTTGCCATCTTGCATGACAAAGGCATTGCTCAAGCCGCCGTGAATTTCGTGCACCGGCAGGTTCAATTCATAACGCAATCCTAAATCCAGGGTGAAGCGGCGAAACATTCGGACAGAATCCTGGGCAAAAATAGCCAACTCGGAATTTCGCAATCCGCGCATTCCACTGTTGCTGAAGGTATAGAAATTTTGCAGCTGGCTGCCGATCAGCCCGCTCTGCAAGCTGGTGAGATCGCTGCTGACAACCGCCAGGCTGGGACGAATAAAGGCTTCGGAATTGTCGTTGGACTGAATGCGACGGAATTCGGCGCCCATTGCGAGTTGATGTCTTCCTCTAATCCAGCCGACAGAGTCCTGCACGTGAAAAACGTTATCGCTTCGGACCAGTGGGAAAAAGAAATTGCCGCCTGCCGGACTGAAGACACCCGTGGAAGTGAGAACGAAGGGCAATCCATTGGCAGAATCATCCTGGCTGCTAAAGGGCTGGCCGGCGAATGGTCCGGCGAAGCGCGCCATTCCAGCCTGGAGCGCCGCCGCAGGTGGAGCTTCCGTTTGAGTATTGTCGTTAATCCGATTCGCACTAAAGCGGAACGTATTATAGAAGTTCGGTCGAAGCGCCCAGTCGTCGGCCACAACTCCATTCCAGTTCCGCTGTGTTCCAATTTCTCCTGTGCCAGGGATTCCGTCTCCCAAAAGGACCAGATCGCCGTTGACGCCCGCCAGACTGAAAAAGATCTTATGGGAGCCAAGGGAACGATCGAGGCGAAGGAAGCCGTCGTCCTGACTGCGCGGGTTGTTGAGATGCGAGCGATAAATTCCAGCGATTGAGCCCGGTAGAGGTGCCTCGCTGGCAGCAGGATAGAAGCCCTGCAGAAGGGACTTCCAAGCTGGATTGGTGACCGCGGCCAGGAAGTCGGCTGACGGTACCAGCGCGTTCAAAGCAACCTGTTGTCTTTGACGAAACCCTTCGTACGACACCAGGTAAAAAGTATTTCGAAATTTCCCGCCCAATTGACCACCAAATTGATTCTGCTGGAACGGGTCCTTATGCCCGGGCGTGTTAAAGAATGTTGGGGCATCGAGCACGCTATTGCGGAAGAATTCCCAGGTTGATCCATGAGTCTTTTCTCCGCCGCTTTTGGTTACGATATTGACAATCGCGCCGGCGTTGCGCCCGTACTCCGCTCCAGCGTCGCTGGTGATGACGCTGAATTCCTCGATCGCGTCCAGTGGAACGCCACTGGTGTTGATGTTCAGACCGGACAATAACGGGACACCCGGGTCCGTGCTGTCGCCGCCATTCAGCAGAAAAATGTTGGACGTCGTGCGGGCACCCCCCACCGAATGGCCGGTTCCAATGATCCCTACACTGTCGCGCGTAACACCAGGTTGGGTGAAGATCAAGTCCGCGAAGTTGCGGCCGTTCAGCGGTAGTTCCACCATCCTCAACGGATCGAGCAGGCCACGGAGAAATGTTTGCTGCGGAACAATACTGACGTTGGGACCCGTGACTTCCATAACCTCTCGCTCCTCGCCCACGCCCAAGGTGATGTTCAGCACTCGTACCTCATTGAGGTCGAGAGTGATGTCGTCGGCCAACTTCGGCGAAAAACCATCTCGTTCCACTTTAAGGCGGTACGTCGCCGGGGGGAGATTGATAAACGTGTACTCGCCGTGATCATTGCTAGTACCTTCCGCGGTAAATTTGTTGTTGGCATCGGTCAATGTGAGCCGAGCCCCGCTGACGAAGGCCTTGGATTCGTCGGTCACAGTACAGCGCAACCGGCTTCCGACATCCGCGGACCACGCCGGAGGTGCAAACTGCAGGGCGATCAGAACAGCCAACAAGCTGGCGAAGAGCGCGCAATAACCTCTGTTTTGTTTCATGTTCTTTCCTTTACCAGTACGACCGGAGTCAAGACTCAACGGCTGCTCTCGTGGAACCGGTTACTTACAGTCAAGGATGAAAGTCCAACTGGATCTCGATTTGCTGCTCGACAGGCTGACCGTCGAGCATAGCCGGCTTGTATCGTCGGTGCCGAACCGCATCCAGCGCCGAGTCTCGAAAGATGGGCAGACCACCTGCAAATTCCGCTTTGGCCACCGTTCCATCCTTTGCAATCGTGGCCTTGACTAGCACCACGCTCCGTATGCGCCTCTGTCTTGCGAACTCCGGATATACGGCGGGAACGCTGCGAACTAACTGAGGCGGCTGCAGTTCGTGGATTTGTCGAGGCAAGTCAGGAGCTGCCCCAAAAATTGCTGAGAGGCCGCCCTTGGGGGAAATGGAAGCCAGGCTGGGAGGCGGAACCGTGTACGCGACTGCGGGTTGAGCTGTGGACGCGATGGTTGGGAGCGCCTCGGATGCTTGAGGGGACTCCACCTGAGCCTCAGTCTTGGCATGCTTCGCACCTTGCACAATCTGAATCCGCGGCGAAGCTTCGGATGCTTGAGGGGACTTCACCTGAGCCTCAGTCTTGGCATGCTTCGCACCTTGCACAATCTGAATCCGCGGCGAAGCTTCGGATGCTTGAGGAGACTTCACCTGAGCCTCAGTCTTGGCATGCTTCGCACCTTGCACAATCTGAATCCGCGGCGAAGCTTCGGATACTCGAGGGGACTCCACCTGAGCCTCGGTCTTGGCATGCTGCCCACCTTGCACAATCTGAATCCGCGCCGAAGTTTCGGATGCTTGAGGGGAGTTCACCTGAGGCTCAGTCTCGGCATGCTTCGCGCTTTGCCCAATCTGAATCCGCGGGGAAGCTGAGGGTCGAATCGGCGTCTCTAGAGAAGTTGCTGGTGGGATCGGGGTCTTTGCCAGCCGCTCCTCAATTACCTGGTCCGAGGTCGGAGGTGAAGCGGCCGACTGAATGGGTGCGCGCTGCAGGGATACAGCTGCCGGCTGCTTGGATGCGGCCCGCGCATGGTGTCTGGCGGCACGCCACTTCAGCTTACCTGGTCTTAGATAGGCTGTGACGCCAACCGTTAGCAGGACTGCGATGCTGCCAATCAGGAATAGCGTCCCTGCCCTCGCCCCTAGGTACAAGCTAATTGGGCGCACCCTCGTTGTTTTAGGCGTTGTTTTAGGCGCTTGAGGGGCCAGGTATAGACCCGTGCGGCGCAATATTTGCACCGTCGGAGACAGGATTAGCCTTGTTTCTGCGGTTGAAGGTTTGACAATTGTGTTTTGGGGTATGGGAGGTCTGCTGAGAAAGCCATCGCCTTGGACCAGTCCGGCAACGTGATCCGCCGCGGTCTTCAACGCAGACACTTCGATGTCGGTAAAGGCCCCGCGGACAGGCGAAAAAGTTGCGAGAACCCCAATCACGGTCTCCTGATGCTTGATGGGGACCGCGATGATGGAGCGGACGCCGAGGGCACGAATCACCCCCGTATCGACGCGATCATCGGTTTCCGAATCCTCGCAGTGCAATGCTTCTCCGCTCTGAATGCAGAGTCCGGTAAAGCTGCCTTCTTTTTGTAGAGGCATTTCCAGTGGAGGGGCCATTGAGCCACTGCGCGCCTGGCAGACAAAATCGCCGGTTTCAGGCTGCAAAAGCGCGATGGCCGCTCCGAAGGCGAGGGTTGACGTCTGCACGCGCCGCGCAATTCGCGCCAGCTCATCAGCCAGGGCTAGCTGTGGCTTATTGGTAGAAACGCGCTGCAGAGCACTCTTCGCCATGCATCCTTCGGCTTGAATTCAATTCAAAATGCATTGCAGCAAAAAAGTAGTCGGAGACCACTTTTTTGCTTCCAATTCCATGCAGGTCCCGGCTCGCCATGATCGATGCGCCTAGGACCGAAACCCTTGCCATGCGGTATGGACGCGATGCGATCCTCGGACACTCTTCTCTCCTGGAGAGTTCCCGAGTAGATACAAAGAAACGGTATGTTCGACCTGAAGTGAGCGGTTGTCCATGCGGGGAAAACCGTATTTTTCGTGGGGCGTTTATGTACCAGTGCGGATTTCTGAACGCACTTAATGATTTATTGCCCCAGTCGTCTCACCGTACCGATGCCTGACACAATTCTAATAACTGATACTTCCAACGACTTACTCGCCGACCGGGACAGGCGGGACGCGCCCGACGCGATTTCAAAACCAAGAAGGCGGTTCCGGCTGACGAAAAACGCGACAAAATCAGGGCCCTTGACAAGCTGACCGGATTCAGCCAGCCCCCGGACCAGCCACCTGGCAGTACTCTCGCCGGTGACCTTGACGATGAGAACTCCACACCCGTCAGAACTTACTGGAAACCGATTTTACAAATCCTTGTAGAGATTGGTGGTCGGGGTCGCCGTGAAAGGGTCATTCAGCTAGTTGGCCAAAAAATGAATGGCATTCTGACTGAAGCCGACCGCAAGAAACTGCCGAACTCGAATTTCATCCGGTAGGAAAACAGGGTCGCGCGGCAGTTGAGCAATATGCGGAAAGAAGGGCTGATAAGCGCGAGTTCTCCGCGAGGAGTTTGGGAGATCACTGACGCCGGGCGCAAGTGGCTCGACGACAACCGCTAAAAGCTCGGTTTCGTGGTGACCAGAGGTGGGGCGAGTGCCCCACCTTTTTGTGCCTCATACATAATGGTATTCATCGAGATGTCCTTCGTTGATCAGAGCCCTGCATGCCCCCCGCCGGAACCATGATCGAGTACGAGTTTTGCATGATTTGACCCCGTTTGATCCAGTCTCCTTACGAGACTCCGCGATGCCGCAGCTTCCGCCACCAGCTCTAGGACGTGCGGAGCTGCCGTTCTTTGAGGATTCGTGACGTCCGCTTTCTCTGCCCCCTCCCGAGCCCCGCCCGCACGCGCTCCGCGCTCTAATCGCGCCGCTATTAAATCGTGACACGATATACCGACCGAGCGGTTGGGGTACTTTTTCCCGTGCTCTCCGCTACCCCCCACGCGATTTGACGCGCCCTCGCACTCGCACTCCGCACGCCCTACGCCCGCTCGCCGCACGCGCCCGAACGCTAATAGATCGTAGCGCGATATACCTATCTCTGCTTGACTCTGCGCTTTAGCAGTCTCCAGGTTAAGTACGTCCCGCCCACAAACCCTGCCGCCATCGTTGTCCGATATCCATAGTGCAAAAAACTTTCCGAGCGCCTGTCGGCCTCTTCCCTGCCGGGGTCGTCGGCTACTTGCGAAAATACCGGCCCGCTTCGGATTTCGGTTATTCTGGCAGTCAGGACTAAAAACAGCAGCGTTGCCAGGACGGAGATGATCGCACCGCCCAACAGGCTGGTTAAGACCCCGATGGCCTTTTTCATTTGTAGCTCCCCTTGCGATTGTAAATATTTTAGAATTTCCCAGTTGCCTTGCGATCTGCCGCTGTCTTCAATCTAGCCTTTATGCCTTCTATTGCTGCCGAAGTGCCAGACTGTGCTTGTATGATCGCTATATGCTTAGACACATCCGTTGCAGACGGGGAAATGAAAAGTTGCTCACGCTTTCGACCGTTCTCCTGTGCATTTCTTCAGTGTGGGCACAAGCATCCCAGCCTGCGCGCATGCCAGCAAGCGAGCCGACCTCCTGCTCCGTAAAACACGTGAGTGACCCTTGTAGGAGTGAGTTTGCATTCTCGGGGCGAGTACATGCAGGGGAGATTTACCGCTGTGAGTTGAGTCACACATTGATTTTCGAACTGGTCCCTATATCAGACGGATGGCAAATAGCGATCCGAGGGGATAAAAGCGACGAGAATCTTGCCCGGTCGGTACCTGCTTTCTGGATGCCGTTACCCGATACCCAAATCGCTGCTCCGGTCATCGAGATTTCGCGTCTTCAGACCGGCAGCAAGGCTGGTGAGTACGATAAGGAACTGAAGAAGCTCCCACAAGACCGAAAATTCACCTTTTCCGCCAGTGTGGGACGGCCCACGGAAGGAACAATCGCAGGAACCCCATCAAGCTCGCAACAAATTGAGCAGGGATCCGGTCTTTTCAGGATTACAGGGCTAGAGCTGAACAATGTCCAACCAGATCAAAAGACCAGTATCAGCCAGATATCCTTTGAAGTTTCCATGCAAGTCGATGCCCGCCGTTGGGTCTACAAAGTCGGTGGCGGTGTGAGTCCTCCGAAGCTGATCTATGCACCTGATCCCGAGTATTCCGCAGAGGCGCGAAGAGCGAAATACCAAGGAACAGTGGTGTTATGGATGATTGTCGAATGTAATGGACGGCCTGGGGACATCCGGGTGGCACGTTCGATAGGGATGGGACTCGACGAGAAAGCGATCGAGGCTGTCAGCAGGTGGAGTTTTACGCCTGCTATGAAAGCCGGTCAACCGGTAAGGGTTATGATCAATATCGAGATCGCCTTCCGGCTATAACAACACCATGTTTTTATCGGGCTCCCGCGTGACCGAACGCCCCACCCAGGCGCCGGGCCGGATCTCTGCACCATTAACTGACACCCCTGGCCCCTTATCCCCTCTCCTCTCTCTAACCCCATCTAACCCCCCACACGATTTGACCCCTTTTCTCGCGTCCACCTAGAATTGAAGATTCGACG
>DATEPX010000335.1:0-3834 GCA_035272945.1 Terriglobales bacterium
AGTTGCCAAAAGTCCGGGGAGAACGCGCCAGTCGAGGGTTCTTTCCAGCACGGCGCTTTCTAGCCTCCACACGCGATTGGTTCCGCGCGCCTGTGACCCGAACCCACTCGTGCTCTGTGAAACGAGCAGGGGGATATGGGGGCCACGGATCCCTGTCCGCTTTTAGTCGATTGCAAGTTAGTGCGAATCAGGCTGATCGTCTCCCAGGGCTGCGACGAAATCAATTTGCTTAACTCGGAAGGACGTTGAGTGTATAAGGGTGCCCGGCTAACAGAAGTCTTTTCTCCCACAACGTCTTGACACACGACCGCGAATCCTTTCGCAGCTCTTACGCCGGCAGCCCGCCCTGGGACATCGGCAAGCCCCAGCCTACGTTCCAGGCCGCCGCCGATAAGGTCGTCGGCTCGGTTCTCGATGCGGGCTGTGGCACCGGCGAACACGCCCTGTTCTTCGCCGCACGGGGCCATGCTGTCACAGGCTTCGACTTCCTGGAGGAACCCATCGCGGCGGCGCGGCGCAAGGCCGCCCAGCGCATCCTCATCGTCAAGTTCCTGGTCAAAGATGCCCTAAAACTCCATGAGTGGACCGAACGCTTCGATAACGTGCTCAACTCCGGCCTATTTCACGTTTTTTCCGACGCGGACCGCATTCGCTATGTGCGCGGGCTCAAGACCGTCCTCAATCCCGGCGGGCGTCTGTTCCTGCTTTGTTTCAGCGACGCCACCCCGGGAACGGAAGGACCGCGACGCGTCTCGCAGTCTGAGTTGCACCATGCCTTTGCCGATGGCTGGGAAATCGAATCCCTCGAGCCCGTGCGCCTCGAAATCCGCCCTGAGTATAGACAGGGAGCCTTCTCTGGCGAAGACCCGCGCGGCTGGTTTCTCATCGCCCGCCGCCTGACTTAAACCCATCCTCCGTCTGTCCCTACTGAAAACGGATTCAACGGGACTCTTGGTAGGGGCGGTGGGCATCGAACCCGCTTGGCGGTTCGCTTGATTACTTTCGCGAGGAGAGTGTCGACTTCTGCCTCCCTCCTGAGCTTCCTGGTCATCACCAAATCACCTCTAGCCTCTTATACTTGCGGAATTCCTTGTCGCAGGTCATCACAGGCACTTCTTCGGCCAGCGCCTGCGCAATCAGCATGCGGTCGAACGGGTCGCGATGGTGCACGGGCAGCCTCATCAGCTCTAACACGTGTGCCTCCGCGTACGGCACCATGCTCACCTGCAGCCGCCTTAGCGCGTCCATCGTGTCCTCGCGGCTGAGATTCAGCTTTCCTGCAGCATTCTTCATGGCGATCTCTGCCAGCGAAATGACGCTCAGTTCGCGCTGGTTAGCCGGGTCTCCCAGCACGGTCCGCGTCTTCCGCGACAACCTGTCCGGATCTTCGATGGCGAAGAGGAAGGCCACCGTGTCCAGCAGGACACGCATCAGTAGCGGCCCTCCAGGAAGGCGTCCACTTCCTCGTCCGTCATCGGTTTCCACCAGTCCGGGTCGAGCACGATCTTCTTGCCTTTCAGGAAGCCCAACTCGGGCTTCTTCCCAGCCGGCTTGGTCGCGCGCACCAGGTCCGCCACGGGCTTGCCGCGACGACAGATTGTGACGCGTTCACCGTTCTCGGCTTTCTTGATGAGTTTCGGCAGTTTGTTTTTAGCTTCGGCGACGCTTATCTTCATCGTTCTGATTCTAGCTATCTTCGATGGCTATGTCAACTCTTCGGCTCAATCTCTCAATCTTGGTCGTGGGCTGCTTTGAACGGACGTAGAAAGACAAGAGCCGCCTCAAATACATAGGCCGATGACGTCAGGCGATCGGACCCGCGGACCCCAATGATGGCGGCAAACATTTTGCCAAGGTCCCGCTCCTGACAAGGGCGAGGTCGGTGGTTCAAGTCCACCCAGCCCACCATCAAAATCAGGTCCCACGAATCTCAACCCACAATCCAACCCACACGTCACTGCACCACATGCCGCGCTGCCTTTTTTTACTTTCTTCAAGGACAAATTCGGATTGATGCAAAGGACATGATTGGCGGGTGATGTTCGTTACACGAGAAGGGCTACATCTCGAATCCGGCTACCAAAGCTAAATCTGTTGCATTTACCGAAGAAGGATCGAAGGATCTCGACTGTCGAAAGAATTGGTCGAAAACTTTTTGCACTGAAGTAAACCAACACCCTCCCTGATCTCGGCCCGAAAAGGAATCGCCTTCGGACTAGTGCGGTAATCTTACCAGGCATGTTGGCGAGGTCACCTCCACAAGATAAAACTCGGTGAGACCGTTGTCGACCTGTTGGTTCGCAAATTCTGCCCGCTTCTTTATTTCACCAATTGGTAATCGATCCGTCCGGGCGAAAGTACGTCTGCGCGCGATTGGTGTCGTATTTCGTTACTTCCAGAATCGGCATTAGCTTGCTCATGTCCAGCTCGACGCCGAGTCCGGGTCTGTCGTTGGGATAGAGCTTTCCGTGCTTAAAATCCAGGCCGACGGGCACGTGCGGAAGTTCCTTGCCTTCAAAGTTATATTCCATCAGCAGCGGACCCGAGAATGTGCCCAGCGAATTCACCAGCGCCGCAGTGGCAATCGGCCCGGTGAAGTGAGGCACAATGCCGACAAAATGCGTCTCGCAGATTGCTGCGATTTTCATCATCTCGGTAATGCCTCCCACGTTCGGCAGCGTAGCGCGAACGTAGTCGATATCGTGGTTCTCCACCAGCGGATTGAAGTCCCAGCGATTCCCCCATTCCTCGCCCGCGGCGATCGGAACCTTTACTAACTTTCGGAGGCGCGGAAGGTCTTCGCCGAATCCCTCCGCCCGCACAGGATCCTCGACAAACAACGGCGCAAGGCTCTCGATCAGATCGCAACCGCGGATCGCGTCGGACAGATCGAATCGCTGATGAAAATCGATGCAGAAATCGCCGTCTTTTCCGACGCCTTCGCGCGCCTGCACGCACTCCTCGTAAAGCTGATTCAGTTTCTGACGGGTATTGAAAGTGGTATTCGCGGGCGTGTCAGCCGCGCCCATGCGGAAGGCTCGATAACCGGCCGCGATGGTGGCCGCTGCGCGATCCTTCACGCTCATGTCAGGCTTGATGCCAGGGATGATGCCGGCGGTGTTGTAGCATTCACAGTAATTCCGCACCATGCCGCCCAGGATTTCGTGAACCGGCAGCTTCAGCACCTTGCCTTTGATATCCCACAGGGCCAGATCGAGCGCCCCGAGCGCATGTTCCTTTTCACGCCCAGGCGGATAAAAGAACGACCGCGACATGTCCTGCCATAAGCGTTCGATATGCTGCGGGTCCTGCCCGATCAGGCGTCCGGCGCACTGCTTCAGCGCATCCGGAAAACCGCCTTCACCGACACCCGTTATTCCCGCCTCGGTCTCGATAGTCACTACGGTGTCGGCCTGATTGAACAGCGGATTCGGATTGGGTGGCGCGTAAGCCCGTACTCGCGTGATCTTCATCTTGGGCAACGCGGCTTGCAGCTTCGGGAGATGCGCGAACGCATACACACCCGCGGCCATCCATTTCAGAAATAATCGCCTATTCATCGGATCTCCTTCAACAAGCACCGGTCCCCACTCTAAATCTACTTCCGCGACGCGCCTCGACTTAATCTCTTATTCCCGCAATTCCGGCTTGAAATTGACGATATGCGGAACTGGCAAAGACAATCTCACGAAGCCCAGCAAGAAATGCCAACGCCCTAACTTCTGGACTGACAACCTTAACGTCATAGTCCTTCTTGAGGATCAGGCGCCAAGCCAACTGCAGATTGGGCTGGCCGCTCAAAACGATTCTTATGCGACGCGGTGCGAGGAATCC
>DATEPX010000336.1:0-7957 GCA_035272945.1 Terriglobales bacterium
TCACCTGCACAAGCAAGTATCCTATCCCACCGTCACAACGGCAAAACATGTGGAAAACCCGAAGGAAGAACCGGAAGGAATGCGAGAAAGTACCCGCAATTTTCGTGAGAAAATCCACGGAAAACTTCGTGACCCGTTACAGGGTTCCAATGCTTCCGGATGCACCAGCAATCCATAGCTGTACTGCGCGGTCCAATTTCGCGTCGGTGCAATACTGCCGCGCACCGACCACGAATCCAGTGGATTGACCTGAATGCTCCAGCGCTCCTCGTTAGGCTCACGCCCATTGAACGCGGAACCTTCTAATTTGAGGTGATCGAAAATGAAGCCCGTCGTGACTCACACCGAAGCTGATGTGCGTCGAGTCCTGCAGGTGATGGCCAAGGGGAGTCAAAGGCAACTCGGAAGCTGATGTTCGGTGAATGTGGCTCACTGGCCCTAGCGCAGGCTCCGCCGATGGGCCGCCATACACATACCACGACAGGCCTTCCGTGAGATTAACGGTATAATTCGCCGACAACTCCGCAAATACATTATGCGGATGCTGGTGATCGACCAGCGGCTGGCCGTGGTAGGTTTCGCCCGTCTGGAACAGCTCGGGGAATCCCGGATGCGGCGAAGTTAAAGACTCAGCCGAGTACATCTGTTTCAGAAGCAATGTTCCGGGACCCAGCTTGTGCTGCTCCATAAACATCACGTTGTTCACCGACTGAGCTTTTCCAACGCCGCGCGGACCTCCCTGCTGGTTGTAGTCGATGAAGATCACGCCATGCATCGTGAACTGCCATCCGCCGAGCGACCACATCCACATCGGCAATGGCGCGGACGCCGGCTCCCACGCCGTTCCTGATCCCTCATGCCGCGAGGGGCGCCAACTCATCGAGGTGTGACCCATATCCATCCCGGGCATATTCTGCATGTCGTGATCCATGCCCGGCATGCTTTGCATTTCGGTAGTCATGTTCTGGCTGTCAGCAGGCGACCGCTGGGCATCGCAGACCGACACGCCCACCGAACACAGCAAGATCAGAGATAAAAGACCGCGCATTTTCGCACTCCCAAGCGACCAGCGTGGAACGGCTCCGCCGTCAGGACGCCGTTCCACCCGAATAGTTTCGTCTGAAACGAACCCGATGATCGGAGACAGAATGTAAAGAGATGTATCAAAGCCTACTGTTCTCACACGGTCTCCTTAAACTTCCGATAACGACGAATCAACGTACTGGTCGAACTATCGTGCTCGAGTAGTGTTGTCGAGCCAGCGGCTCTGGCCAAGGTTGTGAAGTTCCTGTGTCCCTTGCATCTCACTTCAGTTCGATTGCACGCTCTGGGCCAACATCAGAAAGACATTTTTATAGGCGCAAGTGACATTCCCCTACTGGGCCGAGCCACTTTCACGATTTCGGGCCGGACCTACGAAGTGTGTCTCCGTTTTGGAAAGGAGTTTGCCTATCTTCGTGCCGACCTCGGATACCGCACGCTGGGCCGTCTCCGATGACTTGTGAGCCCTTAACTGCAATAAGGCGAGACGAATGCAGATCCGCGGAACCTGGCCTTGTCCTCCCGGCACAGTGTAGCGGTGGGAGCTCATTGCGGTTTGGAGCCTCAGGGCCGCCTGCGCCCGAGCCACCGGTCGTGGGCTTCTTCCGAAGGCACTATGTGGCGAGGACACGTCTTTGTGTCATTGTACTGTCACGACGAACTGCCCCAGACCACAGCACTTGATCTCCATCGCGAGTTAGATCTGTGGAATCTGACCTGTCCCAGGGTTCGGGCGTCTCTCCTTTAGGCTGCGGCGTGCCCCCATCGGAATTGCGTATATGGCAATCCCATTGCAACGGCTACAGCGAAGCACGGACTTTCAATCGGCGTAGACGCGGCGGTGAAGGATCACGCCCGCCACATCAATCAACTGAAACGACCAACCTAATATTGGAGAACCGACAATGGCTGAAAATAAAATTGACGAGCTCGACATTTTGAACTTTGCACTCAACCTGGAATATCTGGAAGCTGAGTTTTACACTTACGCTACCACCGGCAAGTCCATCACAAGCTTCGGCGTCGGAACCAAAGGCCGCGCCGATGGATCAAATCCGAAGACCGGCGGCACTACAGTCGGCGGCAAGAAGGTCAACTTTCCCGAGGACGAAGCCTCGATTTACGATCTTGCGGCGCAGATCGGTGCTGATGAACGCGCCCACGTAGTCCTGCTTCGTGGCGCATTAGGCTCGTCTGCAGTTGCTATGCCCAACATCGATCTGGGTGCTCTTGGTTTCGGCTTCGATAATCTAAGTGAGTTCCTTCGAGCAGCCCGCATCCTGGAGGACATCGGCGTCACGGCATATTCAGGCGCTGCCGGTTTGCTTAAGACTCCGGACATCATTACAGCGGCCGCATGCCTTCTGGGGGCTGAGGCGGAGCATGCCGCGACGATACGAACGCAAATTGCACGATTGAAGATATCAACGACGGCTTTGGACGCTGTAGACCTAGTTCCTCCACCTAGCGGCGAGCTGAGGCAGGTTCTCTCGATCAAAGTCAGCGATGGGCTGATCGCAACGAGGACGGCTGGACAGGTACTTCATCTTGCCTTTGGAGGGAAGGCAGGTGTGAAGCAAGGAGGCTTCTTCCCGATGGGTCTCAACGGCACAATCACTTCGAGTACGGAGCAAGCGGCCCTTCCGATGGTTGCCGCTTAACACCTTGCTCGTGCACTTGCACTCTGCCGACCGGCCGATCGCAACATTTCTCTAGCGCGGTTGGCCGGTATCTCATTTTCAGTAGCGAAAGGAGGACGTATGCCGCAGGTTTCCTTCTCAACCGATATCAAACCTTTATTTCGGGCTATCGACATTTCGCACATGAGGCCCTTCGGTGTTGAGCTGGACAACTACACCTACATGTCGAATCCGGACAACGCCAATCTGGCGCTCGCGACACTTTCGCCGCACGATGGTGAGCCGCCTACCATGCCGCCTGGCGGACCTTATTGGACGGCAGCCCAACTCACATTATTCGCCGAGTGGCAGAAGGACGGGTACCAACCGTGAGCCGCTGGTCGACGCACTTTTGGATCTGAGGAAGGCTAGTCCGCGAATTAAATGGAGAACGATATGAAGATCCAGCGGAAATTAATCTTCGCAACAGCAGCGATCATCTTTGCTGCCCTGCAGCCGGTTAGAGCGAACTCCCAAGGCGCAAGCACTCCACCAGATTTGCATGTTGCCTATGGTTTGCAACCGGCTGCCCAGGATGCGAACGAAACCTCCCAGGAGGAAGTGGCGAGGCCAGGCATGTGTTTCCGGGTGTGACGTCATGCAGATCAATTGGAGGATGCTACCCAAACGTTATCTGTTCGGTGGGGGATTATTTCTCTTGCTCATAGTAGGACTGATCATTGGAGCCGTGCACCCGTACAAACATGCTTCGGGATCGCAACCAGTCGCTTGGCCGGACGTCCAGGTGCTGCAAGTTCAGCAGGAAGATGTGCCGATTTATGGGGAATGGATCGGAACCCTGGATGGGCTGGTCAACGCTGACGTCAGGGCACAGGTTACGGGATATCTCCTCAAGCAGGGATATCAAGAGGGCAGGTTCGTCAAACAGGGCCAGCTCTTGTTTCAGATTGATCCGCGTCCTTTTCAGGCAGCGCTCGACCAGGCTCAAGGGCAGTTGGCTCAGGCGAAAGCGATGCTGGCCAATGCACAGGCGGTGCAACGCCGCACAGAACTCGACGTGGAACGCTATACGCCGCTCGTGAAGGAGCAGGCAGCCAGCCAGCAAGATCTCGACAACGCCGTCCAAAACAATCTCGCTGCACTGGCAACGATCGAAACGGCAAAAGCCCAAATTAAGACCTACGAGGCGTCCGTCGAAACAGCGAAGATCAACCTTGAATTTACTCGTTTGGTTTCGCCGATTGATGGCGTAGCTGGCCAGGCGCAGCTCCAGGTGGGCGCTTTGGTTAGTCCGGGCAGCGGTGTGGTCACGTCGGTTTCTACTGTGGACCCGATCAAAGCATATTTCACCGTCAGCGAGCCTCAATATCTTGAATGGCGCAAACGCTTCCCCACGGAGAC
Organism: Terriglobales bacterium; assembly: GCA_035272945.1. GTDB lineage: Bacteria > Acidobacteriota > Terriglobia > Terriglobales > Acidobacteriaceae > Gp1-AA122. The sequence goes on from DATEPX010000336.1 coordinate 4,083, forward strand.
CAGTCGCTGGGAGGCCGACAAGAAATTGCGCCTTCAGCTGATTCTGGCAGATCGTTCAACCTACCCACACGAGGGGACTTTCTATTTTTCCGACCGACAGATAAATGAGACCACGGGCGCAATTCGGCTCGCCGCGCTTTTCCCCAATCCCAACAATATTCTGAAGCCCGGTGGCTACGCCAAAGTTCGTGCGGTAATCCGGACAGAGGAGCGAGCCCTGCTGGTTCCTCAACGTGCCGTTTCTGAACTCCAGGGTGGTTATCAAGTGGCAATCCTCGACGCCGACAACAAGGTGACTATCCGGCCGGTGACGGTAGGGCCCCAGGTCGATCGGCGTTGGGTGATCGCAAGTGGACTCAATCCGGGTGACCGGGTGGTTGCCGAAGGAGTTCAAAAGGTGCGCACCGGCGTCCGGGTCAATCCGAAACCGTTCACTACCGAAGCGATGAGCAGGTGATGTCGTGTCAAAGTTTTTCATCAATCGGCCTATCGTCGCGATCGTGATTTCGATTGTCCTGGTACTGGTCGGTTCACTTACCATTCTTAATTTGCCTGTCGCACAATTTCCGAACATCGCGCCGCCGGAGATCCAAATTTTGGCTACGTACGTTGGGGCGGATGCTCAGACACTGGAACAGGCCGTTGCCACTCCGCTCGAGCAGCAGATGAACGGCGTGGACAACATGAATTACATGTACTCCCTCAACGCGACGGGAAACTCAACCACGAGCTTGATCGTTAATTTTGATCAGAAGACCGATCCCAATACAGATTTTATTCTCGCGCAATCGCGAGAAACGCAGGCCGCCTCTCAGCTTCCCGCCGAAGTGACCAATTATGGAATTACCGTTCGAAAATCTGTGACTGCTCCTCTGCTGCTAGTTGCGGTGTATTCGCCACATGGAACCTATGACCCGACTTTTCTGGCGAACTACGCCTACATCAACCTCGCAGATCCGGTTTTGCGATCGCCCGGAATTGGCAACGTGCAGGTTTTTGGTGCTGGGCAATATGCGATGAGATTGTGGGTGAAACCCGACGCTCTCGCTAAGCTGAGTATCACAGTTCCGCAAATCGTCAGCGCGATTCAAGCGCAAAATACCGTGAACCCGGCGGGCAAGGCCGGCGGCGAGCCGGCACCCAAGGGCCAGGAATTCACTTACACAGTCTTGGCACAGGGTCGGCTAGTTTCACCGGAACAATTCGGCCAGATCATCCTGCGCGAGACACCCGATGGAGGCATTGTCCGGATCAGAGACGTTGCACGCATTGAGCTGGGGGCCCAGGACTACAGTGCTACCGCACGCTTGAATGGAAAGCCAAGTGCAGTGATTGCTGCATACCAGTTACCAGGATCCAATGCAGTTGAGGCAGCGGCCGGAGTCCGGAAACTGATGGAGCAATTGAAGCAGCGTTTCCCAGAGGACTTGGATTTCGTCGTTGCGCTGGACACCACACGGTCGGTTACGGAGGGAATTAAGGAAATTGTCAAAACGCTGCTGATCGCTCTCGTTCTCGTTATTTTCGTTGTTTATCTGTTTCTGCAGGGCTGGCGCTCCACGTTAATTCCCCTTCTTGCAGTGCCTGTATCGCTCGTCGGGACGTTCATTCTCTTTCCGCTATTCGGTTTTTCCATTAACACACTTTCTCTGTTCGGCCTGGTGCTCGCCATCGGTCTTGTGGTCGACGACGCCATCGTTGTGGTGGAAGGAGTCGAACGCCACATGGAGGAGGGTCTGACACCGAAGGATGCTGCGCTGAAGGCGATGGAAGAACTCTCTGGGCCTGTTGTGGGCATTGCTCTGGTCTTGTCAGCGGTATTCGTGCCGACCGCGTTCATCCCCGGTATCACCGGGCGGCTCTATCAGCAGTTTGCGGTTACGATCGCGATTTCAGTCCTTCTCTCCGCGTTCAATGCACTCACGCTGAGTCCGGCGTTGGCTGCGCTCCTGCTGCGCCCTCGGCAATCGAGTCAGGGACTGTTGCGGAGGAGCTTCGATTGGTTCAACCGCATGTTCCAGCGCGCCACAGATGGTTATGTTCATTGGAGCGGAGTGCTAGTCCAGAAGACCGGTGTTGTTGTGGCGCTCCTTCTGGTGTTTGGCATTGCTGCTGGATTTTTTGCGCAGCGCGTGCCGACGAGCTTTCTACCGGAAGAGGACCAGGGGTACGCCTACGTGTCCGTCCAACTCCCGAACGGAGCCTCGCTGGAGCGTACAAAGGCAGTTGTCGATGACGTGGAAAAAACGATTATGAACACGCCCGGAGTCGAATACTCGACGTGTTTTGTGGGATTCAGTCTGCTGAGTTTTGTTCGTGCGACCTATAACGCAACGTTCTTTGTGAACTTCAAGCCCTGGGACACGCGGACCGCAAGGGCCCAGCAATTCGAGTCATTGAAGGCCAACCTGAACCGCGAATTCGGCAAGGTTCCACAAGCGGTTGTGTTCAGTTTTGCTCCACCGGCCATTCCTGGAGTCGGTACAGCCGGAGGATTTACATTCCTGCTTGAGGATCGTTCCGGCTCCGACATTCAGTTCCTTGCAAAAAATCTCAACGCTTTTCTTGAGGCCGCGCGGAAACGTCCCGAAATTGGCAGCATCAACACCACTTTCCTTCCGGCTGTCCCCCAGAAATTTATTGAAGTTGATCGCGATAAGGTTTTGAAGCAAGGCGTCAATCTGACTGACGTCTATCGCACCATTCAGGCCTTCATGGGCGGTTATTTCATCAACTACTTCAATCGTTTTGGCCGTCAATGGCAAGTGTATATCGAGGCCGAAGCGCAGGACCGCGCCGACGTGAGTAACGTAGGTAGATTTTACGTGCTGAACAACAGGGGGGAAAGTGTTCCGCTTTCGACTCTCACGACGATCGACTCGCGAGTCGGTCCAGAATTCACACAGCGCTTCAATGAGTACCGCTCCGCCCAGATCAATGGCAGCGCGGCACCGGGGTACAGCTCAGACCAGGCGACCAATGCTCTCGAGGACGTGTTCAAGCAAACCATGCCGCGAGAAATGGGGTTTGATTATTCCGGCATATCTTTCCAGGAGCAAAAGGCTCGGCAAGGCGTCCCACCTTCAGTCATCTTTGGTCTTTCCCTACTGTTCGTCTTCTTGATTCTCGCAGCTCTGTACGAAAGCTGGTCTCTGCCGTTCAGCGTTCTGCTGAGTACACCCGTCGCTGTGTTCGGAGCGTTCGCCGTGCTTTGGCTGCGCCGGGTCATACTCGGGTATTTTCTGCCGCCTTATCTCGTCCAGATCGAGAACGACGTCTTTTCGCAGATTGGGCTGGTGATGCTCATCGGCCTGGCTGCCAAGAACGCAATCCTGATCGTCGAGTTCGCCAAAGATGCATACGAGAAAGGCGAGCCGTTGGTGAAGGCTGCCCTTGAAGGCGCCCGGCTACGGCTGCGACCCATCTTGATGACGAGTTTCGCCTTTATTCTCGGTTGCGTTCCTCTGTGGACTGCATCGGGCGCCGGAGCCGTAGCACGGCAGATCATGGGAACCACTGTGATTGGTGGGATGATCGCTGCCAGCGCGATCGGAATCTTCTTCGTACCGGGAGTTTTCTATATGGTCGAGAAATGGTCTGGTGCGGGCAAGCAACCTGAGTCAGGAATGTTACCAGCATCAACTTCGCCAGTACCGGGAGACTGAGGGCGGGGAATGAACGGTCCAGTGAAGATATCAAAAGTTCTGAGCGCGATGTTGTGCTGCGAGCTGCTCGTCGGTTGCGCGGTCGGCCCCAAGTATCATCGGCCCACAGTGCAAACTCCAACCACCTTCCGCGACATCGCACCAGATCAGCAGCAGGCTCTAGCGGCTTCTTATGCGGATCTTCCCTGGTGGCAGGTCTTTCAGGATCCA
>DATEPX010000337.1:0-79010 GCA_035272945.1 Terriglobales bacterium
CCATCCTGACCGGATTTATCTTTGGCCTCGTTCCTGCACATCAGACTTCGCGCACCGGTTTGACGGAGTCTCTGAAGACTGGCGGTCGCAGTGACGCGGTCTCGGTGTCGCAACGCTTGCGCAGTGCCCTGGCCGTTAGCGAAGTGGGATTCGCCATGTTGCTCCTGGTAGCTGCAGGCCTCCTAATCAGAAGTTTCTGGGCGTTGTCGCACATCAACCCGGGCTTCCGGCCGGAGCGCATCGTGACAGCGCGTATTACGCCTATTCAATCGTTCTGCGCTGAGGCGCCGCGATGCCTCACCTTCTACCGCGAGGTTTTGAGTCAGGTTCAATCTTCTCCGGGTGTGAGCCGTGCTGCGTTGGTGAATACGCTTCCTCTGGGCGGAAGGGTAAGCAAGCGTTCACTCGAGATCGAGGGTTTCATGGCACCTTCAGCCGACCAAGCCTTGCCGCTTTTCTGGCTCGACGTAGTTACTCCCGGCTATTTTCAAGCGATGGGCATTCCGCTGCTCTCAGGCAGGGTATTCAACCGGGCGGATGAGTCCGGGGATCCTGCGGTAGCGATTGTGTCCGCAGCGTCCGCACAGCGATTCTGGCCGGGACAAAACCCGGTTGGAAAACACGTCAAGTTCGCGCGGGACACTGAATGGCGCACCGTCGTCGGCGCATCGGCGAGGTGCACGCCTACGATCTCGAAAGGAATGTTCCCGATTGGATCAATGGCACGTTGTACGTTCCTTACAGTCCCAAGGCATCTCTGGAGGATGGACGAGTACCCGCCGAAATGACGATCGTGGTTCAAACCGCTTCGGATGATTCTGGGGTGAGCGGCACGTTGCGCGGAATCGTGACCAGGCTTAATTCAGAAGTCCCGGTGAGTGAGCTCAAGACAATGAGGGCGATTGTTTCCGATGCTGCTTCCACGCCTGCCTCCACCATGTCTTTGTTTGTCGCTTTCGCCGGCCTGGCGACGGGATTGGGGATAATCGGCATTTACGGTGTCCTGGCGTTCCTCGTTTCCAAACGCACACGTGAGATCGGTATTCGCATGGCGCTGGGCGCTCAGCCGGCCGATGTTCTGTGGCTGGTCATGAAGGAGGGCGCAAAATTCTCGCTCGCCGGAATAGCCCTCGGCCTGGGCGCTGCAGTTATCGTCACCCGAAGTTTAGCCAGCGAACTCTATGGAGTAGGGCACATGGATCCGGTTACTTATGCGGGCGTAGCTCTGGTGATGGCGACGGCTGCGCTTCTCGCCTGCTGCGTCCCCGCACGCCGGGCTATGAGAGTCGATCCCATGGTGGCGCTGCGATATGAGTAAGAGGGAGTGAAGAGAAGAATGGCCAGCTGCTTACAAGATGTTCGCTATGCTTTTCGCCAGTTGCGGAAGACGCCCGGATTTACCACAGTATCGCTGATCACGCTGGCGCTCGGTATTGGTGCCAACACGGCCATCTTCTCCCTCACGGACCAGATTCTCTTACGGCTGTTACCCGTAGCTCATCCTGAGGAGCTGGTTCTTCTGCGCTCGCCGGGGTTGAGTCCGGGACATAACTGGACCGATGGAGCCAACGTCACCACTTTTTCCTATCCCATGTACAAGGACTTGCGCGATCGCAATCAGGTGTTTTCGGGATTGCTGGCCCGCTATCCAGTTTCTTTAAGTGTTGCCGGGCAAGGTCAGAGCGAGCGCGCGGATGGAGAGCTTGTCTCCGGCAACTACTTTCAGGTGCTTGGCATAACGCCGATCCTAGGCCGAGTTTTTGACGCGCAGGACGAGACCGCTCCCGGTGCCAACCCTCTTGCAGTCTTGAGCTACGGCTACTGGTCTCGCCATTTCGGCAACGACTCTTCCGTTCTGAACCAGCAATTGATTGTGAATGGAACTGCTCTGACCGTGGTCGGAGTGGCCCGGGCAGGCTTCACCGGCATACAGGTTGGCCAAACACCCGACCTGTTCATTCCCATTACGATGAAGCCGCTGATGACTCCCAATCGGAACGGTTTGGAGGATCGAAGCGATCACTGGACGGCCATCCTTGGGCGCTTGAAACCGGGACAGACACGGACGCAAGGGCAAGCAGGGTTGCAGCCGCTATATTCCGCGATTCTCGAGTCAGAAGCATCGCTGCTAAAGCTACCCGCGAGTCAGCGCCAACAATTTCTGCGGAGACCCATTCTGTTGGAGGTGGGTTCGCACGGCCGCCAGATTGTGCAGCAGGATGCCGAACAGCCACTGCTTTTCCTGAGCGGAATGGTTGGACTCGTATTGCTGATCGCCGGCGCGAATCTTGCCAGTCTGTTGATTGCCCGTGGCGAAGCCCGTCAAAGGGAATTTGCCCTGCGCCTCGCATTGGGAGCCACTCGTCAACGCATCATCCGCCAGCTGTTCACCGAGAGCGTCATTCTTGCTTTAGCTGGCGGAGTCACCGGCGTGGCCATCGCGTACTGGACTTCCGCCGCTCTGGTGCGAGTGCTGTCCGCCGGCGCAGGAATACTTGGGCTCGATTCCAGGCTGGATTACCGCGTCCTCGGCTTTGCGATTGTTCTAACCGTCGCAGCGGCTGCGATATTCGGGTTAGCACCGGCGTTTCGCACGTCCCGATTAGAGCTGAATGACGCCCTCAAACAGCAGGGTGCGACTGTATCGGGTGCTCGATCCAACATGCGAGTGCGGAAGGGGCTGATCATCTCACAGGTGGCCCTCACGACTGCTCTCCTGATGGGCGCTGGCTTGTTTACCCACAGTCTGACTAATCTGCGCAGGCTGAATCTCGGTCTACAACCTGAACACGTTGTGCAGTTCTCGGTTGCGCCTGAGCTAAGCCGCTACTCGCCTGCTCAAACCGTCGCTTTCTGTGATCGTCTCCGGCACACGGTCGCCCAGATCCCGGGGGTACGGTCGGTGAGCGCTGCTTTGATCCCCATTCTGGCGGATAGCGACGCCAGTAGCGATGTCACGGTCGAAGGATATGTCACCGCCCCGGATGAGGACACCGATACCGGCCAGAACTGGGTGGGCCCGAACTACTTCGCCACCATGGAAACGCCGATTCGCGAAGGACGCGAATTCGGGGAGGATGAGAAGCTCGATACGCCTAAGGTCGCGATCGTTAACGAGACCTTCGCACGAAAATTCTTTCCCCATGGCGATGTTATTGGGCGCCACTTCACGTTTGGACAAGGAAATGTCCATCCTGACATCGAGATTGTTGGCGTCGTTGGAGACAGCAAGTACTCCAGGGTGCGCAATCCGAGCATGCCTTTTGTCTATCTGCCGTACGCGCAGCGGAACTCACCCGGTGTAGTCACGTTTTATGTAAGAACGGTGCAGGAGCCTTCGGCGATGGAAGACACACTGCGGAAAACCGTGGCCGAACTTGACCCGGCCCTTCCTATCTACGCGCTCAGGACCCTCAACGAGCAAATCGATCAATCGCTTTTTGCCGATCGCTTTGTGACGTTCCTCGCTTTGTGCCTGGCAAGTCTGGCAGGTCTGCTGGCTGCCGTAGGCCTGTACGGAGTGATGGCGTATCTCGTGTTCCGGCGCACGCGGGAAATTGGAGTCCGCATGGCACTGGGAGCGAGCCGGCGCAGGATCGCCGGCATCGTTTTACGCGAAGTCCTGCGCACGACGTTTATCGGTTTGGGGGCCGGGCTAGTGATTGCAGTCTCGTTAGGGCGGCTTGTCGAATCGCAGCTATTTGGTGTCAAGGCTAGCGATCCCCTGGTCTTCGCGAGCGTCATTGGGCTGCTTTCCGCGATAGCTCTGCTGGCAGGCGGTTTGCCCGCCCGCAAAGCGGCCACTTTGGAACCGATGAATGCGCTGCGCTACGAGTAGCTCATAATGCTGCGACCACAGCGAAGGAATGGAAAATAGGCGCAATCGGCCATGACCTTGCGTCCGAGCCTTTCCAGTCGACGTACGAGCTTGCACCACTCCCGCAGATGGGGTGAGGGACTTCGTGGAGCGATAAGGGATGCATATGAACGTCCTGAGTCAAGACATTCGGTATGGGCTTCGTCAATTGCGTAACAACCCTGGGTTTACCGCAATCGTGGTCTTTACCCTGGCGCTGGCGATAGGCGTGAACACGGCAATTTTTTCCATCGTCGATGCCCTAATGCTCAGAAGCCTGCCTTACTCGCATCCGGATCGCATTGGTACGATTTTCACCCGTATTAGCGGTCCCATATTATCTGACGAGCGACACCACATCGATGGCGAGCAATGGGAATTGCTTCGTGACGAGGTTCCTGCCCTAATCTCCGCCGTCTCTGGCACCAGAACCTCCGGGGTCAATCTTGAGGCGGCATCGCATGTACAGTACGTGCAAGCTGGGCGCGTCTCAGAGCATTACCTTGATGTTTTGTCCATTGATCCGGTCATGGGGCGCAATTTCTCGCATACGGAAGATCTGCCTCATGCACCGAAAACGGCAATCCTGAGCTATGGTCTATGGCGCAAAGCTTTCGATGCCGATCCGCACGTCGTTGGCCGGTCGGTCCTTTTGAGAGGCGAGCCCTACACCGTTATCGGCGTGCTCCCGGAAGACGCAACCACGCCTCTGAACGCCGATGTGTATACTGCGCTGCAGCCCACTCGCCAAGGCGAAGGCGGGGGGACAAACTTCGACTGCGTTACTCGCCTGCGTGATGGCGCCACGTGGCCAGAGGCAGATAGCCAGATCAATCGCGCATGGTTGCATCGCGCGGACCGCTATGAACTGGGAGACAACCCAGGCGCCCAAGTATCGTACTATTCCGTTCCGCTCCAAAAAGGCCAGACGGCCACACTGCGGCCGCAGGTTCTCGCTCTGATGTTGGCCGCGGGATTCATTCTGCTGATTGCCTGCGCGAATCTGGCCAGCCTGACCCTGGTGCGCGTGCTGCGGCGCACGCCTGAAATAGCAACGCGGATGGCACTTGGCGCCTCGCGTTGGCAGATTCAAAAGCAACTGTGGATTGAGAATCTCCTGCTGGCACTGGTCGGCGGAACCGTCGGCGTAGCGGTAGGATTTGGTGCTTTGCGCGGGCTCATCCTGCTTCTTCCAGAACACTTTTTGCCCGTCAGCCGTCTATCGCTCGACACCCGAGAGCTGGCATTCACGGGGTTTGTATCAATTGCGACCAGTATTCTGTTTGGCATGCTTCCTGCGTTTGCAACGCGAAGACTCGATCTCCGCTCGGCGATGGCGAATCGCATGTCAGAGGCCGGCGAGGGCATGAATCTCCGGCAGGGTTTGATAACGGGCGAGGTCGCTTTGACGGTGCTGTTGCTGGCTGCTGCAGGTCTGCTGGCTCGAACTCTCATCCACCTGGAAACATTGCCACCAGGGTTCAACGCTGAGGGCGTGATGACCGCGAAGGCGTCGCTCGATGACGCACGATATCACGACGCGGCGGCATTCCGCAAGCTGCTTAGCGAAAGCACGGAAGCCATGCGGCAAATCCCGGGCGTGCAGTACGCAGCCGTCGGGCTGAGCTTGCCGTATGAACGCGAGCTGAACAGCGGAGGAATAACCATTAGTGACGGTAAAGAGGCAGGTCGCGACGTCATTGGCGATGAAGTGTACGTTACGCCAGATTACTTCGCGGTCTTGCAGATTCCGCTGTTGTCAGGCCGCGCGTTTACCGAGTCAGATGGGGCAAATACCCAGCCCGTAGCGATTGTGAACCAGAGCTTTGTGCTCAAGGCATTTCACGGACAGAATCCGGTAGGTCGCCACCTGAACAAGAACCAGGTCATTGTCGGAGTCGTAAGGGACGTGGCGATGGTTCCCGGCCTTGACAACTACCACCTTCCTCTCAGTACCGAGGAAACCATGTACATCCCCGCCGCGCAAATGGGCGGCTGGAATCTCGAACTGCTTCACATCTGGTTTCAGCCCAGCTGGATTGTCCGCACGTCTCGGCCCATTGAAGGGCTGACCGCGCGGATGCAACGTGCCCTGGCGAGTGTCGATCCCAGTCTGCCTTTCTCTGGCTTCCATCGAATGGATGATTTACTGGCAAAGACGCTCGCGACTCAGCGCGTGGAAGTCGCCTTGCTAACCACGATGGCCGCTCTCGCGCTGCTGTTGAGTGCGGTCGGGATTTTCGGTCTTGTAGCGAACATGGTCAGGCAGCAGACCAGAGAAATCGGCATCCGTATCGCTCTCGGTTCGACTATTCGTGAAGCCATGATCCATATAGGCGTGCCGGGGCTGCGAGCCTCCGTGCTCGGGCTTTTCATGGGCTTGGTCTTGTGTGCTGGAGGGTTGCGGGTCATGCGAAGCGTGCTTTACGGAATTGGTGTTTATGACGGCGCCACGATCGCTTCGGTCGTTGTGGTGCTGGCATCGGTGACGCTCGTTGCTGCGACTGTACCGACACTCCGGATCGCGCGAATCGATCCCGCTAGGACGCTGCGAGAAGAATAGGACGGAAGAGAAATAATGATCCAACTCAACAATCTGGAACGCAGTTATAAAAGTCCCGCGGGGCAGTTCTGGGTCCTTCGCCGCATCAACTTGGAGATTCGCGAAGGCGAGTTCATCACCATCATGGGCCCCTCCGGGGCAGGGAAGTCTTCTTTACTGAATGTCCTCGCCTTGCTCGATGACGGCTGGCAGGGGGAGTACTGGTTTCGCGGCCAGGCCGCCCATGAGATGAAGCGCAAGCAAAGAAGCGAGCTGGCCAAGCGCAACATCGGGATGGTTTTTCAAAGCTATCACCTGCTCGATGAACTCACCGTCCGCGAGAACATCGATCTCCCACTCTCCTACAAAGACATCCCGCATAAGCAGCGCCAGGGTATGGTGGCCGACACGCTCGACCGCTTCCAGATCGTCGCCAAGAAGGACCTGTTTCCCAGCCAGCTCTCTGGCGGCCAACAGCAGCTGGTCGGTGTTGCGCGAGCGGTGATTCACAAGCCCGCCTTTCTGCTCGCCGATGAGCCCACCGGGAATCTTCACTCCAGCCAGGCCAAGGAAATCATGGAACTCTTTCGCGAGCTGAATCGGCAGGGAACTACGATCGTTCAGGTAACCCACTCGGAGACCAACGCTGCTTACGGCTCGCGCACGATTCAACTCCGCGACGGATGGATGGTCGCTGACACCGCGAATCCCGACCTAGAGGCTTACGAGGCGGTCAAGCAATGAAGCTAAAGCGAAGCCCGCATCGGATCACGCAGTTGCTCGGATGCTTTGTCATTTGCTCTGCCTCCGCGATCTCGGCCCAGACGAACGCTTCCGTGTTACTGCAGATGCCGAAATCGCACAATCCTTTGAGTGCATACACTCCCAGTGAAGCTCCTGAGCCGCAGCTCATCAATTCTCCGGATCTTACCCAACTCATTCGTGACGGCAAGTTGTACCTGTCTCTGAAAGACGCGATCCGCCTGGCTCTGCAGAACAACCTGGACATTGCTATTGCCCGCTACAATCTCCCGATTGCCGACACGGACCTCTTGCGCACGAAAGCCGGCGGAGCTTTTCGCGGAGTAAACGCTGGCGTGGTGCAAGGCACTCCGGGCGGCGGAATTGGCGGCTTCGGAACCGGAGCTCCAGGCGCGGGTGCAGGCGGCACAACCGCCGGAGCCGGCGGAGCGGGCGCCGGTGCATCCGGCTTGGTGCAATCCACTTTGGGTACCGGAACTGCTGTCCCGTCCTACGATCTTTCGATCATCGGTTCCCTAGGAGCAGAGCATCTGACCAGCCCGCTGTCCAACCGGCAAATCTACGGTGTGCCGTCCCTGCAGCTCAATACCGGCCAGGCCAACTTCGGGGTTGCCCAGGCATTTCCAACCGGCGCCAGTGTTTCCTTCGAATTCAACAATGCGCGCCAGACCTCGAACAGCCCATTCAATATTCTGTCTCCCATCCTGAACTCGAACTACAGGCTCTCTTTCCAGCAGCCGCTACTCGCGGGCTTTGGCCTGGGTCCGAATCTCCGCTACCTGCGCATTGCCAAGAACAACAAGAAGATCTCCGATATTGCGTTTAAGGACCAGGTGATTGCCACGGTCACGCAAATCGAGAACATCTATTGGGACCTGGTGAACTCCTACGAACAGGCGCAAGTGAACGAGCAATCGCTGGCCTTTGCACAGCGCTCTCTGGACAATGCAAAGAAACAGCTTCAGTTGGAAAGTGTCCCCGCCATGGACGTGATGCGGGCCGAAGCGGAAGTTTCCAAGCGGGACCAGGACTTGACCGTGGCGCGCACCAGTCTTCAGTTGCAGGAGCTGCTGATGAAGAATGCGCTGACCAAGAGTCTCGACGACCCTCAGCTGGAGTCGATGCCGGTCGTCCCGGTCGATCGTCTGCAGCCGGCGCGGGCGCCTAGCGCACAATCCGTGCAGGAGATGATCGCCGAGGCATTGCGGGAACGGCCGGAACTGGCCGAATCCGATGTTGATTTGGTCAACCGGCAGATTAGCCGCCAGGCGGCACGAAACGCATTGCTGCCGTCATTGTCGCTCGTGGGCTTTTACGGAGGATCAGGATTAGCCGGTCCCTTGAACCCGATATCCAACGTCCCGGGTGTTACCTCGAGCGTCCCCACTGATTTCGCGGGAGCCTTGGCTAGCGCATTCAATAACTCCGCTCCGGACTACTATGTGGGATTCAATCTGAGTATTCCGATTCGAAACCGCGTGGCCAAGGCTGACCAATACCGCTCTGAGCTCGAATACCGTCAGGCCGAATTGCGCCGCGAACAATTGCGCAAGCAAATCAGGATCGAAGTGCGCAACGCGGAATATGCGCTGGAACAGAGCGCGGCGCGTGTGGATGCTGCCCGCAAAACCCGTGATCTGGCGCAGCGGACCTTCGAAATCATGCAGAAGGAGCAGGAACTGGGAGCAGGTTCCACGTACCAGACCATGACGGCTCAGCGTGACCTGTCGCTTGCTGAACTGGATCTGGCTACCGCGATGACAGTTTATGAAAAAGCCAAGGTTGAGCTGGATCGTGCAACCGGCAGCACTTTGGAACATAATGGCATTGCGATCCAGGATGCAATCACCGGCAAGATCAGCCAATCTTCGCCCTAACTGATGCCGACCTCGGCCAAGACGCGAGATATCAACAGCCCTGCCCGAACGGGCGCGAATCGCCCCCGGATTCTTGCCGCTGATGACCAGCAGCATATTCTGGAGGCCATCCAACTGCTGCTCAAGCCGGAAGGCTATAACGTAGATACGGTTCAGTCTCCCCTCCTGGTTCGAGAAGCGCTAGCCAGCACCTCCTATGATTCTGTATTGATCGATCTTAACTACACGCGTGATACCACCTCGGGTCAGGAAGGTCTCGATCTGCTCTCCGACATCGTTGCGCTCGACAGCACGCTGCCAGTGATTGTCATGACTGCCTGGGGCAACGTCGAACTTGCGGTGGAAGCAATGCGACGAGGAGCCCGCGATTTCATCCAAAAACCTTGGGAAAATGAACGGCTCCTTTCGATTGTTCGGACCCAGGTAGAACTTCGTCGCGCTCTCGAGCAAGCGGAGCGGCTGGCTGCCGAAAATCGATTGCTGGCCGCTCATGGCAGACCGGAGTTCATCGCCAGTGCGCCCTCCATGGTGCCGGTTCTCGAAACGCTCACCCGCATTGCTCCGTCCGACGCCAACGTGCTGATTTCCGGCGAACACGGTACCGGTAAAGAAGTCGTGGCCCAGACCGTGCATGCCCTGTCGTTGCGGGCGTCCCGCCCTTTCATCGCCGTAAACACCGGCGGGTTGGCGGAAGGTATTTTTGAAAGCGAACTGTTCGGGCACGTAAAAGGCGCTTTTACCGATGCTCGCTCCGACCGCATCGGCCGTTTTGAACTGGCAGACGGTGGAACCATCTTCCTGGATGAGATTGGTAACGTGCCTGTACGGCAGCAGGCCAAGTTATTGCGCGTGATTGAATCCGGACACATGGAGCGCGTTGGATCGTCTCACGCCCGGCAGGTTAACGTGCGTTTGATTTCCGCCACTAATACCGATCTCGAGGCCGCATGCCGCGATCGATTGTTTCGCGAGGACCTCCTGTTCCGGCTTAACACGGTCGAGATTCACCTGCCCGCTCTACGCGAACGCAGGGAAGACATCCCGCCATTGGCGATGCATTTTCTATCCCATTACGCCTCCCGCTACCGCCGGCAGGTGAATGGTATCGACTCCGCCGCTCTGCAACTGTTAGTCCAATACTCCTGGCCGGGCAACGTGCGCGAATTGGAGCACACCATCGAACGTGCCGTGCTGATGTGCCGTACCGATCACATCCAGCCCGCCGATCTTGGCTTAGCGGCTCAACGCAGCCAACCCCAGAACCTGGAGGAATTGAGTCTGGAGGCGGTCGAAAGTATCCTGATTCGCAAAGCACTGCAGCGCTTTCAGGGCAACGTGAGCCAGGCGGCCGAAGCTCTTGGTCTCAGTCGTGGCGCCCTGTACCGGCGGATGGAAAAGTATGGGCTCTAGCCCACCTGTAGGCGAAGCTTCAAGACGTGTCCCACGCAAACCTCAAAGAGTCCCTTTTGAGAGCCGTGTCATTCGGATTGCCATATTGCTGGTTCTGCCCGGGTTCCTGATCAGCGCTATCCTCATCTGGCTCGAGCCCTGGGCAATCGAGTCGAAGCTTGTGTTGTTAGGTGCCGAGGCGCTGGTGTGTCTCCTGATCGGCGCCGCTCTGCACGAGCAAATTACTCGACCGCTGCAAACCCTCGCCAACGTCGTTGGTGCTTTAAGCGAAGAGGATTACTCGTTTCGTGCGCGCTTGGCGGTGCCCGACGACGCCCTGGGCGAACTGTCTCTGGAAGTCAATGCGCTGGCCGATCTTCTCGCCCAGAACCGAACCGGCGCCATCGAGGCCGCAGCGCTGGTACAACGTGTGGTCGAAGAAGTGGACGTCCCTATTTTTGCCTTTGACCCCGCACAGAAGCTGCGGCTGGTGAATTCTGCCGGAGAGAAGGTGCTGCAGCACGTTTCTGAGCAATTGCTTGGCAGAACAGCCTCCGAGCTGCGGGTAGAGAGTTGCTTATCTTGCGAGAACGAAACTCTGGTTTCCCTTCCGTTCGCGGGTGGTGCGCGGTGGTTCGTTCGGCGCGGGGCGTTTCGCCAGCGCGGCGTTCCCCATACCCTGGTTGTGCTCTCGGATGTGAGTCGCGCGCTGCGGGAGGAGGAACGGCAGGCGTGGCAGCGTCTGATCCGGGTCATCGGTCATGAATTGAATAACTCTCTTGCTCCAATTAAATCGATTGCGGGCAGCCTCAACGCGCGCCTGTCGGAAACCAGTCTTGACCTCGAACAGAGACGGGACTTCGAACGTGGCCTGGCCATCATCGAGAGCCGCGTTGCCTCCCTGAACCGTTTTCTGCAGGCCTATCGTCAGTTAGCACAAATGCCCCCGCCAGCCATACAGGAATGCTCGCTCCCGGCCCTGGTAGACCGGGTAGTTGCTCTCGAGGAGCGCGTAGATGTGAAGGTGATCCCCGGACCCGAGACATGGTTGGCCGCGGACCCGGATCAACTCGAACAGATGCTGATCAATTTGCTTCGCAATGCCGCCGACGCCGTGCTTGAGGCATCGGGTGCCGCGGGAAAATCCAACGGCTCGGATAGTTCGGCCTCAGAGTCCGGAGCTCCTGTTACGCTGACATGGCAACTCACGGAGAAAGATGTGATCCTCACCATCGAAGATAAGGGCCCTGGACTACTGAATCCGGGCAATGCTTTTGTCCCCTTCTACACCACGAAAGCACAAGGAAGCGGGATTGGGCTCATCCTCTCTCGCCAGATCTGCGAAGCCCATGGCGGGTCACTTGAACTGACAAACCGTCATCGAGCCAGAGGTTGTGTGGCCGTAGTTGTTTTGCCCAAAGTACCTAAAAGCCGAGATGTCCGCTTTAGCGACTGGGTCAGACCATGAAAACCAATAAGCAATAACGTCCCAACCCGCGCCAAATGATTCCAGCTCTTTGTCGGCACCCCAAGTCTGCTTGGTAACGATAAGTGCAGTAAAGCGGTGAAGATCAGCCCGCCACCCCGGTAAGGGCCGCCGTTGCTCGAGTTATGCGCACGCCCATCATGAGTTTTCTCTGCAATCGCCGTAATGCGTGTCACTGGTTTACGTGAGATTGGAGAGTTCATGGTCTTGTCTCGAAATTTCCTGGATCGACTTGGCATCCTCCAGAGTCACACGCTTTTTGTGTCTATAGGACAGATTGGCCATGTGGCCGGCAACGGCTGAAAGGTAGCCAATCTCAACCGAAGCATTCGGCCGCTCGCGGGTGCGAACGCAATCAACAAAATTCGCCATGTGGTTCTGGTCGGATGATTGCCCTACCAGCGTTGGACTGTCCGGACGATTCACCCTCTCAGGAAAATAGTGCGTGGTCGAGCTGGACTTGCCCGTGACCATGTCGGTGGCTCCAGAAATATGTTCCACTGTGCCGCTGCTTCCGAGAATGCGCTCACCCAAGCCGTAATGACTGTTGCTGAAAGTGGATTGCCAGGTAACGACGAGGTCTGGCGCAAAGTCGAGAGTAACAACGATCGTATCGGGTACTTCGCGGCCGTCCTTTTCTGAGAAAACCCCTCCAGACATGTAGGCCGAGGTGGGAAGGGGCAAGTCAAGAGCGCTCATGATCCACGCAATCTGGTGCACCATGTTCTCGGTCACGTTGCCGCCGGAGAACTCCCAAAACAAACGCCAGTTGATGAATTTGTAAGCGTCGAAGGGGCGGGATGAGCGTCCGTTCAGGAAGGCTTCCCAGTGCACGTTTGCGGGCGTACAGTCGGAGGGCACGGGGCGAACCCACTGACCATGGCCGCGAGGCGTATTGCGGCTCATCCACGACTCCACTTGTGTGACTTTGCCGACCAGCCCATCCTTGATCCATTGTCTGGTGTCGGCCAGTGAGCCGTCGCTTTCGTGTTGGAGTCCGATCTGCACGACACGATCCGAACCCTTAGCAGCATTGAGACACTGCTCGGCTTCCGCGATCGACCAGGTCATCGTCTTCTCGCAGTACACGTCCTTGCCAGCTGCCAAGGTGTCGAGAAAATGCCGCGCATGAATGTGCAGTGGGCTGGCAACTATGACTGCGTCGATATCCTTCCGGTCGAGCAAGCGGCGATGATCATCGTAGGTTTGAATGTTCGGTGCCATGGCCTTCGCCTCGTCGCGGCGTCGTGAATATATATCCGCGATTGCTACCAACTCGGCAGCATTCGGCAGAGCTAGAATCTGGTTCAGCAAGTCCTGTCCACGACCGCCGACACCAATCATTCCGACATGCACACGGTTATTGGCTCCGAGTATTTGCGAAGGGGAGTACATCAAGGCTGCCGTAGCGATTGCCGCCTGCTTGAGAAACTCACGTCGTGGTGTCGATGTTTTGGACATGTTGCCCTCCGTCGTCTTAATCAGTGATGTCGATCTTGTGGAGGTGATGACCGCTCAATGGCGATGAGACCACACCGGTCATGTGACTAAGAAAGAGTTCCGGCTTCACGCAGCTCCCGTTTCATACCTGCCATGCTCTGTCGCGTCGATTCCTCCGGAGTGCCGGCGCCACGCCAGTGAGTCTCGAGGCTGGTGGCAAACCGATAACCCGACTTTTTGAGAGCGCGGAACTGTCCGATCCAATCGATCGTGCCGCGTCCCATTGCGGCCCATTCAACACCCTTGCCGTCAGCTTTACGCTGAGAGTCCTTGCAGTGTACATGGCCAATTCGGTGAGTCGGCAGTTTGTTATACCCGTCTGGAAATGGCGTCTCACCCAGCATGGTGGCGTTAGCAGGATCCCAATTGAGCATGAAGTTTGGAGCTTTCACAGCGTTCAAGGTTCGCGCCGCTTCGGCCCCGGTCCCGGTGTTGCATTCATGTTCGTTTTCCAGCACCAGGATGACATTTTTCTTGGCAGCCTTTTCCGCAGCCTGGCGTAGCTTGTCATCGATGGCCGCACGGTAAGGAGCTGGATCATCGAGCCGCCAGAAATCGAAAAGTCTGACGCGATCAGTATTGAATGCACGAGCCAGTTCCAGACAACGGTCCAGCACCGCGTCCTGTTGCTCGAAGGTGAAGTCCGCATTGAAAGTATCGCGTTTCTTCGGGCTGAACTTTGACGGAGGCGCCCCTGGCCAGTCCACTTTGAACAAGGGGCTTGCGATGTCAGTGACGCGCAGTCTCGCGCGCTCCAGGAGGCGGCGGGCTTCGGCAACTTCGTTGCTGTCGAGTCTGAGAATATTCTTGTTCCACATCCCACGGAGCTCGATCCATTGCAAACGAAACTCTTTGGAGACGACTTCCACCGCCCTGCCGAAGTCCTGGGTAATTTCGTCATTGATGACTGCGATCCGGAATGGGGAGCTCATATCGAGATCCCCAGCCGGTCGTGAAGATAGTTCTTGCTGACCAAGGCTGACTCTCTTGGCGATCGTGACGGATCGGGAACGCTATCCAGTTCCACGACTGCCCATCCGCGGAACCTGACATGGTGGAGAGCTTGGAACACTGCCGGAAGATCGACGCGTCCCCGTCCGAGTTCCACAAACCGAAACCCTTTTCCATCTGCCGACTCCTGATTGGGTGTGCTCTCTACATCCTTAATATGCAGAAACAAGAGCCGGTCGTGATACTGGTGAATGGCCTGGGCCGGATCACCTCCGCCCTGGAAATAATGAGCGATGTCGAGTTCGAGCTTCACGTAACGAGAATCTACGGCGTCCATCACATGATCTACTTCTTCCGGGCTCTGACTCATCGAGCCCATATGATTGTGATATCCGAGCTGTACTCCGAGATCCGCCGAGCGTTTGCCGATTTCCGTCAACAAACGTCCCAGTTTTTTGTAAGGGTTGACCAGTGAGCCTTTAGGCTTCTGGTCAGTCACCTGTAGATAGAGACCGCCGGCGGCGTGCGTGTACTTGGCATTCTTTACATGCTTGTCGATCTCGGAGGCTTCATCGGAAACTTCGACCCGCACGCCACCACTGGAAAGCGCAACCATCGTGAGATGATGTTGCCCCAGAAGATTCCGCACGTCCGCGGGATTAGGAAACTCGCCTAGAAGGTTGGAGCGCAGCTGAATGCCGCTAAAACCTAAGGCCGCGATATCTTCGATTGCACGCTGGTCATTTCCACCCCAGGTTATTGCCGCATATCCGACCTTAATCTCAGCAGGGGCTCCCGAGATGGGAGTATCGAAATCGGACAGATCCATCGGCGGATACAATGGCTCGAAAGGCGGAAACGCGGCGGCGGGAATTGCCCAGCTCCCGGCCAGAGCCGTCAGCCCAGCAATGAATTCCCTGCGAGATGCTTTCCAGTTCATGGAAGAAAGACTAACCTTTCTGCAGAGTTCGTCACCAAGAAACCTGTTCGCTCAATCAGAATGTTACTTTGGCGCCCACATCTAGGGTGCGGCTGCCGCTATCGACGCCCTTGATGTGCAATCTGGGCTGGTCAGACGAGTGCGAGAGCTTGAAAATTCTGGCGTATTGGTGATGCTGATGGACATTGCTGCAGCAGCTGATCTGAGAATAAGTTAAAGTCGCCGGTAACTGACGCGGCTACTGAATCAGAACGAGAACTTCGCACTCAACTCGACAACGCGGTTACCGTCGCCCACCGAGCCGTTCTGGTCTCCAGTGCCGGTGATACGTCCATAGGTTGAAGATGTAATGCTGGTGCTGGGATTGCTGAAGTGTGGAGTATTGGTCACACTGAAAGCCTCGGCCCGAAACTCCAGTCCCATTTTCTCCCCAATTAGAAATTTGCGGAATACGGCCGCATCCAGATTGAACAGTCCAGGACCCGAGAACTGATAACGTCTCATGTTGCCCAGCACACCGTTTCCGGTCACAGGACAGCCCGGCGGGGGATTTGGGACTCCGACCGGGCAGAAGGACGAGGTGTCGAACCACAACGCACTGTCGATTCCCCCGAGAACGTGGAACGGCGCAATCTGGATCGGGTACTGAGTGGATGCAGGTGCATTGAGAGAATTGTTGCTGGTTGTGAAATGCAATGGAGTTCCACTCATGCGGGTGAGGACGCCGCTAACGCCCCATCCGCCCAGAATCCAGCTTGAGGCGCCCGAATTGAGGAAATGCTTGTTCTTGCCAAACGGCAGTTCGTAGACATAGCTCTGGACAAACGTATGTGCGCGGCTACGGCTGGTGACGCTGTAGTTGCGCCGAAAATCAATGTAATTGTCCGGCCCGCCATCATCGGAGCCCATATCAGATCGATAGGCCAATGCCTTTGCCCAAGTATAGGAAGTAGTGAGCAGGAACCCATTCTTCCACTTGCGGTCAAACTTTGCCTGGAGAGAGTTGTAATTGGAAACCGTGGGTTTGAACAGGAATGTTGTTGATGCAGTGCGGCCGAACTTTGCGCACAGCGGCTCGACCGTGCATTTGTTCGCCAGCGTGCCGTTTGGATTGACTGCTGGAACCGTTTCGGCATTCAGGTTGTAGGCAACTGGGATCTTGACGCCATGATTGCCTACATACGCGATGTCGAGAACGAAGTTCCACGGTAATGCGTGCTGCACGGCGAGGTTGTAGGATTCGACGTAGGGCTCCTGGAAATGCTTATCAACCACATTGTAGGGATCGCCGTTCCTCGGCGCGACAGTTCCGTTGGACGAAATCGAAACCGTGCTCGGCGGCGGAAATCCATTGAAAAATGTTGCCGCCATCGTGCCACTGGGAGTCGTGAATGTAGGAAGTGCAAACGTGTTGGGGCTTTGGTTCGAACCCTCATTTTGCCGGACAGGGAAATTGAACGCGTACTGGTTGTTGGTGAAGGGCTCGTAACTGATGCCAAAACCGGCGCGCACGACCGTTTGTTCCGAAATCCGGTAGGCAAGGCCAAGACGCGGAGCAAAGTACTTATAATACGTTTTGCGGCCCAAGTTACTCGGATTTCCACCGACCCCGGCAATCACCAGCACGTTGTTGGTTGAATCATAGTTCGAGTATCGTCCGCTATGGCTTGGAGTAGGGGGAACGTACAACTCCCAACGCAAGCCTCCCGTGATGGTCAGCTTGTTGCTGGCATGCCAGGCGTCTTGCCCGTACAAGAAAGCCTCAGTTTCGCGCCAGGAGCCAGACACAATCGATATGTCGCGACCGACCAAGGTTGGTACGTCAATCAGGAAGCCTGCAAAATTGTTCGCTTGCGTGGCAGACCCCGCGCCACCATTCAGAAGGGTTGTGCCGGTGCCGAATGTAAAGTGCCCCCGAGGGCCAAACGTCTGCGCTTGCACCAGATCATCGCGCAGCCGGCGTATATCAGCGCCCCACTTAAAGGTGTGATTACCCCTGATCTTGGTCCAGTTGTTGACCACATCGATGTTGGTCTCACCCCGGTCCCATGGCTGGGAAGCCGAGTACCCAACAAAAGGATTGCCGAAACCATTCTGAATTTCGACCTGAGTCAGTCCGCTGGTAAAAGCGTTCAAGTTGGCTCCCGGAATTCCGAGGGCTGCGGTTGCGGTTGAGCCGTAGTCAGAAGTTTGGGTGACGTTGCGGTAGTGGCTGACGCCCGCCCTGGTTTCAACGATCAAGGTTGGGGAGAAAACGTGCGTTTCATTGAGCGCGCCACTTTGTTCGTGCTGGTGGCCGGGTCCCTGAAATCCAATGGGTCCGCCCGCAAGCCCGAACATCGGCTGTTGTAGGGGATTCTGTACTGCTCGGCTGAACCGGAAGGCGAGTCGGTCCTTCTGCGACCAATTATGATCGATCTTGATGTCGAAGGACGTGCTGTTTTTCCTGAATTGCGTGTCCTCCTCGTAATTGTTTGTGAGTCCCGCCAGATTGGTGTGTGGCACCAGGGCGAGGATCTTAAGCGAGATGGGATCGATCATCGCCAGTGGAACGACGTTATTGCAGGTCGCAGCTCCAGCACATGCCGGATTATAGGCATCCACGAGCCCATTGCGACCCTGAACCGTGGCGGTGCCCGGAGCTGACGAAGAGAAGATCACTAGTCGGCCCGTTCCGTCGGGATTTCCCGTAAATGGATTGTAAATGTTGGACTTGCCCGAAGTGATTGCGGCCCGCACATCTCCATTCCGGAACTGGTCATTGGGCAATTGGGTGAGCTGAAATTGGCCGCGGATATCATCAATACGCAGAAGGTCGAAGAAAAAGAAAGTTTTGTCCTTGATGATCGGTCCACCAAAGGTTCCCCCGTAATAGTTGTAGGTCGATCTTGGGAACGGGCTGTTGTTCTGCACACGGTTGAAATACGTCCTGGCCGCAAGTGCGCTAACCCGGTTGTATTCGTAAGCTGATCCACGGAACTGGTTCGTTCCGGACTTCAGAATAACGTTGGTTACGGCTCCCCCGGCCCGTCCGAACTCGGCATCATAGTTGCTGGTGCTGACATCAACGGTTTCGATCGCTTCGGCAGGCGGCACATAGATTTGCAGCAGGCCGGTCCGCTCGTCGTCGTTGACCCCCTCGATCATCAGCTGATTAAACTCGCGCGATTGACCGTTCACCTCGACCGAAAGCGTGTCCTGGGCATTGAAGAATTCCGAGTGGTCGCGGTGGGGGCGCACAGTACCGGGAACCAGGGCCAGGAGGCCCTGAAAATTACGATTTGCGCCGCCTACAGGCAGTTCCTCTACCTGCACGGCTTCGATCTTGTGGCCGACATCCGATCGATCCGTCTGGAGAGGCGGAGAAGCCGCGGTAACTTCGAGCGTCTCGTTTACTGCCCCCGGTTGCAGGGCGATGTCGACTCGAACGGTGCTGTTCACGGCAACCCCGACATTCGGGCGAATCTCTTTCTTAAAACCCGGCATTTCCGCGGTGACTGAATAGGTGCCGGGCGGCAGGTTCGCAAGTGTGTAGTTACCGGATGAATTCGTCGTCGTTACTCGGCCTATGCCAGTAGAAGTCTCTTTGACCGAGACGGTCGCACCGCCAACCATCGCGCCGGATGAATCGGTGACATTCCCTACCAGAGTGGCATTCACAGCTTGCGCGTGCACATTGGGTTTTGTGAGAACAATCAGACAGGTAGCGGCAATCAGAACGGCATAAGCTGTCATCCTGGTGGGCATTTGCACCTCGCACCCCCATCTACGGCAGGATTCTTCTCGAGTGGAAACCCAGTCCTCACGCCTGACAACTGGTAGCACCCGTTGTAGATCGTTCGTCTCGTCAATTCGTCGCTTGCTCGCGACAATTTGGGGCAGCTATCGATCACGAGCCGTTTAGGGGGGGCTGATCCTATGTACGTGCTGACGACGAGAAGCCTCGCGGCGGGACCTTATGCTGCCGAATTGCCCCTGTACATACAGTGATTTATGTATCACGTCATAAATTCCTCTGTAGGGGGCGCGGACTCCGGCGCGGGTTCCAATGGTTGAACTTGGGGTCCGCCAGGCTACGATGTCCTTAAGCTCACAGTCGCAGGGCCGGAACAGACCCTTCCCCCGGGCCGTCCACATGCTCTCAATAGGGACCCCGTTTACTTGGAAGAGATACTGACCTGAAGGGGGGATTTTAATCTGCGTGCGGTGTCCGCAAGATACTGATCCCATCCCTCGACAGCGGAGAACTGGCCGCTCTTGCTCCAGGTGAAACCCGCGTAGTACGTTAATTTGCCGCTTGCGAGTAACTTCGCGATCGCGAGACAGTTCCCCACGTCGTCGGCGAATTTCACCAACTCCCCAGGCGTGACGATGACTCCGCAACCAAGCTCACTGCCGTCGACTTTAACCGGTTCCCAGGTGCGCATCGTGCCAGCTTCGGGGTGGGTTGCCTCGCTAGATCCTGGACTCTTCTTGATGCCGATTGCAACGGCCAAGTCGCCAGGCTTCGCACCTTGGAAGTTGTAGGTGCTTTCGAAGCGGTCGATGTTCTGGCCTGCGTCGAGGGTTATCCGTTTCACTTCTGAGACTCGAACTCCACCCGCATCCCACTCCGGGTATTCGAGTTCAAACATCACGCGAATGGGGCCGTTGGCCAGGGTGCGCGAGTGGATGAAGTTCGCGGAGGGGTACAGCTTTCCATTTACCCAAACACCGTTCCCCCCGCAGCCACGGCTATTTCCGGCGGAATATAGGTCGGCGCCTTCGCCATGGTCGTGGTGATAGTCGTCCACCATGTACCAGTCGTTGATGACGAGATAAGAAACCCGCTTCGACCAGACGTCAACCGCGCTGCTGGTGAGCGGTTCGGCAGCCCAGGTTTCAAGCGCTTTACCGTACATGCGGTGTGCGATGCGGTCATTTTCCCAGGCGTAGTCGTCAAGCCGCTCCTCGACAAAACGTCCGTAGGCCTTGAAGTCTTCCTTGCGAAGAACCTGGCGCGCACCGGCCGTTAGGGTGAATGTTTTGGTCGCGTTGGCGGCGATGTCGGTTTGAAAAATGAAGTCGTCGAAAATGCCATCAGAGTTGTTGTCGACGGCCTGGATAAGCAGCTCTTTACCACTCGCGTCATCGCGAACGTGGATTTTGCGAACGTCATTCACCGCTAGCCGGCGGCGTAGTTCGTTGGCGCTCAGGACGATCGTCTCGCTGCTCCGTGTCAGATCAGCGGGATTGTGAACCGTAACGATCGCGGTCCCCGCAACAGCCAGATGGGCAATAGAGATATACAAAAAGGCAAGCAGGACGACGACGGGTGGACGCTTGGTCATGCCGGTCTCCTTCGCGAAATCGCTGTGGTAGCCCTCGTTTCATGATGCACCAAATGCAATTGCCTGGCTCAACCCTCCTTGGTATTTGATCGTCCGAGAAACCGCATCGCGAACGAGGTTCATAAGCTGTCCTCGTTCGTGAAGTCGAGCAGGAAGTCCTTCATGAATGAAGCCTATAGGACGGTCCTCGCCGGCTTAGCTCCCGCTGCAAGCAAAGCGGTCAGCCGCTCCGACCGAGTACCGAACCCGACGACGATAATCCTGAGTGGTTAGGGAGCGTAGAGCGGGTGAGGTCGTCATAGAATCCCATACAATAGCGCCGCAGGCTCGCGCATTCGAGGTTTCGGATCGATTGTTTCATCATGTGAAACGCTGTTGCAATTGACAAAACCGATCTTTTCGTGCTTTTTCTATGGTGTCAACTCACTCCTGTCCCGTTCCATTTGAGCGTAAGTCGTGGGATTCTGCGGCGCGGGGAGATTTGATGCGGGAATCCGCCAAAGACTCGGAGTGGCGGCGGGTTTGGCTCGTGCAGCGGAGTGTAGGGTGAAGCAGCGAACGGTTGTAGGCAGGGAATCGGCGGACGGATATTTCGGGCCGGACGAGATATCCGCGATTGTGGCTGAATCGCTAGAGTCGGTCGCGCTCGGCGGCAAGCGGATTTTGATGATCATTCCCGACGGCACTCGCACGATGCCCATGCCGCTGATGTTTGAAATCCTCCACAAGCGGCTGCGGCCGCGCGTGAAGGCGCTGGACTACCTGGTGGCTCTGGGGACACATCCGCTGATGTCGGATGCGCAGCTGAGCAAGTTGATCGGGCAGACCGTGGTGGATGGGAAAGTTGGCGATAGCCACATCTTCAATCACCATTGGGAAGACCGAGCAACGTTCGTTACCTTGGGCTCTATTCCTGCCGCCGAAATTTCCAGGTTAACCAGCGGGCTGATGGCCAGAGAAGTGCCGGTCACGCTAAATCGGTTGATAGTCGAATATGACCACATCATCATCTGTGGCCCGGTCTTTCCGCATGAGGTGGTGGGTTTTTCCGGCGGCAATAAGTACTTCTTCCCTGGTATTGGCGGAGCGGAGATCATCAATTTCACTCACTGGCTGGGCGCGGTAATCACAAACTATGACGTGATTGGTGCAGGGTATACTCCCGTTCGTGCTGTGATTGACCGTGCCGCGAGCCTTATTCCTCGACCGACTTCATGCTTTGCGCTGGTGGTGACCAAAGAGGGTACCGCCGGGCTGTTCTTCGGAGCGCCGGAGGACGCATGGAAAGCAGCCGCCGCGGTTTCCGCCAGGAAGCATATTGTTTGGATCGATAAACCATTTCGCCGAGTACTGTCGGTTCTGCCTGAACTATACGACGACCTCTGGACGGGTGCCAAAGGGATGTACAAGCTGGAGCCAGCTGTGGCGGACGGTGGCGAAATCGTTATCTACAGCCCGGCAATGACCGAGATCAGCTACACGCATGGGAAATTGATCGATGAGGTTGGTTATCACTGCCGCGATTACTTCCTCAAGCAATGGGACCGTTTCAAGCACTACCCCGGTGGTATCCTCGCGCATTCCACCCACGTCAAGGGGCTGGGCACATTCGATGAGAGGACTCGAATCGAGTCGCCGCGGATAGGGGTGACTCTCGCCACGCGCATACCAGAAGAACGCTGCCGGCGAGTCAATCTCGGGTACGTAGATCCGTCGACCGTCAACCCAGATGATTGGCGCGGCCGCGAAAAAGAGGGAATCGTCGCGATTCCGAGGGCAGGCGAGACGTTGTACCGCTTGAAGCAGCCAAGCGCCGCCCGAGCTTCTTAGCGGAACCTTTAGCATGTGCCCCCAAAAGTTGATGGATAATGGATCGGAAGAGTTAAAGGCTTTTGTGCTGGTAATTCATCTGTTGCAATACACGGCTCGCAGATTGGCAGCCTACCGCGGCGTCAATTCATGAGTGCAAAAGCCTAGTTCTGTTAGAGTCCAATGTCCCTGGTTTCATGGCAGCCTGAAAGGCTTATGGCCGATACGGTTAACCAAGTCAGTGTCCCGAACACTCCCCTCGAGCCGCCCCCGCAGGTTCCGGCGGCGGGGCACTGCCGATGGGTCATCTGCGGTCTGCTGTTTTTCGCAGCTACAGTCAACTACATCGACCGACAGGTGATTGGCCTGCTGAAACCCACACTCCAAGCAGAGCTCCACTGGGACGAGATCGATTACAGCAACATAGTCTTTGCCTTCCAGCTGGCTTATGCGGCGGGATTGTTGCTCGTCGGGCGAGTGATGGATTGGCTGGGCACGCGCCGGGGATTTTCGCTGTCCGTATTTCTGTGGAGCCTGGCGGCCATGGCCCACGCTCTTGTCCGAAGTGTCTTCGGCTTCGGTGCCGCACGGTTTGCGCTGGGATTGGGTGAGTCGGGCAGCTTTCCGGCATCGATTAAGGCGGTGGCCGAATGGTTTCCAAAGAGAGAGAGAGCCTTGGCCACTGGCATCTTCAACTCTGGGACGAATCTCGGCGCAATTATCACGCCGCTTCTAGTCCCGTGGATAACGCTCAGGTATGGGTGGCCGGCTGCATTTATTGCAACTGGAGCCATCGGACTGTTGTGGATCGCTCTATGGCTGGCCTTCTACCGGACGCCTGAAAAACACACCACAGTTACGGCCGCGGAACTGACATATATCCGAAGCGATCCCGGCGACTCAGCTGTGCCGATCAAGTGGACACAACTGATTGGACACAGTCAGATTTGGGCATTCGCCGTAGGTAAGTTTCTGACCGATCCGGTCTGGTGGCTGTACCTGTTCTGGCTCCCCGACTTCTTGTATCGCAACCATCACGTGAAATTGCAGGGAATGGTTCTGCCATTGATCGTGATCTATAACGCTGCCACGGTCGGAAGCGTAGCCGGGGGCTGGCTTTCGTCGTCACTGATAGGTCGCGGATGGACCGTAAACAAGGGCAGAAAAACCGCGATGCTGGTGTGCGCGATCTGCGTGGTTCCCATCGTCCTGGCGTCGAGGATTTCGGGACTCTGGCCGTCCGTAGCCCTGATCGGCCTCGCGGCTGCCGCGCACCAGGGATGGTCGGCGAATATTTTCACCATTGCTTCCGATATGTTTCCGCGGCGAGCAGTCGGATCGGTTGTGGGCTTTGGAGGTATGGCCGGCGCAGTGGGTGGAATGTTGATCGCGAAAGTAGTCGGATACCTCCTGCAATGGACTGGTTCCTATTTCGTGGTGTTCTTAATGGCAGGGTCGGCATACTTGATTGCACTGCTCTGCATCCATGTTCTTGCGCCCAAGCTGAGCCCAGTTCAATTCGAGGCAGCGTGACCGAGACGGCAGGAATAAGCCAATGAGAGGGATGCCAATCAGCCGCCCTGATTGCTTCGGGACAAATCGGAAGGTGGGGCGATGCTGAAAATCCGTCCCAAAACTGAGTGCAAGTGGGACCTGGTCAGCCTGGGCGAGGTCATGCTACGGCTTGACCCTGGCGACGACCGCATCCATACCGCGCGCTCATTTCGCGCATGGGAGGGCGGAGGCGAATACAACGTCGCCCGCGGCCTGAGGCGCTGTTTCGGGATGAATACGGCGATCGTGACGGCGTTTGCCGATAATCCGGTCGGCAGGCTTGTGCAAGATCTGATCTATCAGGGGGGAGTGGACCAGTCGCATGTGAAATGGGTGCCTTACGACGGAGTCGGGCGCAGCGTACGCAACGGACTGAATTTTACAGAGAGAGGTTTCGGTGTTCGCGCTGCTCTCGGATGCTCAGATCGCGGGCACACGGCCGTTTCACATCTGAAACCCGGAGATATCGTTTGGAATACGATTTTCAAAGAGGAAGGCGCTCGCTGGTTTCACACGGGCGGAATTTTTGCAGCGCTGTCAGAAACGACGCCGCTTGTGGCCCGAGAAGCGATGGCAGCTGCGAAGCAGAGCGGTACGGTTATTTCTTATGACCTCAACTATCGCGAATCGCTATGGAAGGGGATCGGTAGTAAGAAGCGGGCGCAGGAGATTAACCGGGATTTGGCGTCATACGTGGACGTGCTGATCGGAAATGAAGAAGACTTCACGGCGGCGCTAGGTTTCGAAGTTGAGGGAGTGGACGAGAATCTGTCGAAGCTCGATCCGGACAGCTTCCGCCGCATGATTGAAACGGTAATAGCCGCATTTCCCAACCTCCAGGTGGTAGCAACCACGCTACGAAGTGTGAAGTCCGCTACCCTTAACGATTGGAGTGCCGTGTGTTTTTGCGATGGCAAACTGTACCAGGCAGCCAGGCGGGAGAATCTGGCAATCTTCGATCGCATTGGCGGAGGCGATTCGTTCGCGTCCGGCCTTATCTATGGATTTCTTACTGGCCGGGAGGCGCAATGGGCGGTGGAATGTGGCGCCGCACATGGCGCTCTGGCAATGACGACCCCGGGGGACACTTCAATGGCCACGCTTTCGGAAGTCGAAAAGGTGATGAAAGGAGTCAGCGCACGGGTTGCGCGATAACGTGGAGGAAATCATTGCACTATGACTACCAGCACAATTACCCCGCCCTCTCTGGATAAGATGGTTTTCCGCAAAACCAATAGCCGCCTTGGACGGGTAGTGTCCGTCACACCCGAGAACAGCACTAACAAACACCTTTGTTACGGCCGCATCATTCTCAATGCGAAGCACAACTCGGTGTCGTTTGCGAATCAGGATCATGAGACCGGGTTGATTGTGCTCTCAGGCGCCGCATCGGTTGAGACGGTAGGGAAAAGCATCGATCTGAATCAATATGACGCCGTGTACGTCCCGCGGGATTCGAACATCAAGGTTTCCACGGATTCGTCAGTCGATATCGCAGAGTTCTCCGCCGAAGTTTCGCGGCGATACCCATTACAAATTGTTCGATTCGAGGAACTCAAGAAGGATCCGGGATTGTATTTCAGCACCGGAACGGGAACCTCCGCAACCCGCCAGCTGCATATGTCGTTGGCCAAGAACATTACTGCCGGGCGAATCCTGGCCGGATTCACATTCTCTGATCCCGGTAATTGGACCAGCTGGCCTCCCCATGAGCACGCGAAAATGCTGGAAGAGATGTATGTGTATTTCAACATGCCAGATCCCGCGTTCGGTATTCAGCTCGTGTATAACGACACTGAATATCCTGAATTGGTGACGGTGGTGCGGGACGGCGATGCTGTCCTGATGCCGGGCGGCTACCATCCGAATGTTTCCGTGCCCGGCCACCGAATTTGCTTCCTTTGGGCGATGGCTGCGCATCGCGAAGTTGAGGATCGCCAGTTTGGCTTGGTAAACGTCCAGCCCGGGTTCGATAAGGGCAGAACCGGCCTGGAATCGGGAAGGGCCCAGAAATAGTTGGGTTGAATCCCCAGAAGATGATTCTCGACAGCTTCAGGCTGGATGGAAGAAATGCGCTGGTTACCGGTTCTCAATCGGGACTGGGATCAGCCGTTGCACGCGCACTGGCGGAAGCGGGTGCGAATGTTGGAATTCATGGGCTCAACAAGAAAGACTGCGCAATCTGCACCGAGATTGCCCGATTGGGTCGGAAAACCTTCTACCAGGCCGGGGATGTCGCCGATTCGAAGGTTTGCCAGAGTCTCATTCAGCGCACCCTCGACGAATTTGGCTCACTGGACATTCTCGTCAATAACGCCGGGATGATCCGTCGGGCGCCGGCTCGGGAGTTTCCGCAGAGCTACTGGGACGAGGTCATTGCCGTGAACCTTACATCGGTTTTCCGGTTGTCGCAGCTCGCAGGAGCTCACATGCTCAAAAAGAGCAGCGGCAAGGTCGTCAATATCGCATCGGTGCTGTCGTTTCAAGGGGGAGTGTTTGTGCCCTCGTATGCGGCCGCGAAATCCGGGGTAGCCGGCCTGACCCGTGCTCTAGCGAATGAATGGGCGGCAACGGGTATTAACGTCAATGCCATCGCGCCCGGCTACATGGTCACCTCGAATACGGAAGCGCTCCGTCAGGACCCCGCAAGGTCGCGGCAGATTCTGGAGCGGATCCCAGCGGGGCGCTGGGGAGAGCCTTCGGATTTGGCTGGGGCTGCCGTTTTTCTCAGTTCTAGAGCCAGTGACTACATTAACGGTCACATACTGGTAGTCGACGGCGGATGGATGGGACGATGAACACTGCAAATATCGGCAAAGCGGCCATGACAAAACAGGAAGTTCGGGAACGCATCCTGAGCGTGGGCGTCATCCCAGTTGTGCGTGCGAAGTCGGCGCGGCACGCCATGGTGGGAATTGAGGCAATTTCGGAAGGCGGGATTCCTATCGCTGAAATCACGATGACGGTACCGGGAGCGATATCGCTCATCGAGGAGGTCGTGAAGCGAATGGGATCGTCGGTATTGGTCGGGGCCGGTACCGTGCTTGACGCGTCCACAGCCCGCCAGTGTGCCGATGCGGGCGCTCAGTTCCTGGTGAGCCCAGGGTTTGACCTTGCAACCGTGGAATTCGCCCGCGACAAAGAGATTTTGATGATGGCTGGGGCTCTTACTCCCACCGAAGTGATGGCCGTCTGGAAGTCAGGAGCGGATTTTGTGAAGGTTTTTCCTTGTGGTGAGGTCGGCGGAGCGAAGTACATTCGCGCGCTTCGCGGACCTTTCCCAGAAATCCCCATGGTTCCGACCGGGGGAGTGAGTCTGAAAACCGCCGCTGAATTTATTCGGGCGGGAGCGAGCGCTCTCGGTGTCGGCGGCGAATTGGTGTCCGCAGCCGCACTTGAATCCGGCGATGCCAAGATTATCAGCGACAACGCTCGGGCATTTGTGGCTGCCGTCCAACAAGCTAGGACGACCTGAGTCCCACGGCTTGCACTAAGGTTGCACCCGCAGCAACACGACACCGTGACCAGGGACGACCGTGGAATAGATGGCTGGCGGTGAAGTGAGGTCACGATGAGTCCAGAGGTCGCGAAATCTTAATTGCTGAGAATTCGTATGTATTCCGAGGCTGGGCCAGTTAGCGGTGATGTCCGAGTCTTTAGCGGAACGGTTGAATAGTCCAACCGCTTTCGCACCGCCGTCGAGATCACGAACCCAGATCTCCTGCTCTCCCGACTGCCAGACGCGCCAGCCTTGCTGACCGAGGGTGTCCTGGTCGATGGCGATGACTTCCTTGTTGGTATCACATCGCCCCCTGCAACGGGGGAACCGCCCCGGCAACTCAAAGGGTTCGCAAAAGTGAATCTGCGTTCCGGCGAAACGCTTCATGTGACGATTGCATTAGATCAGCGTGCCTTCTCAATTTGGGATATGAATTCGAAATCGTGGAGAGTAGTGGCCGGAACTTACCAGGTTCTAGTTGGCGACTCTTCCCGCAACTTGCCTCTAAAGGCCATCCTTGCTATTTGGAATGGTGCTGGCCTTGAATCCAAGTAATGCCCGCTCAGCTGTCACACATTACGCGACGCTGCGGCTACTTGCTCTCACAACTGATTCCGAAACGGCCCCACCCAACATATTGTTGAGGTCTTTAAAAATGGATTCGAATCTGTCCAACGCCGGCGGCACGTCCGGGAGGGCGTTGAACACGGCATCCCGATGCTTAATGAAGTACTCGGACGCTGTGTATCGGCTAAATCCTGCTCCGAAGGAAGGCATCGTGCGGAATTTGTCTTCCACGACCTTGGTCACGCGCACTTCCGCCTGCTCGTCGTCTTTCAATTCCGCTGAGCCTACCAGGCCGTACGCCTTGTTCACCAGGGTTAGGTAGTTTCGCCATCCGATCACATCTTCCATATCAGCTTCTGGTTTATCGACGTACAGGGGCAAGGTAAGGACGTGCCCGTCAAGCAATAACTTCAGTCTTCCGACGCCTGCTGGGCTCTTTTTCTCTCCCAAGCTGTAATCGATCAACACCGCAACGCGGAGTTTGTTATTGCCAAACAGGCTTACGAATGCGGCCACGTTGTCGACACCGCCAACCGGGCAGACCGTCCATTGAGGGCTAAGATGAATCCGACCTCTGTTCTTCAAGGCCTCAGAAAACCCGGTCAGATAAAGCAGGTCAGAGGGCGACTGGACTATCAGACTATATTCTGCCGCAGAGAGCCTCTTGCTGATCTCGTAACCGAGAGCGCCTTGCAGGGGAAAGATCGTATCTCGATCCGTAGTGCAGACAAAGTCGCTGACCTTTGAGCCCATTGTCTGCACGTGGCCCTCGCTATCCTCAACGACAACATCTTCGACGGTTCGCACACCGGCTACGTTGTTTGAGTCGACCATGAAGGGAGAGTGTGTCGTGTATATGACTTGATAGTCTCGTTTCAGCCGCTCATCGATATATCGCAGCAAGTCCGCCTGCGCTTTAGCGTGCAAACTAAGACCCGGCTCATCCAAGAGAATGACCACGTTCTTGCCACAGCTTTTTCTTACCTGCGAGAAAAGCACCAAAAATGAGAAAAACCAGACGAAACCGCGGCTCCTGTCGTCGAAGTTCACTGAGACCTCGTGTAGAGGATTGTAAATTCGAGTATGAAGGATTCTGCCGTGGTTGAGCGGAGGAGGATCTCCAGGCTGCGCAGCATCCAGGCTGAAGAGCACGCGAAGACAACGATTCTGGGACCAGTACTCGAACATGTCATGGGTGATTTTGTTGGAGGCGGCCTCCAGCCGTGCCTTAAGAGGTTCAAACCTTTCAATGGAACTAATCTCCTCCAGGCTCGTACCCACGAAGTTCAGGAAAGCAAGGAAGACGGTTTCGCTTGGCGAGAGATGGCTTGGGTTGTTCAGCTTACGCTGCAGCAGATCCTCAAGGGCAACTGTCCCGCTCATCAAATCATAGTCACTGAAATAGAGGAATGTAGGCAGTCTCAGCGCGCTGACGGCCGCTTTGCGCGGATCCTGATCCCGAAAACTGTGAATCCTGTCGAGCATTCTGTTTTCCCGCTCCGAAGTTGAAGCTGCTGCGAGTTTCGTATGCAGATACCTCTTGAGCTCGGCGACAGTGCGATACCTGCGCGCCCGTGCGGCTTCCTCCGGATCGAGACCGGCGGCATCAATGATGTGATCGATGACTCGTGATTCATCGATTGAGATGACCCAGATAGTTCCCTTGTCATGGTAGCGCTTGTACACTTCAACCTCGCGCGAGCTCACGGTGCGAGGGCCTAGAACCTTCTCGATAGCATTTACGTCCGCATCATCGAGTTCCCAAGTCGCGGTAACAACACACGCCTCACGGCCGCGGTGGCGCTCGTCATATTCCATCAAGTAGCGACGTGGATATTCTTCAATTTTGTCGTATTCGGACAGTTCCTCGTCGTAAGGGTTCAACCGATAAAGTGCATCCAGAATCGCGGTTTTACCCGACTCATTCTTGCCAATTAGGCATGTCACCCGGTCGAGCGTAAATTCGTTGGAATCTTCGACAATCTTGAAGTTAGTAACACGTGCTTTGCGCAGTAACATCTGAGGATCTCCTTGGACGATTCGGCGCAATGAGAGGATCCATTGCACACACACGTCTCCGTGCTTGTTCTCACGGTGCTCTTCCCCAGAACGCGGGAGTGTTTAACGGGAAGCGGCTCTCGGCCAGAGACCTTAATTTACAGGGAAGTTATTGTCTCGCCCGCTAGGTTCCGTGTCAACGCGTAAAGTCTTGACGAGTCCGGTATATCCAGCTGGCCATTGTCCAATAGTACATGTACTTTGGATACACCAGTGGGGGACACAGGAATATATCATTACGTCGTCGCCGACTCCTGCTTTGTCGTTGATAGGGCCGCGTTGATGCGGACGCTGCGGGGGGTGCCTGAGCTGATTGCTATGACCGGGCGGGACCTTGCCGTTCACCTGCGCATGGCGGCGAAAGAAACTGTTCTCCTTCCACTCCGGTCGCCCGCCGTCATCTGCCACTCTGATCATCGGTCCGCGGATGACCTCTTCATAGCCGGCCGCTGCCGAGAGTTCCACCGGTTGCTGTAGATCATTGGAGGGCGCATGGTAGCGGTGAGTGCGCGCTCCACAGCGCCGATTGCGTGCCAACGCCCCGGGGTGTTTAAGAACTAATCATCTTACTGTCCCTTTACAGAAAATTTACGTCGGTTTGTAGTCACTATTCTTGACATTTGTACACCTCGGGAGGAGAGTGACCTCAAGCGCAGGCACGCAGCCTAAGGTCCTCCAGTGTAGTTGTTGCAGCCTGAACCATTATCTAGCGTATGCAGATCGAGCCAGCCCCGTTGATTGCGAGGGCGACGTCAAGAGTCATCTGCCGCCTGTCGGATTGCGCAGCGTTAGCCCTTGCTTGTCCTCAGATGACCTCGACAGAGAGCGAGCAAACTGCAGGACTCGGTTTGCCGAATGCTGAGGTCTGGCATGTGAAGTAGCAGAAAACAGGCTGACTTTTTTATTTCTTTCTGGGCCGATTTCCCCCTCAACCACACACGCCCGAACCTGATTCCCCAGAGGTGAAAAATGAGAAGGTTATTCTTGGTGGCCGCGCTGCCGCTGCTCGTCGCCCATACCGTGATGGCTGATAAGGTTGCGGTGGGCACCTGCATGCCTGAACTTACCAGCTTCACGACTATCCGGGACGCTGTGAGCAGCGTTCCGCCAGGCTCGACTATTTTAGTGTGTCCGGGTGTCTACCCTGAGCAAGTCACGATTTCGCAGCCTCTAACGCTACAGGGCATTGCCGACAGCAACCAGGACCAAGTCGTGATCACGGTGCCCAGTGGTGGTCTGGCAGCTACTGTGACCAGCATCTCTGGCCAGGCGGTCGCCGCTCAGGTGCTTGTCCAGAACGCTAACCCGGTAAACATCACGCACATCGCCGTAGACGGCACAGGCGGGGACCAGGCATGTGGAACCTCGGGCACGTGGCTGGCGGGCATTTTCTACAGCTCTCGCTCCTCCGGTACGGTAAACCAGGTGAAGGCCAATGGTCAGATGGACGAAGGCTGCGGAGTCGGGATCTGGGCAGAAAATGCCGGCGGTTCGAACCAGCACGTAACTATTCAAAGCAGCAGCGTGCATGACGTGGATGGCACCGGTATTTTTGTGGGAAGCGGTCCGACCCCTGCTCTCACCGCCATCGTCAAAGACAATTTTGTTTCCGCGCCCGGAGCCCTCGGGGTGGTGTTGAGCAACGTCCAGGGTGAGGTCACGGAAAATAACGTGAGCGATGCTCTCGCCGGTATCTTTTACCTGGCTGCCCGTGTTGATGTTTCGTCAAATACTGTGACCTCCACAGGGTTTGGGATATTGCTTCTAGCCGGTGGTACGGTCGAATCCAACGACATAGCAAACTCTGGCAACGGAGTTGTCCTTACGGCTGCCGGTGGTAACGTTCAGTCCAACCGCATAACGTTCTCGACGGTAGCCGCGATTGAGTTCACTTGCCAAGCCGCTACCGTGGCCCACAATACGATCAACGACGCCCCCATCGGACTCAATGATGTTCCCTTGAGCTTCAACGGATCGAATACCTTCTTCAACACGGGAACGATACGCGCCGCTGGCTGCGCCGCCGCAGCGGCATTGAGCCCTTTGAAAGCGGCTACACAATTGGCTACGCCGAGTTCATTCTCTGAGTGGCGCACCCCGGCCAATCCGCTCGGTTTACGCCCGTGAGGAAAAACAGGGAGGAGGCGCCCTGATCGCTCGCCTCCCCCCAACAACCTGGAGCTTGCCGGCCTCGCGCTTTGGGGAAAGGTATTTTCTTGCCTTTTTCAGCAACTTTTTACAGAGTACCCGATAGCTTGTGAACAGCTACTACGAGATTCACGCCGAGCGCTTCCGATTCTGTTCCGGCTCTGGTCATATAATCCCGACGATGCCAGTCACCCGTCGCGAACTACTCTCCGGCTTCGCCACGGCCACTGCCGCCTTTGCAATGGCTGACGTGTCATTCGCGCAGGACACCCCAGATCTGCGCATCGATGCGGCTCGCCTGCAGCAGAGCCTTCAACGCCTCAGCGAGTACGGCCGCCCGGCCGGTGGCTCCTTCGCGGATGGCGTCAGTCGTGTCGCTTATTCCGACGCCGATGTCGGCGGTCGTAAGTATGCCATGGACCTCATGCGCGCGGCTGGGCTCGACCCGCGCATCGACGCCGCCGCAAATATCACCGCTTTTCGCGAGGGCAGCGAACGCTCGCTCAAGCCCATCCTATTCGGCTCACACATCGATTCGGTTCCTGGTGGCGGAAACTTCGACGGCGACCTCGGCTCCATGGCGGCGATTGAGGTCCTGCACACCTTGAAGGACCACAACTTGACGACCCGCCATCCCTTGGGGATTGTCATCTGGCAGAACGAAGAAGGAGGCTTGGTGGGTAGCCGTGCCGCTCTCGGTGACGCTCTGGATCTTGCGCGCCAGTACAACGGCACCCCGTTGGCCGACGGGTTGCGCAAGATCGGTGGCGACCCTTTCAAGCTCGAACAGGCGCGCATTGCACCGGGATCGTTTCACTGTTATCTCGAGCTACACATTGAACAAGGTGGCAATCTCGACCAAGCCGGTATTCCGATCGGCGTGGTTGAGGGCATCGTCAGCATCGACGAATACGAGGTAGAGATTCGCGGCTTGGCTAATCACGCCGGCACCACGCCTATGCCCGAGCGGCGGAATGCACTGCTGGCCGCTGCCAAGCTCATCGAAGCCGTCGAACAGATCGTCACTCGCGAGCCTGGACGGCAGGTCGGCACCGTGGGCCGTCTCGCGGTTTATCCGAATGCGCCGAATGTGGTGCCGGGCCTAGTGAAGCACTCCATCGAACTGCGTGACCTTTCCCCAGAGAAGATCGCCCGACTTGGGGATGAAATTCGAAAGCAAGCGCAACAGATCGCCCGCGAGACCAACACGGAGGTCATTATCAAGAAGCTTGAGAACGATCCTGCTGCTATGGCCACTCCTCAAATCCAATTTCAGATCGAACAGGCTGCGGCCAGCCTGGGCCTGAGAAGCATGCGCTTACCCAGCGGCGCCGGTCACGACGCGCAGATCATGGCCAAGCTCGGTCCCATGGGCATGATTTTTGTACCTAGCGTCAACGGTATCAGCCATTCTCCAAGAGAGCTCACTCGTTGGCCAGACTGCGCTAATGGCGCCAATGTATTGCTGCACACCATCCTCGGCGTGGATAAGCTTTAGAGACGCGAGGCTTGCGCAGGCTTCTCTTTCCTGGCGGCCTTGATTACGGCGCGCCTAATTCGGAGAGGGGGCGATTGACCCGCTCAAGGAGCAACCGTCAGCGATGAATTCTTGACGCCCACCCCCCTCCCGGTGCCAGTGTGATCTTTAATTTTGTGCTATGGCTTATCTGGGTTTTGGTCTTTTTGTAATCACCGGCATAGCGATCGGCGTTAACCCCATCCTGGTAAGCTTCCAGCCAGAAAGTCCCCGCGGGCAGAAAAGAAAAATCTACTTCCAATTCGCGGCGGTTCCAATTTGTCATGGCGCCAACGTACCAATCCTGGTCCTTTCGTCTCGCCAGCAAAACGTATTCCCCGAGCTTGGCGTCGAGCACTTTGGTGTCGTCCCACACAGAAGGTACCGGCCCCAGGAACTCCATCGCCTCCGGCTCGCGCAGGTAGTTGGAGGGACTATCAGAAAGCATCTGCAGCGGACTTTCAAAAACTACATACATCGCCAACTGATGGCAGCGGGTACCAAGTGCCATGGGACGTTCGTGAATGGGGGCAAAGGTTTTCTTGGTGGCATTCAGCATCGCGCCGGGCGTGTAATCCATTGGTCCTAGAAACATTCGGGTAAATGGCAAGGTGAGATTGTGATCCGGTTGAGACTCGGCGCTCCACTTGCTCCATTCCATACCGCGAACTCCTTCGGTAGTGATCAGGTTCGGCCACGTTCGGGTCATGGTGGCGGGCTTCTGATCGCCGTGAAAATCCACCAGCATCTTGCGCTTGGCGGCCTCGCGGCACACCTTGTGATAGAAGTTGATCAACGGTTGGTCGCTGCGCTGCATAAAATCAACTTTGATTCCCTTGATCCCCCATTTTTCGAATTGGTCGAGCGCCGGCAGGAGTTGGTCGTCGAAGGTTTTCCAGATCACCCATAAGATTATGCCGACATTTTTCTGCCGGGCATACGCCGTAAGCTCTTCCATGTTAATTTCCGGCACCACCTCCAGCACGTTGCCGAGTTTGTACCAGCCTTCGTCCAGGATGATGTACTCGACCCCGTACTTTGCCGCGAAGTCTATGTAGTACTGGTAGGTCTGGGTGTTGATTCCGGATTTGAAATCGACACCGTAGATGTTGGTGGCGTTCCACCAGTCCCAAGCGACCTTACCGGGCCGGATCCAGGATGTGTCTTGCACCTGCGAGGGCTTGGCCAGCAACCAAATCAGTTCACTGGTGATCAGGTCACCGTCTTTCCGGGCAATCCCCACGACTCGCCAGGGATAGCTGCGCGTGCCACGAGTGACAGCAATGTAGTCCGCAGCCTCGACGACTCTAAGGTCGCGGTCCGTTTCCAGTTTTTCTTTGAGTGGATACGGAGGAAAAGTTGCCGTTAGTCCGTTGCTGCCGGTGCCGCGTAGCCAGAGCCCCGGATAATCGTCGACATCGGATTCCGCAAGCGCTACTTTCACTCCGTCGGCAGCTTCAACCACAGCGGGTAGACTCGCGATGGACGTTGGAGCGATTTCGGAGAGCTTGAAAGGAAGGTATCTTCTTTCATTGTGCGAGAAAAAGCTGTCTTCCTGGGGGTAGTAAGTCACGTAATCCCCCGGGAAGTTAAAGTTGGCCTCCTCTTTGTAGACTTTGACTTCATTTTGCGGGAGTGAGGTCTCCAAGCGATAAGCCACGCCTTCGTCATATGCCCTGAACACGACGGCGTAGTCTCCCTGCATCTCCAGTCGCAATTCATTGTAGTTTTCGCGAAGTTTTGCAAATTCTCGGTGGACGGAAGGCTCGACGGTCTGATGATAGGTGCGTTCCTTCGCGGCCTTGAGCTTCGGCTGCAGACCGAGCGTGTTGTGGTCAATGTCAATCGACAAGCTGGAGTTCTCTAGCAGCGGCGTTCCCTTCAGCAGGACGTCATACTGCAGGCGGTCGCCGGTGCGTATCCGCACCTCGATCTCCTTGTTCGGTGAGAACAGGCTATGGCCGGCCTGTGCGGCCGCGTGCACAGTGAGGTAAATCAGAGGGATGAGAATGATAACTGCTTTCTTGCAGAAGAACTCCATCGAACCATCTCCCATGCCGGAATTATTCTCCGCAAAATCTGACTGGATACACTCAAACCGCACGAGCAACTCTGAATTGGCTAGTACGCAACGGCGTTGCCGCCAGAACGAGACGAGCATCGCCGCTTTGTGTATAGAAATCCGTAGCCGATTGAATCGGGCCGTTCGCTTACGTAGTCGGATATAGTAATGATCCTGTATCCCTTCTCGCAAGGCGACTCTATCCCTGACGGGGCTGCGTGGGTGCGTAGGTCGGTAGAGGTCGGGAAGCAGAATTGTTGGCAATCGGCCATTCTGTCGAGATCCATGAGGGGAGAGACGTATCCATGAAGGCTCTATTGCTTTCGGAATACCGGCGCCTGGAAGTCACCGATGTTCCTAGACCTGTTCCCGGCCCTGAAGAGGTTCTGGTTCGTGTAGCCGCTTGCGGAATCTGTGGCAGCGACGTTCACGGCTACGATGGTTCGTCGGGACGCCGCATTCCGCCGATTATTATGGGTCACGAAGCGGCCGGAATCGTTGCCGCCTTGGGTAAGGGTGTGACTGGAATTGCCGAAGGCGACCGGGTTGCCTTCGACTCTACCGTTTACTGCGGGAGCTGCGACTTCTGTCTTCGCGGGCAGGTCAACCTGTGCGATCGTCGCCAGGTTCTGGGCGTTTCCTGCCCCGATTACCGCCGGGCTGGGGCTTTTGCCGAATTTGTGGTCATTCCTTCTCGTATTGTCTACCGCCTCCCCGATAACTTGTCCTTTGCCCAGGCAGCGATGCTGGAACCGGTGGCCGTCGCTCTACATGCCATTTCCTTAACCAGGCTCGACGCGAATAGCACCGCATTGGTTGTAGGAGCGGGCATGATCGGTCTTCTCGCTCTTCAGGCCCTGCTTGTGGCAGGCTGCTCCCGCGTGATTGTAGTAGACGTCGACCCGTCCCGCCTTAAGCTGGCGGAGAACATGGGGGCGACCGCGCTCTTACAGGCAAGCGACCCCGACCTTCTCCCGCGCATCGTCCGTTTTTCCCGT
This sequence comes from Terriglobales bacterium, assembly GCA_035272945.1. GTDB lineage: Bacteria > Acidobacteriota > Terriglobia > Terriglobales > Acidobacteriaceae > Gp1-AA122. The sequence goes on from DATEPX010000337.1 coordinate 36,845, forward strand.
GAAGGTGTGGATGTGGCGGTCGAAGCCGTCGGCAAAAATGAGACGGTTAGTCTGGCGATCAGCAGTGTTCGCAAAGGTGGCAATGTTATCCTCGTGGGCAACGTCTCGCCCGAAGTAACGCTTCCCCTGCAAAAGGTCGTAACCGGGCAAATCCGGCTCCAGGGTTCGTGTGCCTCCTCGGGAGAGTACCCGCGCGCAATCGAACTGCTGGCAAGTGACGCGATTCAGGTAAAGCCACTGATCACGGCCATCGCTTCGCTGGATGAAGGACCGAAATGGTTTGAACGCTTGTATGCGCGAGAGCCCAATTTGATGAAGATTGTGCTTACGCCTGGGATGGTTTCGTGAACAACGGACTCTTTGATCTCACTGGACAGGTTGCACTGGTGAGCGGCACCAGCCGCGGGCTTGGGCAATATCTGGCTCGCGCCCTGGCCAAGGCGGGTGCGGACCTGGTTCTCACCAGCCGAAACCGCGATCGTCTGCCGACCTTCGAGGCGGAAATAAAATCGCTCGGTCGCCGCGCCGTTTCACTCGAACTCGACGTCCGCGATCTCGAAAGCATCCAGCGCATGGTGGCCGCCGCGGAAACCGCATTTGGCCACCTCGATATTCTTGTCAACAACGCCGGATGCAATGTCCGGAAGCCCGCCCTGGATGTTACCTGGGATGATTGGAATCTGATTCTTGACACCAATCTGCGCGGCACTTTCTTTGTCTCCCAAGCCGTGGCCCCAGGGATGATCCGACGTCGCTACGGACGCATTATCAACATCGGCTCGGTCACAAGTGTTGCAGGCTACGCAGGCTTAGCCCCTTATGGTGCCAGCCGCGGTGGCATCCGCCAACTTACGATGAGCCTGGCCGACGATTGGGGTAAACATGGGATAACTGTCAATTGCCTGGCCCCGGGCTGGTTTCGCACGGAACAAAACGCTGTTCTTTACGAGAATAAAGAGTGGGTCGATTATCTCTGCGACCGCATTCCGCTGAAACGACCAGGCCAGCCTCATGATCTCGATGCCGCAGTCGTGTTCCTGGCCGCCGAGTCCAGCCGTTATGTGACCGGGCAGACCTTGCTGGTGGATGGTGGAATCTCCACAGGCGCAACCCGTGCCCTCGTGCAACCTGCCTAGACGTCCGCCAACTGTTGATCCTAGATTCGATCTTGCCTACCTCCAACTGGCATTCTTTATTCGGAACCAAAGGACCTCCCCAGGGCAATTTCCTTCTACCAGAAGGCCTATGGGCAGTAAGGCTAGGGTTCCGCCGGGAAAGTAATGGTCACTACATCATGCCCGAGGAAGTTGAATGTGACCTTCGTCGCCACCTCGACTGCCTGGCCTCCGACTATGTAGGGACGATAATGCCAGTGCAGCACCGCTCGTACCGCGGCCGCCACGAGAGGGGGAGGACCGTTGAGGACGGCAAGCTGCTTGACGCCGCCGTCAACGCCGACCACGGCTTTCAGGCTGACTCTTCCCCGCAGGGCCCGATTCGGAACAACCGGGTAGCGAAACCCGGGCTGGGGCGTTTCTGCGACCTGTGGAAGTCCCTCCGGGACCGGGCCTATGACCACCCGCGCCAGCCGCGGCCGGCTCAGGACCGCAGTCTTGCTGAGGCTCTCCGATTGCGGGCGAGAGACTGCAGGGGAGGATGGTGTGAGGCTGGAGCTCGCCGGTTCAGAATTGAGGACCGGATTGGTGACCGACGTTGGAAGCGTAGCGTCCGCAAATTCGGGTTCGACGACAGGACTGGCGCCCAACGGTTTGGGGATGGAACTCGCAGGGCGAGATTTGGGGACAAGATTTATGATGGGTTTAGGAGTAGAGGGCCCGGGTTCGAGGACACGATGAGCGGCAGACGGTCTGGGGACAGGATTCGTTGCAGGCGGTTTGAGATTCGAGGTTACCGACGGCTGAACGTTTTCCGGCTCGCCGGCAGGGGGCGATGCAGAACTCGCCGGAGCGGACTCCTGGTAGACTACGCCATCTTCCTGAACGGCGATGTCCTCGTGTTGACTGTCTCGAAAGTAAACAAAACCAACCAGCAATGTAGCAAAGGTGCCAGCGAGCACCCAGGGCAGCACGTTTTGCCAGCGCCTTCTACCCACATCGCGATATTCCTCTATCTGGAACGATTGTGTAGGTCCTGATTCGTCTGTTTCTCGCCCGTACTCTCTTGGTTCAGGAGGCGCTTCAGAAGGCGCCGGTCTGGATGCTGAAATAGACCAAACGTTGGTACTGCGTCTGCCCAAATCCGCCAGGCTGACTTGATTATGGGCCGGCGGGCTGTAGGCGACCGACATCTCTTCCAATCCTGCGGCCCGGGGCAGAGCGACTTCCGTGCTGGCGACGCTTACCTGGGGCACCCTGGTTGTGATCGATTGGGCCGCGAGTCTGGGAATTCGCATCAGACGCACATTTTCAACACTGCCTATGACAGAGGTCCTGATTATCAGCTCACGCCGGGTCATTGCTGACCAACACAAACGGTTGATCACGTTCAGTTGGCGCCTATTCAGGACCTCCTTGGGCAGCCGGTGAAAATTGCGGAAAGTCCAGAGCAAGTAGACTCGCTGCCAAAATGTCGGCCTCGCGTACGCTAGGCCGATATCTGTACGCAACTCCATGACGCCGTAGCGGATCTTGTGTGCTAGGGAACTCATAAAATAATTCAGAGTAGCGCAGCTTCGATGCTGTCTGGCTGAGCCGGGTGGCCTTGAGGAGGAAGATTTTTTCTAAATCACCTGGCTCTTAGTCTTGAATGCCGGTTTCTGGACCCCGAAGCTCGGGTAACCCGCCTCAGGATAGCGAGCCTATGGGAAGCCGTAAGTCATTCTAGGACAGGAACATGTCGAAGCCAGCACAGCATCCCGAGGCAGGCCATCAGGCTCGTCAAGTATGGCTCGGCCAGGGATGTCACGATCAGTGCCGATTCCTTACCGCCGCTCGTAAGCGGGACTAGAAGGGCTGGGCGGCTCGTAATCCTGCCCGTATTTGTTCTTGTGAGCGGGGGTCACCGGGCCTTGCATAAGACGGATAATCCCGAGCCACGAGGTATTCTCCGAAATCGTTACCTCCCGAGCCTGGTTTTTCAAATTATCCGGCAGTGAGGCTTCGGACCAGACGCGGAGCAGATATCGTCCCGGTGTTACATTCTTGAATTCCACCTCGCCGCGCCGATTCGAGATTGCATAATACGGAGTCTCCACGGCAACGACCACGGCGCTCATTTCAGGGTGAATGTTACAAAAAATGTAGGAGATACCCGGTCGATCGAAGTGCACGTCCCGGGTAGTCCCTGCCTCATACAGCCCCAAGTCGAAACGCTTTCCTTCGAAGAGCGAAAACACGTTGTGAAAAAAGGGGTCGCGATTGGGGAATTCTACCGACGAACCTACCCGTACTACGATCACATGCGGCTCAAAAGTCTTGTTTCGCTGAACCAGCCGAAGGTGAGGACGGGGAGACTCGTCGGCCACACTGGCGGCTGAGGCAGTGAGCGGCGTGAGCCAGATCACGACGTTCGAAGCTCGGCTTGGATTTTTGGGTCTGGGAGACTTCTGAAATTCAACCCTGGCTGTCACCGTGGTTGCCTGTCCCCAGGCTAAACTGCCCAGCAACAGAGACACACAAATTCCTATGTGGCGATTAAGAGGCTTGGACCGAGGGCTGCTGTTCGGGTAGCGCATATTCTCAGAACAGGATACCCATCATTAGGTTTATCTGCCCACCCGTTCGGCTCGTGAGGTCTAGAGGTGAGGTTTTTAAGTGATTATATTGGGCCGATAGCAACAGGTTCTGATGGGGCCTGTAGATGACGTTGCCAAACGCGCTGCGATTTTGTCGAAGGTCGAGCGGAAGGCCGCTACTACTCTCGCCTGTCGAAAGCGCCCGAACATCTTGGGCAATCGGATTATCCATACCGAAGGCCGCGTTGAATTCCAATTTTGCGGTGGGACGAAACTTAAGTTGAGACCATCCTCCCAGTGAATTCAGACCTTGGATTTGAACCCCCGGATAAAATATCGGGCCGCTGAGAATGGCGGAACGTCCAATTCCACCTCCCAGCGCGCCCAGGGCCTTCCCGCGGTAGAATTCGCCGCTGAACGTCCATCGCCCGCTTAGAGGAATGTCCCAATCTGCCGCACCAGCCCAGCCATCCTGATAACGGTCGAACCACCAATCCTGGCGGCCGTAATAAGCCGCCGCTCCCAGCGTCATTGGCTGACCGAACATGGGATGGCTCCAAGCCACTCGCGTGGCGTACGCCGGTTGACCGATCCTTTCTCCAGCCTGCGGGATATTCCCCCATTGCGATACGGGGAGATCACCGGTGAGGTTGTCCAGAAGTCCGAATTGCATCAAGAGATTGGAGTCCGCTCTGAGATCAAATCTGTGCTCCACTCGAACCTGAGGCACCCATTCCCACAGATTGCCCGCATAATTAAAGGCGGGAACAGCAAGCGAGCTGAATGAGGTTGGCGAAAGTGGTGTGAAGAAGGCTTCGTCCTGACCAGCAACGATGGAGGTGTTCTTCCAATCCAGGTGTGCGGTAGCAGTACGCAATCGCAATATGCCGGACGTGACGCCATTAGGAATATTTGGAAAGCCACCTGCGAAATCCAGGTGAACATCTCCTCGTGTGGTGGCTCCAGCCAAGTGCGGCCCAAACACTTCCAGGCCAATCTCGGATTGGCGAAGCGTTCCGCCAAAGCTTCCATGCGGATGGCCGGAGTAGGCGGCAGGCACAAAGGAAGGAAAATCCTGATTGTCGAAGATGCCGCGATCGCTGAACAGGTTCATCAATACGATGCCCGACAGGCGGACCCGATACTTCGAGGCACTTTCAAGCTTGGTCTGATATTGCTCGTAGATTTTCGCGCCGAGCAATTGGGAATCTTCTTCCAGCCGGCTGACTCGGTCTTCGAGAGTCGAGTTCGTGGACGGCGGCGATGCTTCATGCGGAATTTGTTCTGCAGGGCTTCGGTTGCCTGCGGCCAGTTCTGCTCTGGCCTGCTTTAACTCCTGGCGTAACGCCACCGTCTCGGCGCGATACTCGGCGGCTTCAGAACGGATTTCGACAACCGCCTCCCTCAGTTGCCGGACTTGCTCCTGCAGGTCATGCATCGCGGACAATACCCGACCGTTGGGCGAGTCACCGGGTTGCTTTCCAGGATCCTGCGCCCGAGACAAAGTGGCAAGAACGCACAAAATGAACAATGGCCAGGCAAATTTTTCAAATGCAAAAACCGATGTGATCCTATGTTGCACAGGCGCCTCCCGAGGACGACGACTAGAATTTTGCTGCAACGGATTTCATCAGGTTGGCCCCTTCCGCTGCAGGAATCCGGCACTTCATTGCGTGTCTGCCGAACCCGCACGGCTGAGGGGCGGGGCAGCAATCGTGTCCACCTCGGGTCGCGGAGAACTCGATGACACAAGCGGAAGAGCTACTTTGAAAACGGTTCCCTGGTCGGAGGTTTTCTCAACGGTCACGTCACCGCCGTGATCTTGCACGATTTTCTGCACCACGGTCAAACCAAGACCGGTGCCATTCTCCTTCCCGGAACTGACAAAAGGCTGGAAGAGTCGATCTCGAATGAGTTCCGGAATCCCACGGCCATTATCCGACACACGAATTTCGACGCCGTTGGCGATGGCTCGCAAGTTGACATCGATGCGGCCGCTCAACGGTGACACCGCTTCGCATGCGTTTAATAATAAATTGTAGAGAGCGCGCTCCAACTTTCTGGGATCAAACCAGCCTTCAATACTGCCATCGCCAACGAAGTCGATAGCAACCTGGTGGAACTCGGGACGGGATTTGATGGACTGCACCGCCCGCTGCACCGAGTCCGTGAGGTTGCCATAGGTGGGCCGCAGCGATTCGCGGGTACGGGAAAACTCCAGGAGCGAATCGATCAGGTCGGTCATTTGGTTTACGGCCATACGCACCTCCTGATACAGCTCTTCGCGCTGGTCTGCAGTTAAGCCAGCTTCGCAAAGAAATTCCGCGTTGGCGACTATGGCCGCGAGGGAGTGACGCAGGTCGTGGGAAATAGAACTGGCCATTCGTCCGATGGTGGCCAGGCGCTCCGATTCCAGCAGATTTCGCTGCGTCTTGAGCAAATTCCCTCGCATGCGGCCGAAAGCCTCGGACACCTCGGCGACTTCGTCACCACCGGTCGTGGTCAGCGGGAAAGAGAAGTCTCCCCTGGCCAGGGCGCGCACGCCTTCAACGAGTTCCTCCAAAGGTCGGGTGAAAGTATGAGAAATGAGAAACACTAACGCGCTGCCACTTAATACGGCGATTACGCCGAGCAACAACAGCAAGCGGTTCAGACGGTCCAAAAACAGAGTGGCTTGATCGTATGATTTGAGCACGCTTAAGCGCAGGGGAGGATTTTTCCCTGGAGCCAAATCCAGGGTGGTAGCCAAGAATCGCTCATTGGCCAATTGAATTCTGGCTGGCTGCAGAGGATTGGAAACCGACAGCGCGCCCGCCTGCTGCACCAGGTCCGATTCCTGAACACTGGGCAATGTGCTTCTCACGATCGTGTTGCCGTAAGAAAAAGCAACCTGGCTGGCGGCGATCCGGCTGGCTTCCGCGGTCAAGTGATCGTCGATTTCGTAGCCTACCGCCAGAAATCCCACCACCTGGTTTGCCGCCGCCGGTCCGAAGTAAATAGGTTTGACAAAGACTTCGTACAGGTGGCCCGCGCCAAACCACCATTGGCCAGAGCTGTCCTCTCCGAGCGAGGTCTGGAGAAACGTTTGGGCCAGATCGCGGCTGAATCCCCGAGTAATCGTGTGGAGTGCAACCACGTTTCCCGAACGGTTGGAGAGCACAAACAAATCACTGCCGGCGAGGCGCCACAGACGAGCCGACTCGTCCTGAATCGTAGCCACATGTGTGGTTGTCATCAGCGCGCGGACGTCCGGAAGATCGGCCAGCAGCTCTGCTGAATGGGTGAGTGTGGCTTCGCGTTCGCGCTGGAAATTCTGAAAGGTGTCCGCTGAATTTCGGAGATCGGCAAAGATTTCGTTTCGTATCTGTGTCTGAACACTGCGGCGGACAACCAGCAGGCTGGTGCACGTAAGGGCGGAGGAAATCAGCAGCATGGAAAGCAGGAACTTGGTGCGTAGTCGAAACCCTGTCACGTCAGCACTCACCCTGCGCGAAGAATACGAACCTAAGCTCAGAGAACCCGCACTCTAGCGCACAAACTTGTAACCCACTCCATGTACAGTGCGAAAATGAACCGGATTCGCGGGATCCTTCTCCAGTTTCTGGCGGATCTTAAGGATGTGGTTGTCCACCGTTCGGGTTGAGGGATAGTGCTGGTATCCCCACACTTCAGACAGCAATTCGTCCCGCGAGATTACCCGTTCCGCATTCAGCACTAGGAACTTCAGCGCGTTGAATTCGCGGGCCGTCATCTCGATCGGCTGCCCTTCCCGAACCACCTCCATTTTTGCGAAGTTAATGGATATTTGGTCGAAGGCGAACATCTCTCCTATTTCATTGCGAGCCGTTCTTCTGATCGCCGCCCTGACGCGGGCCAGCAGTTCCCGAGGACTAAACGGCTTGGTGACGTAATCGTCGGCGCCGAGTTCGAGAAGCAACACCTTGTCGGTGACGTCGGTAGTGGCGCTTAAAATGATGATGGGCAAGGTGGGGACCTGCTGCTTGACTTCGCGGCACACATCCCTGCCCGACATGGCCGGAAGGCGGAGATCCAGGACGATGGCGGAGGGTACTGTAGCGCGGAAGGCTTCTAAGGCAGACTTGCCGTCGCCCTCAACGTCAACCGCGAATCCCTCGGCTTCAAACAGCCGTCTCAAGGCCTTCTGTACAGCGCGATCGTCCTCGACGACTAGAATTCTCTCCACCGACTTGGTTGCGGTCACAGCACGCAAGACCTGCGTCGACATTTACTTAGCTTACTCCTGTTCTGCCCCGTGAGATGAGAAGACGAGGACTAGTGACATTCTTTTTACAATTTCTTGACAGGCCGCTGCCGACGAAACTGCTATTCACGATCCGTTCTCTGACCGAATCGCGTGACGGGCGCTAGCGGCTGGAAATGCCCAAGCGGCTTATTGCCTTGGAGCCCCGTTTTTGCCAACTTCGAGTCATAGTTACTAACAATCTTTTTACATCACACTGACACTTCGGTTTCTTTGCTCGCCTACTCTCTCTCTCGGTGCTGCTTGGCGGATTTGGGATTGACGACGGAATCAACCGTCGGTGAGGGTTGAAGTTCGGAAGTGGAGGTCCAAGCAACGTTAACGGTGCTGCCAATTCCCCTGTACTTTACCGCCGGCATCAGCGACGAATCGCAGGGGCTCTTCGGCATGATGAATGTCTTTAAGGGCTGCGACGGGAACTAGACGAGTCCTCTGATAGCTGCCTTGTTCAGGCCGAAAACCGGGGAGGCGCTAGGGTGGATTTAGCGGTGCTGGGGCGTCGGACACTCCGTGGAACGGCGCCTCGACATGCCACTCTCGATACACTCATCCGCTTGGTTGATATGGGACAAAGAAGCCTGTTGGGCTCCGGAGTAGTCTCCCGCCTTAGCAGCCTCAAGCAACGGCTGACCTCCCCGATTGCGCTCCCCCGCAGTGAAGTGAATGTCGACACGGTCTCTTGACGTCCGGGCTGCTGCGCTTCAGAGCTCTGCTCTGTTTAGCGGGCTCCTGTTGGCCGAGTGCGGTGAGATAGTTTCGCTGGCCCGCGAACGGTATTTTGCGAAGCGTCAGACGATTTTCCGTCAGGGTGATCCGGCGAAGTTCATCTTCGTGCTCGTCTCCGGTCGAGTGAAGATTACTGAAACAAGCCACAGCGGCGTCGAGGTGATCTTGAGCATAGAGGAAGCTGGGGAGGTCATAGGCGAACTTGGGGCAATGCCGGATGCTTCTCGCACCCGAACCGCCCAAGCATTAGAGCGAAGCCATATGCTCATGTGGGAAGCGGGGGAATTTCAAACACTCCTTGAACGATATCCTGCGCTTGTCCTCAACTCGACTCATATATTAAGCGAGCGCCTGCGGGTACTCGAGGAGCGTTTCCAGGAACTCGCCACCGAACCGGTCGCGCCACGATTGGCACGAACCCTGGTCCGCCTTCTCGAGCCAGACGAGAATGGCACACGAAAACCTGCTCCTATCAGTCTCTCTCGTGAGGAGCTGGCGCAGATGACGGGCATGACCTCCTTCACGGTCAGCCGCCTGCTATGTGATTGGGAGCAGCGTGGCATCATTTCTAACCACCGCAGATCTGTGCTCATTAAAGATCTACCAGGCCTCAGAACGCTTGCGAGCGGCACGGCCTGACTTTCCTATTGGGCCGAACCAGTCCATTCAGGTGACGTGAGTGGGCGAAACTCCATCGCCAGAAGATTACTTGACAACAGCAGCGATGCTGGATAAATTATCCGCCCTTGCCCATTTTATCGTCCTTCAGCTCCGGAGGCGACTCGTATGACTACCTCGCGTCTCGTTTGTCTATCTTGGGTGCCATCGAACTGGATTCGCGCCGCTGTTTTGGCCGTGGTTTGCCTGCCTCTTCTGTTGTCGGCACAGGTCTCCACCACCGGAAAAATCACAGGTGTCGTGACCGACGCTTCCGGGGCCGTCGTGCCCAACGCGACCGTGGAGGTGAACAGCCCGGCCCTGATGGTTCCGCGCAGCACCAAGACTCATTCAGACGGCAGCTTCCTGTTTGATTTGCTACCACCCGGCCCATATGAGCTGGGCGTGACGGCCGGCGGTTTTCAGACCGTTAAGCGCACCAATATCGTTTTGACGGCAGGGTTTACGGCGACCGTGAACTCTCAGCTCACCGTCGGCGAGCTGAAGCAGACCATTGAAGTCGAGAGCGAGCCGGCCGTCGACGTGCAAACCGTCGAGACGCAAACTACTTTCGACCAGCGCTTGCTCCAGGAAATCCCCAGCGGCCGCGATCCGTGGTCAACGGTGGCACAAATGCCGGGCGCCACGCTAGACAGGTTTGACGTCGGCGGCAACCAAAGCATGCAGCAATCCACCATGGAGGTGCATGGCAGTACCCCAGGCGAGCAGATATTCAGCTTCAATGGCCTCGACCTGAACTGGCCTGGCGCCAATGGTGGTTACACGCAGTTTTATACCAACCACGATTCATTCCAGGAATTCCAGGTCGTGTCGGACAGCACGCCAAGTTCAGTTTCAATTAGCGGAATCTACATGAACATGGTGACCAGGTCCGGCTCAAACACCCTGCACGGAAATCTGGCGGGCTACTACAGCACCATGGCCCTTGAGGCCGGCACGAAGTTTCCAACTTTTCAAGGAGCCGATGTCCCTGCAGGATCGCCGACCGTCATGCTGCGCGATACAACCGTGAGCCTGGGCGGGCCGATTATCAAAGATCGGTGGTGGCTGTTCGGGTCGTATCGAAGGTACGACCTGCGCTCGATTTTTCTGGCCGTTACAGATAAGAATGGCAATCCGATCGCAGATCCCAACCACCAGACCAATACCGACCTGCGCAGTGATTGGCAACTGAATTCCAGGAACCGGTTGAGCTTTATCTGGCTCTACAACGAGCAAAACCGGTTCTTCCGCCGGGATTCGGCGTTGGTGAGCCCGGAAGCCTCCTGGCGGCAGATCGAGCCCGCCTACATTCTGCAGGCACTGTGGACCAGTCAAGTCACCAACAACTTACTGCTTGATGTTCGCGCCGGGTACAACAAAGAAGTATTTCCTCTTGGTCCACAACCCGAAGTCAAGGCCACCGATTTCAACCACACAGACCGCGTTACAGGAACCCAGACCGGAGCTGCGCAGAGCTATTTCTCAAATCCTGCGTGGCTGTTCAAAATCGCCGCAGGGGCCTCCTGGTATAGGGGCTCGCTGGCCGGTACCCACAACTTTAAGTTCGGCTTTGAATGGGGCGACAACTACAACCCATACATTCAGACCGTGAACCAGGGAATCAACGCGTTTTACGACAACGGCGTTCCGGTTCAAGTCACCGCTTTCAATACGCCTTTCACCGCCAAGTCATACTTCCATGACACCAGCGCCTACGTGCAGGACGCATGGACCATTCGCCGGAGATTTACGCTGAATCTTGGCCTGCGCTTCGACCGCTTTATCAGCTTCTATCCCGAAGAGGCGATCGATCCGAATCTCACCTTTCCCGATCTTTTCCTAACCAAACCTTTCCCGGCATCAGGAAATTTGGTCACCTGGAACAACGTTGCTCCCCGCCTGGGCTTGGCCGTAGACATAACCGGCCGCGGAACCTCTGTTCTGCGCGTCAGCTATGGCCGCTTCTACAAGATGGAAGGTACCGGCCTGGTCGAGACGGTAAACCCGGTTGGATTTAGCAGTAAGACATTCACTTGGAACGATGCCAACGGGGACAAGATACCGCAGGTCAACGAGTGGAAGGTCGGTACTCCCATTCAACAGTCCGGTGGGGCGGTCGGTACCCACATTGATCGCAGTCTAAGCCGGCCCTACTCTGATTCTGTCACTGTAAGCTACGAACAACAGGTCTGGCAGGATCTCGGGCTCGGTGTAAGCTACTACTTCCGCAAGAAGAAGAACCTGTTCGGAACCACGAACCTGGCGGCTCTCCCGTCTGACTACACCTCTGTTACACAGTACAACGACGGCACACCGATCGTTAATCCTCTCAACAACTCTCCCCTGACGCTCTTCAACCTCGACCCGAACCTGGTCGGAGCGTCGAATTACGTTGTAACCAACATCCCCGCCTTGGACGACAACTCTTATCATGGATTGGAGTTCACGGCGGTCAAGCGCCTGTCTCACCATTGGCAGGTCCTGGCTGGCTTTACTGTCCAGCGCCAAAAGGGTGCCTACGGCCGCGGCTACTCCGATGATGCCTACTTCGACAACTTTAACGACCCAAACAACAGCATCAATCGCCGCGATAATTACCTGAATTTTGATTCCACCTATGTCTTTAAGGTCGACAGCACCTATGAGCTGCCGTGGGGGCTCAGCACCGGCGTGAACTTTCAGCACTTCACGGGATATCCCATTCAGCCGGTTGCCTATCTAGGCGGTGGCACACTGCTTAACCAGGACTCTGAGCAGATCATTCTCCAGCCCGCCGGCGGAGTGAGGCTGCCGGGCGTAAATCTGCTGAACATACGCCTCGCCCGTGATTTCAAGGTGCGGGACCGCTTCACGATTAAACCGCTGATTGACTTGTTCAACGTGGCCAACCAGCAAACCGTGATAACCGTGAATCCGACTCTTCCTTCTACGTTCGGCGACCCGAGTTCGACTTATCTGAAGCCGATTAACACCATCAATCCGTTTATTGCGCGAATTGGGTTGAAGATTGACTTCTAGCGAATCCCGGCTATTCCTGTCTCTGAGAATGTGAGGCGGATATAGATCGCATCCGCCGTAGCCGTTGGAGGGATCATGTTCGGATGGAAGCAAAGGCTTACAATCCTGTTAGCAATCGCCGCCCTTGCCTCGATCGGTAGGGCTGCCGCTCAAGACAAGACTGCTCCCGGCCTCACCATCGATCAGCTGATCGAAATCAAACATCCTTCGAATCCTGTCTGGTCGCCGGATGGTTCGCATATCGCGTTCCTCTGGAACCGCGCAGGAGTTACGAACCTCTACCTTGCCGCGGCCAATGGGGCAGACGCGCCGGTTTCGCTTACATCGTTTAGGGAGCGACGAGTCTCCCATGTCTTCTGGAATCGCAGCGGCGATACCCTGTATTTCGCACACAAGGGCAATTTGTGGCAAGTCGCGTCGACTGGGGGACAGGCGCGGCAAGTGTGGTCGTCCCCACCGACGGAAACCGACTTTGCTCCTTCCCCGGACGGTGCGCGTGTGGCTTTCGTGCGCGAAGGCGCAGACGGGTCGGGCCAGGGGCAGGGAAGCGATTTAGTTGTGCGGTATCTTGGCGACGGAACTGAGCTGAAGTTAGCTCACGACGATGTCAGCCTTCAACAACTCCTCTGGTCGCCCGATGGAACTCATCTCGCGTACGTGGGTGGCGCCAAAATAATCCACCATGACGAGTCCCCCGCGTACTCGGGGGCAAAGTTGATTTATTCGATCGAAGAAGAGCAGCCTGGTCAGCTCTTTGTCATCCCCTCCACCGGCGGGACCCCAACCCCTGTTGCGACGAAGGGTTGGTACGAAGCGCTGGGCTGGGGAGGTGCCGGGCATCTCGTATTCGCGCGCCAGTCCAATGAGTACAAGAAGCGCGCCATTTACGTCGTTGACGTTCGTGATGGCTCCGTGCTTGCCATCCGCGAGGATGTCGAAACTAAATTCTGGAGTCTTCCCGATTGGGAGGCCGGGCCCGACCCCGTGCCATCCCCGGATGGTCGCTGGGTCGCATTCCTGAGCGACCAGGATGGCTGGGACCATTTGTATGTCGTTCCTCTGACCGGCGGCGCCACGGTTCAAATTACAAGAGGCAAATTTGAAGCCTGGCGTCCCGCCTGGTCGCACGACAGCACCCGCATTGCGTTCGACGCCAATGAGCCGGACCACCCGGGTGATCGGCGTGTCGGCGTGGCCACGATCGGCACTGATGCGGCACATGCACGTGTGGAATACATAACCGCCGGCCAAGGTACAAATGTTGAACCCGAATGGTCAGTGGATGATCGGCGCCTCGTTTATCAGCACACCGATACGCGCAACTCAGCGGATCTTTTTGTCACGGACGCGAAGGCTGGTGCCAAACCAGTGCGTCTCTCCGATTCCATGCCGTCCACCATGGATCGCGAATCGTTCGTCGCGCCGGAGTTTGTCCACTATCCGGGGCCGGACGGCCTTTCCGTGCCGGGCTGGTTGTTCGTTCCGAAGGGCCTCGATCGCAGCAAGAAACATCCCGCGATCATCTGGATTCACGGAGATGGCATAAATCAGAACTACGACGGCTGGCACGTGCAGCGAAATTATGCCGTGTACTACAGCTTTCACCAGCGCCTGCTCCAGGAAGGCTACGTGGTATTCGCTCCCGACTATCGGGGCAGCATCGGCTACGGCCGGGACTGGCGCAATGGGGTCTACATGGACGTCGGAGGCAATGACGCAAAAGACGCGTGGATGGCGGCAAGTTACCTGAAGACCCTGCCTTATGTGGATGCCGACCGCATCGGCATTTGGGGGTTGAGCTACGGTGGATTTTTCACGTTAATTGCGATGACTGATCAACCCAAGCTGTTCCGCGCCGGTATCGATGTCGCCGGTGTCGTGGATTACGTGATGTATTTCGGCGATCCTTACCATAATGACTGGACCGTGGGCCGTATCGGTACTCCAGAGGAGAATCCGAAGGTGTATGCGAATGCTTCCCCGATCTCGCATATTGACCGGCTTGCGCGCCCGTTGCTGGTTTTGCATGGTACTGCCGACGTGAATGTTCCCTTTGTTGAATCCGTCTGGCTCATGGACGAGGTCTTGAAGAAAGGAAAGGGCGATCTGGTTACTTTCATGATCTATCCCGGGGAGTTTCACTACTTCGAACGCGAGCACGTTCTAAGGGACGCCTGGCAGAGGGTGGACGACTTCTTTGCTGCTTATCTTGGTGGCGATGGCTCACCGCCACCAGCGGCTGCTTTACATCGTGAGGGTGTGACCTCACCATAAACCAGTTCTCTTAAGCTACGCGCGCGCTGAGGACTGCTGGTGGCCGTCAAACCGAAACGGAGGTTGCGCCCTTGCTGTTCGATGTCTCTTCTTGCTTGCGGCGATGTTCGGCGACAAAGCGGCTCAGCGACTTCCCAGCGCTTCGAATGTGGCGAGCCAGCAGTTCACAGGCGGCTTCCACATCGCGTTTACGGCAAAGCTCGAGCAACGTGCGATGTTCTTCACGAGCGCGTTCCAGGGCGCGAGTCAGGTAGAGCTGCAGGCGGATATAGCGTTCGCCGTTGAAATTGATGTTACGAATCACCGCCATGAATTGCGGCCGGTGGGCGCCTTTATAAAGCGTCGAGTGAAACACCCAATTGAGCCGTCCCCATTCGGCAACGTTGCCTTCGTTGCGCAGAGCAGCGTCGTAAGTATCTAGGACATTTGCCGCTTGTGCGAAGTCTGAGTCGGTGAGGTTCGGGATGGATACACGCAAGACTTCCGGCTCAAGGATGGCTCGCATTTCAAACAGCTCTTCAATTTCATCGCAGGAAAGGAGCGACACAACCGCGCCGCGATGCGGAACGATCGTGATGACTCCCTCGGCTTCCAGCTGGCGCAGCGCTTCCCGGACCGGAATTCGACTGACCTGGAATTCCTGCGCGATCGCGTCTTGGCGAAGCTGTTCGCCCTCTCGAATGTCGCCCCGCACGATTTTCTCGCGCAGCTTTTCAGCTACCGCCGAGGTGAGCGATTTGCGGGGAATGCCTCCCGAGGGTGAATTCTGAGTCATCGCCTCATCCAAATATATAGAAGCTACTGCAACCCGGGACTTACTACGGTAGGAAAATGTGACCTACCGTCTCCAAACGACTGGGTTGACACTTGGATACTATATACATGAAAATCGGTCCTTATTTCAGCAGTATCTTGCGACGGGATGGTGATGGTTGAGTTTGGCCCCACAGCGTATTCACATGATTGACTCCCACACCGGGGGTGAGCCCACCCGGGTTGTGACCGCGGGAGGCCCTGATCTCGGACGGGGTAGTCTGTTCGAGCGCCTGGAACGCTTTCGGGTCGATTTTGACTGGTTTCGGTCGGCGGTTGTCAATGAGCCGCGCGGGTCAGACGCGGTGGTTGGGGCGCTGTTGTGCGAACCCTCCGATCCGGTCTCGGTCGCCGGAGTTATCTTCTTCAATAATGTCGGCTATCTGGGCATGTGCGGACACGGAACCATTGGCCTGGTCGTGACCCTCGCCTATATGGGCCGCATCGCTCCGGGAGTCCACAAAATCGAGACGCCTGTGGGAACCGTAAGTGCCCAACTCCACACAAGTGGAGCTGTTACCGTCCATAATGTTGCCAGTTATCGCTACCGTGCCGCCGTCTCAGTGGATGTGCCCGGCCATGGCCGGATCATCGGGGATGTGGCTTGGGGCGGCAACTGGTTCTTCCTGGTCAAGGAGCACGGGCTGAAGCTCTCTCTGGACAACATCGAGCAGCTTACGGAGTTCACCTGGGCGGTTCGGAAGAGCCTGAGCGCTGCCGGAATCACTGGCGAGCGCGGCGCTGAGATCGACCACGTCGAGCTGTTCGGTCCTCCCGACTACAAGGACGCCGATTCCAAGAACTTTGTGCTTTGCCCGGGCAAAGCCTACGACCGTTCTCCTTGCGGGACAGGAACCAGTGCCAAGGCGGCCTGCTTGTACGCCGATGGGAAGCTCAGACCGGGTGAAGTTTGGCGCCAGGAAAGCATAGTCGGGAGCGTTTTTGAAGTCAGTGTGGCCGTGGACGGTACCAAGGTGACGCCCAGCATTACAGGTACTGCCTTCGTAACCGCTGAGGGCGACTTGATCCTCCAGGAAAACGATCCGTTTCGGCGCGGCATTCAGGCAAACCGAGTTCGGGAACCAGCCGTAACAGCGGGGCACTGATGGGACCGACTTTCGATGTCGCCATTGTAGGCGCCGGGATCGTTGGCGCCGCCTGCGCCCTGGAATGTGCTCAGTCAGGACTGAAGGTTGCGATCATCGAATCGGGCATTGTGGGTGGCGGCGCAACCGCGGCCGCGATGGGTCACATCGTCGCCATGGACGACTCCGACGCACAGTTCTCGCTGACTCGCTTCTCCCAGCAACTTTGGAACGTACTGCGGGCGGAGTTGCCACGCGAAGTGGAATTCGAACTGACCGGCACACTTTGGATAGCGGCGGATGAAGAAGAGATGTTGGCGGTCGGGAACAAGCACCGTTATTTCGCATCCCGCGGCGTCCCCGCTGAGGCGCTGGACGCGGCCGCATTGAAACAGGCCGAACCGAATTTGCGTTCCGGATTGCTGGGGGCGCTCTTGGTTCCGGAAGATGGCGTGATCTATCCCCCAACCGCCGCAGCTTGGCTCGCGAAACGAGCCCAACTCCGCGGCGCGTCATTGGTGCGCGGCAAAGCCATCCGTTTACGCGGCGGCTCGGTAGAAGTCGCCGACGGCACCATAATCAGCAGCAGCCTGGTAGTGAATGCCACGGGGGCATGGGCGCCGGAGCTTACACCCGGCCTCGAGATACGGAAACGCAAGGGCCATCTGGTTATTACCGATCGATATCCCGGTTTCGTACGCCACCAGCTCGTCGAACTCGGGTATCTGAAGAGCGCCCACTCCATCACCAGCGACTCTTTCGCGTTTAACGTGCAGCCTCGGGCTACCGGCCAGATTCTGATTGGCTCGTCTCGGCAGTATGGCGCGGACCACAGTTCTATCGACCACAAGATCGTCGCGGGCATGGTGGCGCGCGCCTGCCAGTACCTGCCCGCTTTGGGGAAGATGGCTGCGGTCCGCTGCTGGACAGGATTCCGCGCGGCTACCCCAGACAAGCTGCCCCTCATCGGCCCTTCGGTAACGGACCAAAGACTGTGGCTAGCGACCGGGCATGAAGGATTGGGTATTACGACCTCGCTGGGCACAGCAAAACTGCTGGTTGATCAGATTGTCGGTCGTCGCTCCGCTATTCCGATCGAGCCTTACTTGCCCGCACGCGGCTCACGGGAGCATGTGTATGCGTGAGATCATCCAGGTGGCCGTGAACGGGATGGAGGTGGCGGTGCAATCCGGAACCACAGTAGCGGCGGCCGTCCTGCAGTGTGGGGTTTCAAGCTTTCGTCGCTCTGTCACCGGCGAACCGCGAGGTCCGTTGTGCGGCATGGGAATTTGTTTTGAGTGCCGCGTGACGGTGGACGGCGTTCCCCACACCAAGAGCTGCCAGGCGCTATGCAGGCCGGGTATGGAGATCTCAACGGATGAGTAGCACTCGCTGGGACATTGTGGTTGTCGGCGGAGGTCCAGCCGGCATGGCGGCCACGGCCTGCGCCGCTGAAGCCAGCGCGTCGGTGCTGCTGGTTGATGACAACCCCAGCTTGGGCGGGCAAATCTGGCGTGGAGAAGGGGAGAATTCGTCACTGCAAGTGGCGCGCTCGTGGTTCGAGCGGTTGAAACGCTCTCGTGTCGAAGTTCTAAGAGGCTTCCGCATATTCGACCAGCCCGTCCCGGGGGTATTACTCGCCGAAAGCTCGGAGTCAGTCCGAGAGATTCCGTATTCGAAATTGATTATTTGTACTGGCGCGCGGGAATGCTTTCTCCCGTTTCCGGGCTGGACTCTACCCAACGTCATGGGTGCTGGCGGACTCCAGGCGATGGTGAAGTCGGGCCTACCGATCGCCGGAAAGACTGTCGTGGTCGCCGGCAGTGGCCCGCTGCTCCTGCCCGTCGCGGCTTACCTAGGAAAGCGAGGAGCAAAAATCCGGCTCATCGCCGAGCAGGCGTCGCGCGCTCCGATGCTGCGCTTCGCGGCAGCCGTCGTTTCGCAGCCACAAAAAATCGCGCAAACCATTGGACTGATGCGACAGCTTGTCGGCGCCCCCTATCGCCTTGGCTGCTGGCCGGTCGAGGCGAAAGGTGAGGATAAAGTGAAGGCCGTCGTGTTGCAGCGGGGACGTCGCCAGTTCGAAGTCGAATGCGACTACCTCGCCTGTGGCTTTCATCTGGTACCCAACCTTGAGCTGGCCGCGTTGCTTGGATGCGAACTGCGCGACGGTGCCGTTCAGGTGGACGATGCACAACAGACGTCCGTGCCGAATGTCTATTGCGCCGGTGAACCCACCGGCATCGGCGGAGTCGATCTTGCGCTCGTCGAAGGCCAGATAGCCGCCCTTGCCGCCACGGACAAGCCGCGAGAGGCTGAACGGCTGCATCCACTGCGTGCCCGACACCGCCGATTTGCAGCCGCCTTGCAGCGAGCTTTTGCTTTGCGCGAGGACCTGAGAAAACTCCCGCATAGCGATACTTTGCTGTGTCGCTGTGAAGACGTGAGTTTTCACCGAGTTGCAGCCTGCCAGAGCTGGCGCGAAGCCAAGCTGCACACGCGCTGCGGGATGGGGCCGTGCCAGGGACGCGTTTGTGGTGCGGCATTGCAGTTCTTGCTTGGCTGGAATATCGAGTCGGTCCGGCCGCCGCTGTTTGAGGCGCGTGTTGAAAGTATCGCAACTGAGCTGGCCTTCGAGTCCACAGTTGAGGTCTCCCAAGGAGCTGAATGATGAAGTGGCAAGGTGTAATGCCGGCGATCACTACCTGTTTCGACAAGTCGCTGGGCATCGATCATGGCTTTATGGCCGAGCACTGCCGCTGGCTGCTCGATAACGGATGTACTGGAATCGTCGCGCTTGGCTCGCTTGGCGAAGGGGCGACGCTAACCTTTGACGAAAAGCTGGCCGTTGTTCGCACTTGCGTGCGTGCCGTCGGCAATCGCGCTCCGGTGTTGGCCTCGATTTCGTCGCTGAGCACTTCAGAAGCCATAGCACTGGCGCGGCAAACTGCTGATCTGGGATGCGATGGCCTGATGGTGTTGCCGCCCTATGTTTATCAAGGCGACTCACGCGAGATGCTCGGATACGTTTCTTCTGTCCTGCGCGCGACCAATCTCTCCTGCATGCTTTACAACAATCCGATCGCCTACGGCACCGACTTTCTGCCTGAACACATTGCCCAGCTTGCCGGGGAGCATTCGAACCTTCACGCGGTGAAGGAGTCGAGCGCCGACGTACGCCGCATCACCGCGATTCGCGCCTTAGTCGGAGACGATCTCGAGCTCTTCATTGGCGTTGATGACGTGATCGTCGAGGGGGTTGGAGCAGGCGCTGTGGGCTGGATCGCGGGGCTGGTGAACGCGTTGCCGCGCGAATCGGTCGACCTGTTCAATTACGCCGTCGAAGGCGACC
Organism: Terriglobales bacterium; assembly: GCA_035272945.1. Classification (GTDB taxonomy): domain Bacteria; phylum Acidobacteriota; class Terriglobia; order Terriglobales; family Acidobacteriaceae; genus Gp1-AA122. The sequence continues at coordinate 56,749 of DATEPX010000337.1, forward strand.
ACGAAAAAGCCTTTGAACTATACCGCTGGTTCCTTCCCCTGCTGCGCATGGACACGGTTCCTAAATTCGTGCAGCTGATTAAGCTGGTGCAGGAGATGGTGGGCATGGGAAACAGCCGTGTGCGCCCTCCACGCCTGCAGCTTGCAGGTTCTGAACTCGAAGAGTCTCGGAATGTTATCCGGACCGCAATGACGAATCGGCCGAGAATAGCAGCCGGATCCAGCAAACCGGCCGCCCTCGAAAGCTGATGACTACCTAAGCCATGGACCTGCGCGGGCAGTCTATCGTGAATTTCGAAATATCGCGGAATGGACGCTCGTTCACCGCTTTCAATCCGCTGAACGGCCAGCCTCTTGCGCCGGAATTTTACTCAGCCAGCTTGGAGGATGTGGACCGCGCTGCCCGGGTCGCTGAGCGTGCCTTTAAGACCTATAGCCGCTGGAGCGGCAGGCAGAAAGCTGAACTGTTGCGGCAGATCGCGGCTGATATCGAAGCGTTGGGAAATGATCTGATCGAGTGCACCGCATTGGAGACAGCGCTGTCGCAGGATCGGTTGCGCGGCGAGCTGGCGCGCACCTCGAATCAGCTACGCCTGTTCGCGTCCGTCGCAGAAGAGGGTTCATGGGTCGGAGCGCGAATCGACCGTGCCGATCCCGGCAGAAAGCCCGCACCCAAGCCTGATCTCCGCTCGATGTTGCGGCCGCTCGGGCCAGTCGCTGTTTTCGGCGCGAGTAATTTCCCCCTCGCATTTTCCGTCGCTGGCGGCGACACCGCTTCCGCACTAGCCGCCGGAAATCCGGTTGTGGTCAAGGCGCATCCGGCACACCCCGGCACCAGTGAGATGGTTGGCCGCGCGATTGCTGAAGCCACGCACAAAGCAGGCGCTCCCGATGGAACTTTCGCTCTGCTGTTTGATGCAGGCACTGAGGTGGGCCGCGCTCTGGTACAGCATCCGGCGATCAAAGCTGGCGGATTTACAGGTTCTCGCGCGGCCGGACGCGCATTGATGGACCTGGCTGCCTCGCGTCCCCAACCCATTCCGTTCTTTGCGGAGATGAGCAGCACCAATCCGGTTTTCATTCTGTCCCGAGCGATGGCCGAACGAGGCGAACAGATTGCCGCAGGCCTGCATGGTTCGGTCACTCTGGGCGCAGGTCAGTTTTGCACCAAGCCAGGGCTCGTGCTAGTCGGCACCGGTCCGTCCTCGGAACGTTTTGTAAGTAAACTCGACGAGCTGATCGCTGCGACTCCGGAAAACGCTCTGTTAACCGCAGGCATTTGTAAGGCCTACGGAACGGGCGTGGAACATAGGTCGAGGTTCGAGCGCGTCGCTCGTCCCCCCGGTTCTGGTAAAGGGTTTACTGCATCCGCAGCGCTGTTCGAAACCGATATAGACAGCCTGACTGCTGAGCCCGAATTGGCGGACGAGTTATTCGGCCCGTCGACCTTGATTGTTCGTCACAACCGTCATGAGCAGTTGCTTCGTTTTGCTGAGGGCCTGGAAGGCCATCTCACGGCCGCCATTCACGGCACCGGGGAAGACCTCCGCGAGGCGGCGGACCTAGTGGCCATCCTTGAGCAGAAAGTAGGCAGAATCGTTTTCAACGGCTATCCCACCGGCGTGGAAGTTTCTCATGCCATGGTTCACGGCGGGCCCTTTCCAGCGACATCCGACGCGCGCTTCACATCGGTCGGAACGCAATCCATCCTTCGCTTTGCGCGGCCGGTATGCTTTCAGAACTTTCCCGATGAGGCTTTGCCGCAGGAATTGCAACCGGCCAATCCGTTGGGGATCTGGCGAACTCTCGACGGACGATTAACACAAGAACGCGGCTAGCTGATGCTGGACTGGTTAGATGGAGGAGGCGGCTGATGAAATCATCACATCGATGGATGCTGGTTTTGGCGCTATTCGCCAGTGTACTTCTGCTGGTAACTGGCAGCGCAGCCCAGGACGAAGGTGAAGAGAAACACGAGGAGCCCGGCTTCCACTTTCGTTTTATTGGTCCGGTAGTAGGGAATCGCATCGCTGCGATCGCTGGCATTGCCGGCGACCCGAACACGTACTACGCCGGCGCCGCGTCCGGTGGCGTCTGGAAGACCGTGGACGGCGGCAATCGCTGGCAACCCATCTTCGACGACCAGCCCGTAGAGGCGATCGGTGCGTTGGCGGTCGCGCCATCCGATAGATCCATCGTGTGGGCCGGGACCGGAGAAGCCTGGGCCATCCGCGACAGTGATGTCGGCGGCAATGGCGTCTATCGCTCCATGGATGCAGGCACGACCTGGACGCATATGGGTCTGGACGAGACTGGCCGCATTGCGCGCATCGTCATTAATCCTTTCGATCCGAAAACCGTCTTTGTATGCGCTGCCGGCCGGTTGACCGGTCCGCAACCGGAGCGCGGCGTCTATCGCACGACCGATGGCGGCCAGCACTGGCAGCGGGTTTTGTTTGTCAACGAAAACACCGGCTGCTCGGGCCTGTCCATGGATCCGCAAAATCCGCGCACCATGTTTGCGGGCACCTGGGAAGTCGTGATGCATACCTACGCCGAACTGAGCGGCGGCCCGGGTAGCGGCGTTTACGTCACGCACGACGGCGGCGACACTTGGACGCACATCGAGGGTCATGGCCTTCCCCATTCGCCCGTGGGCAAGATTGATGTAGCCGTCGCACCCACCGATTCCAACCGGGTCTACGCGCTCATCCAGACGCCTGATCAAGGTTCCGTTTGGCGATCGGACGATGGCGGCCAGAAATGGAAGGTAGTCAACTGGGATCGATCGCTCATCGGACGTGCTGGCTACTACATCCGCATTCAAGTCTCACCCACAAATGAGAACGAAGTGTTCGTGGCCAACAGCAGCTTCCACCATTCTGTGGATGGCGGCGAGACCTTCGCGACCGTGAAATGGGGCGGCGACACTCACGACATCTGGATCGATCCCAGGAATGCGGATCGATTCGTGATCACCGACGACGCTGGCCTGATCATCACCCAGGCGCACGGGCGCGGTTTCCATCGGGTAACGTTCCCGATCGGACAGATGTATCACGTTGCTGTTGATGACCAGGTTCCTTACTACGTCTACAGCAACATGCAGGACGACGGTACCATGCGCGGGCCAAGCACTTCCGCCCCCAGCACCGGCTACGAGCCCGAGGAAGAGGAGTCTGGTTGGGAACACAGGCTGGGAGGATGCGAATCCGGCTTTACCTTGCCGGATCTGACCGATCCCAACATCATCTGGGCGTCGTGCTATGGCAATGAGGTGACCCGCTATGACGCGCGTCTGAAAAAAGCGCGGTCCGTGAGCCCCTGGCGCCACACCCTGGACTCGCCGCCGAACCAGAGCAAGTATCGTTGCCACTGGACTCCGCCCCTCGCGATCGATCCCTTCGACCACAACACGGTGTATTACGGATGCCAGGTGATCTTCAAAACCTCCAACGGCGGTCAGACTTGGACCGTGATCAGTCCCGATTTATCAACCCAGGACCCCAGCCGCATTATCTCCTCAGGTGGAATCGTCGGCGACAATCTTGGCCAGTTTTATGGCGAGGTGGTTTTTGCAATCGCACCTTCTGCGTTGGAGAAAGGTCTGATTTGGGCCGGCACCAATGACGGCAAGGTCTGGTACACAAAGGATGGCGGCGGTCATTGGGTTGATGTAACCAAGAATCTCAAAATTCCGGCGTGGGGAACTGTCAGCAGCATTCAGCCATCGTACTTTGACGCCGGAACCGCCTATCTCTCGGTGGATTACCACCTGATGGATAACCGCGATCCCTTCATCTACAAGACCACCAACTTCGGGCAGTCGTGGACGCTCATCTCGGACGGCATTCCGAAGGGTCCGCTCTCGTACGTGCGGGTGGTGGCGGAAGATCCCAACCGGAAAGGCTTGCTGTTCGCGGGAACCGGAAACGCACTCTACTACTCGCTGGACGACGGCGGGCACTGGACCAATCTGCAGGGTGGGCTGCCTCATGCCACGGTATCGTGGGTGGTTGTGCAGAAGAATTTTCACGACCTCGTGGTCTCGACCTACGGCCGTGGTCTTTACATCCTGGATGACATCACGCCTCTGGAGCAGATGGCCAGTGGAGGTTCACAGCCGCCAGTCCGCCTCTACACGCCGCGCTCTGCCTACCGTTTCTCCCGCGACTCACGCGCATTCGTCAATTACGAATTACAGAGCGCGCCAAAAAAGCCGGTGCAGATCGACATCCTCGATTCCTCCGGCCAACTGGTTCGGCACATCGAGGAGACCGCGCGTCAAGGATTCAATCGCACTCCCTGGGATCTGCACCATGACGGTCCTCGTCTGGTCCGGCTACGCACGACGCCGCCGGAAAACCCGTACATTTGGGAGGAGCCTCGTTTCCACGGAAAAGACTGGCGTCCGATCACACACTGGGGCATGCGAACCAAGCTGTCGGGGCCCCTCGTCGTGCCCGGACAATACACAGTCAAGCTCACGGTCGACGATCAATCGGTCACTGCGCCGCTAGAGGTGGTACGCGACCCCAAGACTCCCGCCACGGACCGTGAACTGGCCGCGTCAGTGAAGTTGCAATTGCGCATTCGCGACGACGTCAGCAAGGCTGCTGACATGGTCAACAACATCGAGTGGGCGCGCAAGCAACTCGCTGTGTTGGACAAGATGTACACCGAGGCGAAGAAGACGGACATCGCCAAGTCAATCCAGGATATGGACCAGAAGATGCAGAAAGTCGAATACATGCTGGTGTCACGGACGCTTACCAGGAGCGACGATAAGTACTTCAGCGATACCTACAAGGTCTACTACAACCTGCTGTGGCTGAATGCCGAGATCGGTCCCGGTGGCGGCGACGTAGCCGGCGGCAGCGATTACGGACCCACCGACACGGAAGTCGCTCTGCTCAACGACAACGAGCAGGAGTTGACCGTAATCGAACCGGAATATCGAACGCTGATGCAGCAGGACCTGCCGGCGTTCAACCGCGCCATGCTCGAGCACGGCGGCACACCAGTTGTGGCCGGAGCCGAAGCGCCGGCGAAAACGGTGGCGGGGTCGAACCAATGATCTTGCCAACTGAGCCAGTTTTCTTGGATTCGCTTTCAACACGGCAACCTGCGTAATGCATGCGCCAGCAGCACCCGGTTCGAATTGAGCCCTACCAACCAGCAGAGCATCACAGTTGCTCGTGACCATATTGGCGGCAGAGTGGTAGGATCTTGCCGCGCGCGATGGGGTGAGGAAGCTGTTTTCCAATCGATCGATGCTCCTGGGTGGCGGATTCTTATGCGGCGGGCGACGGGCCCGCTCGTTCCTTGCGGTCGCTGCTTTGTGGGCATCGTATTCGAACGCTCAAGCCGCGCCGGATCGCCTGCTGCGTGGCGTCATCACCGGCAAAAGCAATCTCACCTATAAGCTTGTCCCATTCACCGTTCCCGCGGGCGTGAAGCGGATTACGGTACAGTTTACGCACACCGGCGCCGACGAGAAGACTGCCATCGACCTCGGCCTGATTGGTCCTGACGGATTTCGCGGCTGGAGTGGCGGACGGACGGGCACGTTTGTGGTCGCGGAAACCGAGGCCACGCCCTCCTACCTTCCCGGCAAGATTGTCTCCGGAACCTGGAATTTATTGCTGGGAATTCCGAACATCCGTCCCAACGTGACCGCTACCTACACCGCGAAGATTTACTTTTCGCGCTCGGGGCGTGCGGAGCAAGCGCCCGCGGGCGTGTACCCGGTTATCAGCAATCTGCCGCGATGGTATCGTGGCGACCTCCACATGCACACTGCCCACAGCGATGGCGCCTGCAAGAGTCAGAGCGGCAAAGACGTACCCTGCCCGCTATTTTTCACCGTTCAGGCGGCCGCGAAGCGAGGGCTTGATTTCGTCGCCATCACCGACCACAACACGATGTCCGAGTACCATGCCATGCGGGAATTGCAGCCGTATTTTGATAATGTCTTGCTGATTCCAGGACGCGAATTGACCACTTTTCAAGGCCACGCGAACGCCTTTGGCACCACCGATTTTCTCGACTTTCGCGTCGGAAGCGCCGCGGTCCCGACCTGGAACACACTGCTGAAGCGAATCCATTCCGCGGGCGCGCTGGTTTCGATCAACCATCCGAAAGACCCCACTGGCGAAGCCTGCATGGGCTGCGGCTGGGATCCGAGACCCCCGGCCGATATGCATCTGGTCGAAGCCATCGAGGCAATCAACGGCGTTGCTGCAGAAGGAGCGACTTCCGGCATTCCGTTCTGGCAAGAGCAGCTCAATCGTGGCTACCGGATTACCGGGATCGCCGGAAGCGATAATCACAACGGGTTGGCGCCCGTGCCTGATCCGGGGTCGGTTGGGTATCCGACAACTGTTGTGTGGGCGAGCGAGCTATCGATTGCTCGGATATTGGCAGCAATTCGCGCGGGGCATGTGTTCATCGACGTGACCGGCAGTAAAGACCGGTTGCTGGAAATGTCTGTCAGCCTGTCGAATCTCCAGGCCAGCATGGGCGACGCCCTTCCCATTGCGAGCGGCACCGCGGCTGAGTTCACCGTACACGTGGTGGGCGCACGTGGCGGTCACGTGGAAATCATCGAGGACGGCACTTCATCGTCTTTGCTTGCAGACTCCCGGATCGACCAAGACGACCAATCGTTCACATTCCCTTGGAAGAGCGACGGACGGCAGCATTGGTTGCGTGTCAATGTGCGTGACCATCAGGGCCAACTGCTGCTCGTAGGCAATCCTATCTGCATCAACTTTCCCGAAACAGGTCCGTACTCGCCCACTCAGCGCGAGGCACGATGAGAGCAGCACAGATAGCATCGCTGGTCTGGTGCTCGGTGAGCGTAATTGCAATCGTGTCCAATGTGGCGGCGCAGCAAACGAGTCGAGATGCAGCGCAGCCGGGTTCACGCGTGCTGATGGATGCGCACAACTGTTATCCATACGGCGAATGGTGGTATGACCGCATGGACCGCGCGCTCTCCGCCGGTACGCCGCTGGCGATTGAGCAGGACTTGACGTGGTATACCGATCCACGCACGGGAAAATCGTGGCCGGTTCTGAGTCACGATCGGGAGGCGAACGGGCACGAGCCCACGATGCGAGAATATTTCTTCGAACGCGTGCGGCCGATTGTTGAGAAAGCGCTGCGCGATGGTGACCGCTCCGGGTGGCCGCTGATCACCCTCAACCTGGACTTCAAGTCGGAAGAGCCGGCTCTGTTGCGCGCGGTTTGGGACATGCTCACCGACTATAAAGACTGGATCACTACCGCGCCCCGGGCTGTCGATCGGCCCAGGCTGCAGCCACTCGACGTCAAACCGATTCTGGTGCTGACCGGCGAATCGGATGCCCAGCAGGCCGTGTTCTACGACACCGTACCGGTTGGAGGACAGCTGCTCGTATTCGGCGCAGTGCACACCAACACTCGCGATCCGCTAGCTCCGCCGGGAGTGATCGAGTCTGCTGTCGCCGACAATTATCGCCGCTGGTGGAACAATAGCTGGGTCGTTGTTGAGTCCGGCGGTTCTGGACAGGCCGGCGCTTGGACTGCCGCTAAGAACGCCCGCCTGCAACAACTGGTGGCCCATGCACACCAAAACCATCTCTGGATCAGGTTTTACACCTTGGACGGCGCTGCACCTGCCGAACTAAGCTCGCACGGCTGGTTCCGCAGCTACAACTTCGGGTCCAGGCTCGCGGTCCAGACGCGATGGATCGCTGCCGCGCGTGCCGGAGTCGATTACATCGCCAGCGACCAGTACGAAGATCTTGGCGCTTACCTGAAGGCGAGAGCGCTCGTTTCAGCCAACCGCCAGGGCTCGAGTCAGTAAACGGGCAAAATCACCGTACCGACGCAAACCCATCCAGCGCGAGTCTAGCCTTCTTCATCCGGCGGTCCGGCGGCCCCGGCCAGATCCTGAGGACGGACCTTCTCGGTGTTGAATTTTGCTGCTCGCTCGCGCATGGTCCTGAGCACCTCTTCAAGCGGAGGCGGTTCATCCTTGATCCATCGCAGCGGGTTGATACGCGCCACCACGAACGAACGCAGGTACGGGCTGACTAGTCCTCGGTCCTTGAGCTTTTTGACCACGGCTGCAACTCTCTCCTCCAGGTCGAGCACGATGGAAGCGCGCTTCTCATGATCTTTGAGAGCGGTGCGCAGCGACTCATCGGCGAATGTCTCAAGTCGCCGCAAAATAGGATGGTAAACACCACCACCAAAGCGTCGCACTCGCTCGTAACACACACCGAGGGTGACAAGGGCAGCTTGTTCGAGATAGAAGGCAAACTGGGTTTCTGGCCGTGTGCCGTCCTCGTCGGCGAGCCCACGATAAATGCGGATGACCTCCAGCGAGCGCTCTTTGAGGTTGTGTGCCTTCTCGGTATTGAGGGCTAAGATCTGCCAAGCCACCTCGCGGTCGGCTACCACCAGGGCAGCGATGGACTTGGCTCCAAGCCGGCGCATGGCTTCCAGGCGATGTCGTCCATTGGGCGTCCAGAAACCGCCGCCGGGTGCAACCACGGCAATGATGGGGTCCAGAAAACGTCCCGTTTTATGGATGACATCCGCCAGCCGTTTGTGGTGCGCATCAGACAGATCCCGCTGGAAGGGTGTGGGCTCGATGGTATCGATCGGCAGAATCGAAATGATGACCGGGTGGCCAGCAAGCGGCTCTTTATATTGCCCAACTACGCATCCGCCGACGTTCTCGATCTCTTTGGCGACGCTGGCGGCGGACCCTTCTGCCTTCTCCAGTTGACACTCGGCTGGCCTTAGTCCTACGGTCCCGGGTTTGGCTTTGCGCGGACGTCGTCGGGCAGGTGCAGGTTTCACCATGATCAAGACTCCATTTTCTGCGAGCCAACGTCAGAGCTTCCGGCTGATTCCGCAGCTCTACTCGCCATTGATCGTAATTACGATGGTGCGCTTACGCCCGCGTACATCGCATTCCAGATGAAAGATCTGCTGCCACGTACCCAGCACCAGCTTGCCATCGACGACGGGCACCGTCAGTGACGGCCCCAGCAGCGTCGCCTGAAGGTGCGAATGTCCATTGCCGTCGTGCCAGGCTTGCTCGTGGCCGTAGCTCCGGCTAGGTGGGATGAGCTTGTCCAAGATGGCGGGCAGGTCCTCGAGCAGGCCGGGTTCGAACTCAATGGCGCCGACCGCCGCCGTGCTGCCGACGTTGAAGACGTTCACGGTGCCGGTTCGAATGCCGGAGGCCGTTACGGCTGCCGTTACTTGCCCGGTTAGATCGTGCATGTCGCCGTGACCCTTGGTGCTGACAGAAGTCTGCTGCTGATAGTTCATAAGTTGGCGCCCTTCAGCCAAACACGGTAACGCCGGCAACGCAGAGGTCAGGATGTCAACGCCAACAACACGCCCTGATCACTGATCCGATGGACCGCAATCGCGGCGCAATTTTTCAATACCCAGTCTGCTCCGGCAGCTGCCAGTTCCTCACTCGCAACAGTCGTGGGGAAGCCAATGACTCGTGCACCGGCAGCCTTGCCTGACCGAATGCCGGCGGGTACATCCTCAACCACCACGCAATCCTGCACACGAAAACCGAGCACCGACGCTGCTTTCAGATAAGGCTCCGGGTGAGGCTTTCCGTTGAGAACGTCACTGGAGCTCACCCACCGTTTTGGAAGCGGCAGGCCGGCAGTGCGCAAACGCACTTCGGCCAAGGAACGCGTGGACGAGGTCACGATGGTCCAACGATCGGTCGGCAGCGCAGCCAGCAGCTCGCGGGCGCCGGCGAGCGGTACCACGCCTTCAAGGTCTGTCATCTCACGGCGTTCTACTTCTCGATTCTCCTTCTCGTGGTCGGCGTGCGGGAGGTACTCACGCACCGTGGCCAGACTCGGCCGGCCGTGCGCCCTGGTGACAACCTCTTCGGGGTCAAATCCGTGTTCAAGCGCCCATCGTCTCCAGACCCGTGCCACTGCAGGGGTGGAATTGATCAGGACCCCGTCCATGTCGAACAATAACGCACTAGCTGTGATCTGGACTTGCGCCAAGGTCGTAATTACCTGCCCCATGATAACCAGATCTCACCGGTCCGTGGTCGAGGACCTTCCGGACGCACGTTCTGAAAGGGATGTGTCTGCAGCCTCATTCCATTGGATCGGGAACTAGAGCCTCACTGGCGCCAAAAATCCTAAGTAGCTGGTTATCATACGCTTAGAAAAAATCGGCAACTCCTCAGGAACTTCTAGGGTCGCGACATAGACCAGCGGCGTGCAACCGATCATCCGGCGCCAGCTTCCAAGTAGCGCCAGAGTCTCGGGAAATATTCTCCGATCACTGGCGTCCGGGCTTTTGCTGGGCTGGACGCGAACAACGACAACCTTGATTTTATTTGCGCTGTTGGGCCGCGTTTCCATGCCTCCCATTCGGGTGCATCTCCCCACGCCAAGACAGGTTTGTCCTGCTGGTTATTCAATCTGGTGGCCGGAGGGCAAGGAATTCCAGAACGACAGGTACGCAGAGTGCGGTAAGGACGTACCGCTGGTTGCAAAGGCGAGGTATGCGCCGGCCGCTAAGAACGTGAAGTATCGTCCTGTCGGGGAGAAAAAATCAATAATGGGCACCCCAAGCAACCAGACCTGAACCGATCATTGGCGCAAGTGACGAAAAAATAGACCTGAGCACGAGGAGCTCCGCGCCACAGCCGCAGGATTCTATTTCTCACGCCCTTTCTGTTTCGGCCCGCAGTTCGTCTTCAAATCCGGCGCCAGTGCTCCTCGCAAGATCACACGCCAAATAAAAAAGCGCCACCGTCTTTTGGAATGTGGCGCTGCTGGTTCAATCGCCGGGGACTACTGGACTGTTATCCAGACTGGCGAGGACGGGATTCCGTTGGCGACTACAAACAATTGGCTAAGGCCGGTTTCCGTGTTGCCAGGAACATCAAAATGTGTTGACACCTTCTTGCCATCGGTGGCAACTGCCATCGTGCTGTGATTGTGTGTCCGGCAATAGAAAACGTGCCCGGTTGCCGCGTTCACGATACGCACCAGCGGAAAATTCGTTGCCGCCTGGAAGTCGTCGCCGTACGCAGCTCCCTGCGACAGCCCGTTGAACTGTATGCCGGATATGGTGTACGTCTTCCCTCGTTGCGGGGAAGGGGGGGCTGAGGTAATGGTCGGCGCCCAGGAAGGGTTATAGCTACCGGCCGGAGTAAACACCTCGACATCCGTGGTGAAGTCAGTGAATAGGATCTGCCCAGTGGGCAGCACGAGCAGGTGTCCCACGTAGGAAGCATCTTGAAGCGCGCTGGCAGGCGGGGCAATCGCTGCCAGACTGGTGCCATTCCACTCGAAGAATTCCGCAGCTGGTGGATAGAAGCGGCTGGGGCTCGCGAATACCAGAACATTGCCGTTGGGCTCGAGCGCCGCCGGCCCATCGTCCACATTGTAGGCACCGGGGAAATCCGGACCTGCGGTCCAAGTTCCCGTGTGCGAGTTGTAGATCGCCGTATGACCCGCTCCACAAGTGTTTCCGCCCGTGGCGAATACCGTCCCGTCCGGCCGCAGAACCGCGGGGCCAACTTCGTACGATGCCGCACTTGACCCGCCGCACGAGTCCCACAGCTGGACGATCGTGCTGCCGGCGCTTGTCCAGGCTCCCGTGGCAGGGTTATAAATCTCCGAATTTGTGCCTGTGGCGTCGTACTGGAACACGTAGGCGTCCACGGTCAGCACGTTTCCGTTCGGCAACAGGGTCCATCCTTCCTCGTCGTTGATGTCGAACTTTCCCGTGCCGGTGGGAGTCCAGGTCAAGCTGTTTGCGTTCAACAGAGCCTGCTGCTTCGTACAGCAGTTCGCTTGCATGAGGGTGCCATTCGGCAGAATCGCAGTCTGCGCATCGCCGATGGTCGTCCAACCTGACGGCGGCCGGACCGGAGTCCACGTATTTTTCCACGGATCGTAAATCGCACCCAGGTTGGTCCACACCGCGTTGCAGCTTCCGCCGGTGCAGTTGTATTCGCCGCCCTCGACCAGAACCCGGCCGTCGGGCAGCACCGCCGAGCCGAAATAAAGTGGAGCGTAGCCGCTGGGCAGGGAGGCTACCTGGGTCCAGTTGCCCTTGACGTAGCTCCCACTGGCGTCCGGGGTTAGCTTGTACCAGGAGCTGTAATCGGTGCTCGTACAGGTGAGGCAGTTTGGTTCGGAATGAACCAGAATGGTCCCGTCCGTCAGCAGAAGCATGGAGCCGGGATTGAAGCTGGGTTGGTGGGTGAGAGGTTGCCAGGTTTGGCAGGACGCCACAGCTGTCCCGATAATAAGTCCCGCCAGGGTCAGTGCCAGCCTTGGTAGCACTTTCATCACTTCCTCCTCGGCGTTGTTGCGTGCACCGGCGAAGCTGCGCGGTTCAGCGTTTTCGCCGGCAAGCACGTGACAACTATTGATTTGTGCAGCGGGGACAAATGGGGCCGATGCCGCCAGGCGCAGGGGGTACGCCTGTCTTGCGGCGGTGGCTATAGATTCAGGAACTACTCTGGCGGGTTGCTTCTACGTGGGAATAATTAGCGACCGTGCTGGGGCGAGGTATAGCCTCGCGAAAGACCGTTCCAAGGCATAATGGGAGGCGAATATCCGGTTAACAACCTTATCTTCTGGGATGACCGCCACGCGGTGCGCATATGGAGGAATCGATACCCAAGGCCGTCCCTTTCAACAGGAAGCGGTCGCCACCAACATCAGCAGCGGGGAAGCGCCCGTCTCCAATGTTACCTGAGAATTAAGTGTGGGGGACCTGATCGGGCTCGTTCTACGGTGACAAGAAAGTCCGCTTTAGAGTTGTGTGGATCGGGGATTCCGGTACCGGGCAGAAAATGCAGGTGGCGCTTCAGAGACTCGAGCATGAAAAATGTCCTTGGAGGGAAGTGCTTTCACTCGAAAGCGGGTCAGAACAAGGTTCTGCCAAGAAACCAGCAGCCCAGGCTGATGTAGCCGAATCGGTCCAAGCTAAGGAAGGCGATAACGCGTCGGGCTACGCCGTTGCTCGCCGCTGGCACCGCTACATGCTGGACGTGCCACTCCGAGTCATTGTTCACCGTCGTGGCAAAAGCAGCATTTTCATCGGGCGCGGCAACGAAGTCAGTGAGGGCGGAATGGCCGTGACTGCTGGTGTTGAACTCAAGCCCGGCCCGACGATGAGGTCGACATCGAATTCACCCCGGCCTATTCTGCACCGCCGATACGAACGACAGGCAAGGTCTGCAATCGGGCCGGATACCGCTATGGCGTCGAGTTTCTGAGGTGCGACCCACTGGAAATCGAGCAATGCGATCAGCTGAGGGCCATATTCGAGAGTATGAGTTCGAAAGTGGCTGCCGAAGCCTCCGAACAGCCGGCTCCAAGCGCCTAATTTTGCAACTACGCTGCTGTGATTTCACTTGGCATTGTGAAAGATGATGCCAAGTGTGTAGCGGACCCCGGAAGCGACCCGGCTCACGCCATGTCGGATGTTGACCCGGTAAAAGCCTCTCGTGCCCCGAGCCGGGCGGTAGCGGGTGGTAAATATCACGATCTCGCCTTGCTGGGTGGCGACCACTTCTGCCTTGGACTGAGCCCTGGGACGCTGCTCCAGCAGCAGAAATTCGCCACCTGTGTAGTCGCGTCCTGGCTGGCTCAGAAAGCAAGTCATTTGCAGAGGGAATGCCACGTCGCCGTAAAGATCCTGATGGAGGCAGTTGTAACCGTCCTTCTCGTAGTGCAGAAGGAGCGGAGTGGGTTTGGATTGGCCGCGTTTACGGCAGCACTCCAGAAATGGGGGTAGTGTCGACGGATACTCTTCCTTTCCGCCTAGTGCTTCCATCCAACGATTTGCGACCGAGGCCAGCGGCGGATAGAAATTGCTGCGCAACGCCTGCACAATTTCCGGCAGCGGTTCGGCGAAATATTTGTAGTCGCCCACTCCGAAGCGGAACCGGGCCATGTCGATTCGGCTGCGAAATTTCGAATCGTTCGGGTACAGCTGGATCAACTCCTCGCATTCCTGTTGGCTCAGCAGCGCCGGAGTCTTTGCATAACCATATTCCCAAAGCGATTGCTCGAGTGCTTGCCAGTCCAGATCGGCAACCCGGTTCTTGATCAGCCGCTTGGAATCGACAACATACATCGGAGTTCTTGCTTCTTTTGCAACTTTCTTCGGCAGAGTCATAATTCGCTTACCCCTTAATACTATCCGGCCGTGGGGAATCCAGATATCCGAGGCTTGCGGTCGAATTCTTCGGATGCCGGCCTTCTCCCGTTAGACGACCTGTCGTCCCGAGCAGCTCTAGCTGCGAAGGATCAGAGCTTGTGGAAAGGCACGGCTTAAGCCGCGTCGCTGAAGTCCCTAGAATGTGTGGCTTTAGCAGCCGAGGTGCTTGTCGCGAGCACTTCGGATATCGTTTATGAAACCAGCTCTATTCATTGCCATGCATTTTGCGCTGCAGGGTCCTCCGCTTCGCAGAATGACGGGCTCTTTGCAGAAAGGTCCGGCTGCGATTACAGAAATCGGCAACACCGCGACTGGCGGAGCCCGCACGAAGCAATCGGCATAGGGGGACGGGTCGCCCCGCCTCCCCTGCCACACCCTCGAAAAAACCTACAGGGTCGTCTCTGAAGCCGTGATTGGCGTTAGCTGCACCGAATATCCGAGCTTCTTCAGCTGGGCGACGAGCCTTTGCTTTCGGCGCCTGAGGGTGAGAGCACTCACGGCCGGCCCGCGCTCGACGTAGCGGACGCCTTCGTGCAAAACCTTCCAGATCAATCCGCAAAGGCGATGAGCAACTGCCCAAACCGCCTTCGCATACCCGAGACGAACGGATAAACGTTTAAACACGATTTGCAGATAACAGTCTCGCTTCCGCACGGCTGCGTGAGCGAGTTGGTTCAGCAGACGACGCATTGTGCGGTTGCCCTTCGCTGATCGGTTGCTATTGGACTCGCCATTGCTCTCCTCCCGTCCAGGACACACTCCCACCCAAGACGCCAGTTGTCCCGCCGAGGGATACGCTTCTGCACGCGGGCCGATCTCAGCGATAATTTGTTGTGCCGAATCCACCCCCAACCCAGGCAGCTCCGAAAGGCGGACGATGGCGGCTTCGTGTGCTTTCAGCGCATCCGCGATCATCCTCTCGAGCTCAGCCATTTGGGCTTCGATCACATCCAAACGCTGTAAATACAGCGTCAACAGAGCTTGGTGCGCTGGCTGAGGCTGGCCGCTGAGGGCGTCCTTCAACTGTGCATCGGTAGCATGCAAGCGCTTATCCCCCAATGCTCCCAGCTGGGCGGGGTCTGTTTCACCGGCTGCGATAGCGCGCAGAATGCGTTGCCCGCTCGCTCCGAGCAAATCACTTACGACACTGGATAATTTGATCTGACACTCTTCCAGCAGACTTTCCAGTTGGCTTTGGAGTCGCAC
Organism: Terriglobales bacterium; assembly: GCA_035272945.1. GTDB lineage: Bacteria > Acidobacteriota > Terriglobia > Terriglobales > Acidobacteriaceae > Gp1-AA122. The sequence continues at coordinate 72,192 of DATEPX010000337.1, forward strand.
CCGATCGCGCCTCAGTTGATATTTCGTGCGGGTCAACGTGCGCCAACACCGTTGCTCCGCGTCGGGAACGTAACTCAACCTTAAATCATCGCTGAGCAAGCGGCTGACGCAGCGTTTCGCATCTCGAAAGTCCGTTTTGCGTCCACGAGGACCTCGGTTCGACCGGGCTTGGGCCAACCAGAGCTGAAATTGTCCCTCCAACGCCAGCCACACCGGTTTCCAATATTGCGCCGTGGATTCCATCACAACTTCTTGCACGGTATGCGCCCGCAACCATGCCGATAGATTCTGCAGTTCACTGACTGTCGTACCGAACCGCCGGCACTCGAACCGTAATTCTCTTTCGCTGACGTTGGCCACGACAACTGCCAACATTGTCTTGTGAACATCGATGCCCGCCACGTAATAGGTTGCGTCCATCTTTCCACCTCCTCGGCATGGAAGCGGAGAACGCACGCAACAGTTCTAACGCACCCTCACGTGCTGCGACTGCGGAATCCAGCCAGCGCACACTTATCGGCTCAATCATGCGTTCCGGATCAAACACCACCACGGCCTCAACTCATCCAGTGTGACAACGACCTCTTACCGCTCCAAGCCTGGCCGTCATCATACCGTTGCTCGAGTCCATTTTCATTGCTATTGGTGGGCCGTTAACGGCCCATAGAAACACCACCGTACATGCGGGTCCGCATACGGCGGTTCGGCGGGTTCAGCTAGGACCGGACGACCAGAGGCGGAAGCCCGAGCGTGGCAAAGTAGGCGTTGGGTAAGGCAATGGCCAGGGCGGGCGAGTTCGCGAGCCGCCAGGGACCGTGGGGGACTTCCGGCGGCTTTCGCCGCGAGGTCCTTGCTGACCCCCGTTTGCGAAGCTCGCGGAATCGTGTCCGTCCGCGCTTCCATTGCTTCCACACCACCGAGCGGAGTCGGCGGCGTATCCCCGCTTCGAGGCTTTGCAACACCGAGGGCGTTTGACAGTTCCCGAAGTATCCGAGCCAGCCTCGCAGATAAGTCGCGATCTCCTTGACCATCCGCCGCAGGCTGATGCCGCGGGTTCTCCGGGTCTGTTCCCGAATCCGAAAACCGTGGCTGTGTTCGGAGAACGTCGGATCCCAGCGCTTCTGCAGAACCTGCAACACTGCTTGCGGAACAAAGCGGTCCAGCACACAAGGAATGCCTTAACTTGCGCACTCCCTGACCGTCCGGCTTCCGGATTTCCACCCGCTTGACCGGCCGCGGTTGATAGGTTCCGTTTCGTAGCGGTTCCCCGATTTCTAGCCCGTGCTGCTTCAGGTACTCCGGAATTTCGTCGACGGTCATCCCGTCCACTCCCGGGCTCCCTTTATTGGCCTTGACTCGTTGTAACGCCCGCTTGCAGTTTTCCAGCTCGCAGACTTCCTCCATCAGTCGTTCGGCTCCAGCCAGGCTTTCGGACTGACGCTTCGCCACGGGCGTTTCGGTCCCTTCCTCGGTGGTTTTCGGAGTATCACTCCTACTTTCCACCTCAAAGGCCCAGCACTCCTTGTTCGGGTCGGTTTTCCTGCCGCCGTCCGCTCATGAGTCGCGCCGCTTACTTGCCCTTTCCTTTATTCCCCCTGCGGGGAACCCTTCGGGCCTTCGATCACAGTTCCCGGCTTGGCCTATCTGTTTCTCCGCCTTTCGGCTTTGGAGAGCCTTGCCGACTGCATGACCTACTTTGCCCTTTGCTGACTTCTGCGACACGGTCAGGATGAATCGCTTCACCCTCAGTCCCGATTCCGTGACATGCCGCAGATCTCCCGAGGTAAGTTCGACCGCCTTCGATGCACAACTGCCGGATTTACCACCAGTGCGCTCAATGGATATGCTTCGTCGTCACTTGCCTCTTCGCCCTCCACCGTAGGCCTCATATCCGGTTCTTGTTCATCGGCTCGCATCTTTGCTCCGCGCTTCTTTCGGCCCCGCCTCGCGGCGAGTGTTATTTCACCCTTGCGCTTCGCTGTGACTTCACCTCCATCTGGTTGTCAAAGGGAGTCTCACCCTCGAGCTGTCGAAACATGCTCGGCACACAAGAAAAAGGCCGGGAGCCAAGCTCCCGGCCCGAAAGGCTTGTGCCCGATCGTTAGAAGTTGAGTCGAATACCAAACTCCATTGTGCGTGGAGTGTTGCCCTGTCCCGGCAGCGTGCCGAAACCGCTCGTGCCGCCGCTGGTGTCGAGATAGTCGCCTGGGCCGGGATCATAGAACACGACGTGGTTCAGAACATTCACGAATACAAACTGGGCTTCTGCATTCACCTGTTCCGTAATCTTGATGTTTTTTCTCACGCCGAGGTCCATATTCCAGTAGGGCAGGCCGCGAAGAGTGCCCCAGCCACCGTTGTGGGTGTCCAAACCCAGGATAGGCTGTCGGAACATGTTATATGCCGCTACCGGGTCCTTGAACAAATTGGGTAACTGACCAGGTGTTTTGTTGACTCCAGTGCTGATATGCCCAACGGGAATTGCGTTTTCAGAGTTCCCGTTACCGAAGAAGTTGCTGGAGTCGGCTTCGCCGTAGGCCTGGCCGCCACCGTTAATTGTACCCAAGGTGATTGGCGCGCCACTGCCGGCCGTGAAAATCGGTGAGAACGTCCAACCGCCCAGGATTCGACCAAGCGGACCTTGTTGTCCCTTATAGAACGGAGCTTGGTAAATAAAGAATAGGTTGTAAACGAACTTACGATCAAACCCTGTTGGACCGTAGCCGGTACGCAGGTTAAAGGGGTCTGGAGCGGTGGCTTCGCTCGTTGCCTGAACCACAGCACCCGTACTGAGCGTCTTCGACCATGTAAAGTTGGACTGCGTGGTCAATCCGTGCCAATCTGCCATTTTGAACGACACAAAGCCGCCTTGGTAGTTTCCGTAACCGATGCTGGCGTTGACGCCCACGCCGCTGGTGAGTTGCCCGTTACTGCCATTGGGCCCTGCGAGTGGCGTGTTCATCATGGTGCGCGGGAAGATGAACGCACCATTGTCCAGATCGCTCCACAGGCTCCATACGTTAGCCAAGGGTGCAAAAGTGCCGTCATTGTTCACGTCAGTAACCAGGTTCCCCGCCTCGTTAGCGATAACAGCCGCAGTACAGCTGCCATGACCAGAGCAATAGGCTGAACTCGGCCCGCCCAATGCTGCCTCGAAGAAGGGTTGCGGGGTAACGTTAGCTGGATTGGCAGCGCATAGAGTACCAGCGAGATTTGCGAGGCCTCCACAGTACTGGATCATCATGTTTGCATACGCTTGATCAAAGCGCTGGCCTCCTACTCTCATCATGTAAGGAACAGCATTGATGTTGATCGGCTGGTATTCGTGATGAATAAAGCGGCCGATGTAGCCCAATTCCATCGTGACTTTGCTCGACAACTGACGCTGAATCGTGAAGTCGATTGAGTCCACCACATTGGGCCGGAAACGGGGATCCAGCGCCTCACCTGCGCCGGCAGCAATGCCGTTGACACCCGGATATAGGGGTTGGGGCAGGGTCGCCGTGGCGGGAGGCAGCGGAGCCGTCGGACCATCAACACCAACGCGGAAGGCATTGGTAGGCGTGGCTTTAGTTGAACCAAGGCAAGTCGTGCGGTCCATAAGCGGATCAATGCACTGCACGGGCTGGATCAGGCCTGTGCCCAGCAATGGCACCAGCACCAGATCAACGCCGTTGAGACGCCCATATATGCGGCCGTAGCCGGCGCGAACGACCGTGCTGTCACGACCGAACATTTTGCTGAACGCGGAATTGCTGTCGAAATGCGGGTTCCATGCCGCCGCGATACGCGGACTGAAGGAACCATAAAACGGGTTGTAAGGATACTTGCGCCCATTCTCGGAATTGCCAACGAGAGTGAATCCAACGAGAGGGTTGTACACCTCGCCCTGCAAGGCAGCCTGTTCGCGTGAGTGCAAGTATGTCTGCGTATCCACCAATTGATTGGCGGAATCAACCAGTTCGATCTGCTTCCCATTCCTCTCCACTGGAGGCATTTCCAGGGTCCATCCCAGACCGTAGGTCAGCGTGAACGTCGGCTTCATGTGCCAGGTATCGCTGAAGTATACGTTGTAGAAAGGAATAGTGCTCTGGTCAAACGCGGGTGTCAACGGGGGATTGAGTGCTAGGTTCGGGCCGGAGCGCGTGTATGCCTGCTGGGCTATGGATACTATACCCAGCGCAGCTGTGTAGTCACGCCCGCAGCTGGTTCCGCACCCGGTATATCCCGACATGTCGATTCCGGCGCTGGACGCCCGGGAGAGTTGATAGACAGGCTGGTAGTTGATTCCGCCCCCGTTGTCGGTGCGCTGGTGCCAGTTGAAGTTGTGCTGATAGGTGCCGCCGAACTGGAAGAGGTGGTTGCCTTTCAGCGTACTCACGTCGTCGCGAAACATGTGGTCCTGACCATCCCAAAACCGCGTACGCGTCTGCTGCGTGTTCACGTTGTAGGGAGCCAGTACCTGGTTACGCGACTCGCCCAGCGGTTCCAGCGCTCCGTCGATCTGTCCGGGGAACTGGATGGTGTCTCCCGCTCTGCTCCAGGCCCACCAATTGCGCAAGAAGTTATAGTGAAACTCGTTAGTTGTGTTGGAGCTGATATTTGTGGTCAACCCTACTGCATAGAACCAAGGTACCTGTGGAGCAGTTGACTTGGAGGTCGGAACACCCAGCTTGTCGCCCGGCAACAAGCCACCAATATCCACTTGGTCATGGGTGGCGATCTTGTCCTTGAAGTAGCGGTAGCTGGCCATGAAGTGCCATTTGTCGCCAAAATCATGATCCAACCGAACAACTTCGAAGTTGCTGGTCGTCGGGATCGCTAGGTTAGCCTTGAAACCTTGTATGTTGAGACCATCGCAACGCGTCTGACCGCAATCGGAGCCAAGTTCATTAGGCATGGGCATGTACTTGGTCCACATCTGCTGCACCAGTGGGTTTATTCCTACGCGCCGGGGATCGCAAACGCCTTGCGGGAAGTTACTGCAACCGGCGTCACCTGCATAGGTAATTCCCGTGGTTGGGTCAGTCGTCGGGGTGGGGTTTAGGTTATAGGTAGTGCCGCCAAAAGTCAGCAAGCCTACTCGCATGGCAGCTGACGGAACTATCCTTTCCCATGTTTGCGAATTTGGCCAGCGATAGCCCTCGTAGTTGAAGAAGAAATAGGTTCTTCCGCCCAACATTTTCGGCAACATCGGTCCACCGACGCGAAAGCCAAAGCGGCTGCGGTGCCAGTTTGGCACCGGTGTGCCCGTGAGGTTATTGTCCCAAGTGTTGGCTGAGAATTTATTGTCTAAATAGTAATCATAAATGCTGCCGTGAAATGCGTTGGTGCCGCGCCGGGTAGCCACCTGCACCTGTGCTCCTGACGAACTGTTGAAGTCGGCGGTCTGGTTGGCGCTGTTGACCTTGAATTCCTCAACGCTATCCGACGGGGTAGGCAGCACGCCAGTTGGCCCGGCAGCCACGGCATTACTCTGGTTGGAAACGCCGCCGGTCGGGTCCCCGGCGAACGTGGCCGTGTAAATGCTCATGCTGCCATCCATGTCGTTGGTGTTGTTGCCCCCATCGAGTTGGAAGCTACTCTGATCCACCACGGCTCCGGCTACGCTACCGTCAGGACTGACTCCTGGTTGTAGCTCGACAAAGGTAGCGATGTCACGGTTCAGGCTAGGGAGAGAGTCCAGCGCGACACCCGTGATCGTGTTGCCCACTGTGGCGTTCATGGTTTGCAGTTCGGTGCCAGCGGCCTTTACTTCCACTTCGACCGTAGTGCCGCCCACCTGCAGGGTGCTGTTCAAGGTTGTGGGAGTTCCGACTTTAACCGCCACATCGGGCGCCTTCATGGTGGCAAATCCCTGCTTAGTGATGGTCACATCGTAGGTCCCAGGTGGCACGTTCACAAAAATGTAGCGTCCGGCATCGTTGGTTGTAGCCGTACGCGCGGAGTTGGTTGCTTTGTCCAGAAGGGTAACCGTAGCGCCGTTAACCACCGCCCCCGAAGGGTCGGCAACGGTCCCCACCACGGTACCGGATGAGCTTGCTTGTGCCCACAGGGACAAACTACTGCCCACGCAAAGCACAATAAGGAGAAACAGAGTCAGCTTCATGCTACGCATGTAATTGGTTCCTCCACAGAAATTTCAACACTCGAAATCGATGAACGCAGATATGCCAAGATATATATGAGGAAGTCGATTGCCAGCTAACGACGCGAAGTATCCCTGCCCCAACACGCAGCTCATACAGGTCCGCACTATTCCCCGGGGGAACCAGCTGGGGACATCAGCCCGCGCGATAAATTCTATGCGGCGCAACATTTTGCGGTCGCGATGTCTATCTGTCAAGTGAAATGAAAGGGTCAGACCGCCTCCCGGCTGCCTTACCCCACTTGAACGAACAGCACAATCCGCACCTAGACATCGTTAAAGCAAGCTGTCGGCCAAAGCTCCAGCGATGTACATTCAATGATTTATGAACGCAGCCAAGCGTGACGTGTGCTTTTGTCTATGAATAACAGTAGGTGAGACTACAGTCGGCTTCCACAATCTGGAGATTTCAGCGGCTGTCTTTGACGGGGGTAGGGAGGATTGTGACCAGGTGGTTCTGTTTAAGCGGACCGGACCAGAGCTGGCTCCGCTATCCTTCGCCAACAAACTCGCAAGCGCGGTCGAGATAAACGTCCCAGATGCAAGGCTGGGCGGGCAGGCTTTCGAGGCCAATTTCTCCTTCGTGGTGGGTTCCGGGTCTCCCGGCCCACACCACCACGAATTCCGCCTTCATGCGGTTGTACTGAACGTCCACGACCTCGCCTGGCCTC
>DATEPX010000338.1:0-4574 GCA_035272945.1 Terriglobales bacterium
GGCCGTTGGTGGGCGTCATCATGCGGTTGGTGACGAGCGTCTCTGCCGCCGAATTATGGCCGGGGAAGATCCAGTAGCACCACATCCGAGCGCTCCTGCACTCGTTCAAGGACAACTTCATGGCCATCCGCAGAGATGTCAAAGTCGCGAATGTCGAAGTCGGGAGGGAGGTTGGTCAATTGCCGCTCGGCGCCTGTCTCCAGGTCGATGAGCCAGAGATTCTTATGTTGAATCTCTCCTCGCAGGAACACCAGTGTCCGTCCTCCAGGCTGGAAGACTAGGTGTCGGGCTCCCCGAGTCAAGGTCAAGGCCAGCAGGGGATGCGCCGCGGCATCCGCCGTCACGGCTTTCACCGAAAACGTGGTGCCGATATCTGGTCCTGAGTAAATCAGGAGACGGCCGTCGGGCGCCCACGCGGGATCAACCGAATACTCCTGCACAAAGAGAGCTGGCGTACCGCCGTCGACCGGCACCCGGAAAAGGTGCGGGACACCGTGATCGTCCGCTGCCGACGTGATCGATTTGCCGTCAGGCGCCCATGCTGGAGCACCCTGCAATTCGAGTGAATCGCTTACGATCCGCGCGTTTGTGCCGTCGGCCTGCATCACGTACAAGAGCATCTGCGCGCGTTGCCGGACCGAGAATGCAATACGCCGTCCATCGGGGGAGATTGCCGGGCCGCCGAAGACTCTCGCTCCCTGACCACTCCACAACTCTGTTCCAGCTCCGTTGCCGAGCTTCCAGATGCTCTCGCCGTTGCCGGTCGAAGAAACATAAAGAAGATAATTTGGACCTAGTCGTGGGGAGAACCCCGTGCCGGTCGTCAGCGAGATTGGAGAGGCCGCTGATGCGCCGGCGAGTGCATCAGCAATGTGCAAGCGCCAGAGTGTTCGCTTCGGACTTGTGGCCGTGACAACCAGCCGTCGGCCGTCAGCGCTTGCGGCCAACGATGTGTACCTTTCAGGGCCAGACGTCAGGCGGTGGGGAATACGGCGCTCGACGTTCATGCTATAAAGGCACGGCCCGGAACCATCGGAATCGCTGGCCAGGTACATCAGCGTCCGCTGATCCAATAGGACTGGATAAGTCACGTTCCCATTGTGAGACGTGATCCGTTCTGGAGTTCCGCCGGTTGGACGGATGCGCCAGATATCCAATTTATCGGGAAGGGAACCCTGGACGAAGTAGATGAATGTTTTGTCGGGGGCCCACGACGGAAAGTGACTGTGGAGCCCGGCAGGAGCAGTGAAGATGGAAACATCGCCCGATCGCCTACTGCCGTCTGAAACGAACAGCGGGTCTCCGGGTCCGGGTGTGTGGTACGTAAGTCGCGAACCATCACGCGACCAGTCGAACTCGGCAACGCCCTCGAGGAAGGTTTTTGGCTGTCCGCCCAGCGTGGGCACCGACCAAATGTTGATGTCGCCACCCTTCGAGCCGTCTTGCTTGCGAACCCAAAACGTGACGAAAGTGCCATCGGGCGAGAACCCCAGCGTGCGAACTGATGGATTGACGAGTTCCGGCGCGCTCCCACGCGTCAAGTTGTGGAATTGTCCCGAACCGACCTGCGTAACCCAGACGTCCATCTGCCCGTCGCGGTCCGACAGAAACGCCACGAAATGACCGTCGCGTGACATCGCGGCGGCCTGCTCCACTCCCTCAAAGTCCGTGATCGTCTGATATCGCGCGTCAGCGATGGGGCTGCGCCAGAAGTACTCTGTCCCCTGAAACCACAGGCCCGCGCCAATCGCCAGCGCGACTCCCGCCGCTGCCATTGGCACGACGAATCTCCAACTGGTTCGAGTGGCCGGTATCGCCGGGCGCGGCGGCGGTACAGGGGGATTGAGCGAAGGGGCGTCGTTTCCGTTCTCTTGCGCTGCTCGAAGATTCCGGCTGCGCGCCCACGCATCCAAGTCCGCTCGAAACGCGTAGACTGAGCCCATTTTGTCATGTAGGTGCCGGTGAACGGGCATCCCCTCGCGCTTCTCCCATCGCTGAACGGTCGTCACGTCGCGTTCGAGGTATGCCGCGATTTCCTTCCACGAGTCCAGGCGGTCTTCGGGCGGCCTCTCGGATGGTGCACCAGGGGATGGTTCGCCCATCGCGCTCTCCTGTTTGGTCCGCAGCTGTTGCGAGCCCCGGGGACCCGAATTGTAACGTCCACGGCCAGGGACGGCAAGGGACGGCATTCAACGGCAAATAGCGGGACGGCCGCAATTCTGCGCATTGCCGTTTGACGGCGCCTGCCAGAGTATCTGATCGTGTTCGCGCGTCTCCATCTGGCAACACCCGCGAGAAAAACGGCAACAAAGCGCCGAGGAGAACGCGTCTTGACTTTTTCAGCTTGAATAACCCGCGAAGAAAATGCCTTTCGGAGGACAAATGACTGCTTTCAGTTTCTTCAGGATTTCAGCGATATTCCGTTGCACGCTGGCGCTGTCGGCCTTTATCATCCCGCAGTTGGTGCAAGCCCAATGGCAGGTGAGCGTGGGCGCGGAGAGCCCCAATCGGGGAAGCCAGGCACTGGCCTTCTTGCCGAATGAACTTTGGGTCCATGCAGGCGACAGCATACTTTGGACCTTTCCCACGCATGAGCGTCATACGCTAACGTTCCTAAAGCCAGGCCAGACGCGACCGCCTGGTTTTGGTCCCACCTTCGGCGTGCCGGTTGGGTGCCCAGGACTCACACCTGATGGGTCCAGCTTTGATGGTTCCGCGTGCGTCACCACGGGCGTTTTGCTATTGCCTGAAGATCCGGAGCCTACCGCCACCGCGCCAACCTATTCCGTAACTTTCCCGGCTGCCGGCAACTTCAAGTTTGTTTGCCTCATTCACGCGGACATGACCGGCGTGGTCCATGTTGTCGATGCCTCTGAGACCCTTCCCCAATACCAAGATTTCTATGATCGTGAGGCGCAGGGCGAGCAAGTGCTGCTGCTTGCGGACGCCTCTCGCTTGGAAGGCCGCAGAACTCCTAGGAACCAGGATCGCGGGCAGAGCAACGACGTAGCCGTTGGTATCGGCGAAATCGTGACAACCACTGGAGGAGGTTCACAGACCGCATCTCTGATGCGCTTCCTCGGGGACACCATAGTTGTGCAGGTCGGAGACACGGTGGAGTGGACGAGCCTCGACCCGTCGATAAATCATACTGTGACCTTTGGGGCGGAACCTGCGGATCCGCGGCCGCGTTCGGCAAATGTGCAGCTGACCTCGGACGGGGCCAGGCAGGCAGTCATAAGCTCACCGACGGACAGCGTGAACTCGGGATTCTTGTCTCCGGCACCGCAAGACAGGGCGATGCTCGCGCAGTCGTCTCCGGGTGTAACGCGTTTTCGGGTGACCTTCCCGTCTCCCGGCACTTTCAATTACATCTGTGCCGTTCACGACCAGCTCGGTATGAAAGGGAAGGTCATCGTTCACCCATAGGTGCCGTAAGATGAATCTGCGCTTTCTCTGTTCGTGTGTCCTCACCCTTTCCTTGGGTGCCAATTCCTCTGCCGCGTCGGGGCAAGAAGTGAAACGCGACCCGGCCGATGCGCAGCATCGTGAAGAAACATACCGGGGCGGCTTGGTCGCGCCGCCCCTGCCGAAACCGAGATTTGTTCTCACTGACACGTCCGGTGCTCCGTTTGATTTCTGGAACAGGACCCAGGGATCGGTCACGCTCCTCTTTTTCGGCTATACCTATTGCCCCGATCAGTGCCCCATGCACATGGCAAATATTGGGGCGGCTCTGAAGAGATTGCCCTCCGGTATGGCCGATCAGGTCAAACTCGTTTTTGTAACTACCGACCCCGCACACGACACTCCGGTGCAACTGCGCCGGTGGCTCGACAATTTCGGTAAACACTTTGTCGGCCTCACGGGAACCGAGGCTGCTCTCGCGGTGGTCCAGAAGGCTGCGGGCGTCCCTCTGGCCTACGCAGAGCCCGGTAACCATTCCATTGCGCACGCCAATTTTGTTGTCGTGTACACCAAAGACAATCTGGCCCATGTTATCTATCCCGGCGGGGTAAGTAAGGGCGACTGGATACACGACCTGCCCCTTTTGATTAAAGAGTCTTGGCCACGCCCAAAGGCCGCCGATTAGAGCGGTGTACGAGAAACAAGACAAGTCGCGCCGGGTTTGAAATTCTCATGCCTTTCCCGCGCGCTATATGCTTCCTCAAAGCGGTGCCGCACTGTGTGGCTTCAGGGGACGAAATGGAAAACCGGCCGGTCAGCCGCCCTCACGCCCGGCATCATGTTTGGGGTGTACCAAATTCCGCTCGAAGGCAATCCTCGCCAATCTCCCGGTGTCTCCTGGCTGCCGCACACTTGCTAAGTCCACGGAAACATCCGAGGCTTCTCCTTCGTCTGTAATTTATGTCGCCGCTGTTGTCGTTGCTTATCGTAGCCAAGGAGGTTCTGCGATGCGTAACCTAATTGATGACTTTCGCTTCGGCCTGCGCATCTTGCTGCGGAATCCGGGGTTCACCCTCGCCGCATGCCTGGTCCTGGCGCTCGGCATCGGGGCCAACACGGCAATCTTCTCCGTTGTCAATGCTGTGCTCCTCCGCCCGCTCCCCTAC
>DATEPX010000339.1:0-64138 GCA_035272945.1 Terriglobales bacterium
AACACCTGAATATTCCAGCATGCGATAGCGAGAATCCAGCGTGACCGGCAGCCGATCCACGCCGCCCTTCGCCCGGATCGCATTCAGTATCTGCGGACTGGCTGCGCCGTACCCGTAATCGGAAATCAACAATCCATCGGAGGCTCGGGCGTATTCCCGCGCCGCCAGGACCAGCTCGCGTTTCAGATGCTGGCTGGGTTCCGCCGAGGGCTCCCGGTCGAGCCGGACCACCTGTTGCCGTGCCGAGTGCGTCATCCCAGCCAGAATCCGGGTCTTGGTAACGGTCGTGTAGCCCTTCTCCTTCAGCACGCCCGAGATCGGAATGTGCTTATGGCGAAATGCCTTGATGAGCAGCTTGCCGGGTTCATCGTCGCCCACCACACCCACCGGGAGAACATTCACGCCGAGATCAGCCAGATTGTAGACAGCATTCGCTCCGCCGCCGGGCGCCAACGTGCGTTCACGGTGCTTGAGGATCAGGACCGGCGCTTCCCGCGACACCCGTGAGATCTCCCCAAACACAAATTCATCGGCGACCAGGTCGCCCACCACCGTCACCGTGAGTTTGGGAAAAGATTCTACGATGTGTTTGAGCCGATCGCTTTCCTTGTGGTGCCTGTTCATGCGGGGCAATTTTCTCATGCCGCACGCCTGCGTTCCTCAACCATTCGCAGCATCGTATCCATTGCGTTAGCCGCGTCCAGCAGTTCCATTTTCACAGGGATGACTGCAAGCGGTTCGAGCGCGGAAAGATACCCTCCCAGATTGATCGCGTCTTTTTCCGTGGTGACAAACCCTTCCGCTTCGCTTTCCGTCTTCACCCGCAGCAGCTCGCGGACATCTTCTTCCCTGTAGATATAGTGATCCCGGTAGACGGCCTCGGCGGCCGGCTGGACACCCGCCGTTCGCAGCTGCAGCAGAAAGCTCTGCGGGCGGGCAATTCCGCAGAACGCCACTGGACGCGCAGGTACATTTTTGGCAACAATGCCGCGCCGAACTCGCCACACCAGCTTGCCGTCCACAGGGAAAGCCTGTGGCGACGCGCCGCTGGTCAGGACCACGGCATCTGCCCGACGCAGGGAACTCACCGGCTCGCGCAGGAGGCCCGCCGGTAACAAACGATCACGAGCATTATCCGGCGTGACCAGCACGATATCGAAGTCGCGAGCCAAGGCACGATGCTGGAAGCCGTCATCAAGCACATGGAGCTGTGGACCAAATTCTTTTTCTGCAAACACGCCGGCTTCATACCGGTCCTCGCCCAGGACAACCGGTACTCCCAGACGCCTCGCGATCAGCAGCGGCTCGTCTCCAAAATCGCGGCTCGAACCGCCCGGCTCCACCCGAAGGACACCTTGCGTATGACGGCCATAACCGCGAGACAGCACATCAAACTTCACCCCTCGAGTCTTCAGCAACTCCCCCAGCAGCAGGACAAACGGCGTTTTCCCGGATCCGCCCACCGACAGGTTCCCCACGCTGATGGTCGGTCCTTGCAACCGCCGCACCGGCAAGTTGCCACGATCGTAGAGCGCGTTGCGCAGGCGCACGCCGGCTCCGAAAATCGAGGCGAGTGGGTTCATGGTTGTGATGAACTAACTACCGGCCTTTCGTCGGATGCGAGCAGTGCCTCCAAGGCTCTCAGTGTGTACTCGGTGCTGCCCGTCTGGCGCCTGGCCGTTTCCAGCGCCCGTCGTCCGATGGCGGCTCGTTCCGTTTCGTCAGAGAGCAGGTCAACGAAACAAAGAGGAAGCTCGGCCGGGCCGACTACTCGAATCGCATCCGCCGCGCGGAACAGGTCCACCATGTCACGAAAGTTCTCATAATGTGGACCGATCACGACGGGCACTCCATACTGCGCCGGTTCAAGGATGTTGTGACCGCCGTGTTCCACCAGGCTTCCGCCGACGAAGGCCAGATGCGCCAGAGCGTAAATAGCAGCTAGCTCGCCGATCGTGTCCAGCAGCAAGAGGCCACCGCCGAGGTCTTCGCCGCTCCACAGAGAACGCCGCCAAAAAGGCATATTCAAGGACGCCAGGAGATCCGCAACTTGTTCGAACCGCTCTGGGTGGCGGGGCGCGAGAATCATGACGGCTTTGCGATGGCTGGCGCGCACGATCTCAAACGCCCGTAGTAGCAGCGGCTCCTCTCCTTCCATTGTGCTTCCGGCCACGACGACGGGACCCGCGCCCGTGTGTTCGAAGGCAGTCCGTAAGCTGGCCGCAATTGGAGGCGGACTCGGCGCCGAGACGTCGAACTTCAGGTTCCCGCTGACTTGCACCCGTTTCGCCGGCGCCCCGATCTCTACCAGTCGGCTGCGGTCCGTATCCGCCTGGGCCAGAAAAAGGTCAATTTGCTTCAACACATCCGTCAGCAAGAATCGAAACCGGCGGTAGCCCGAAAATGAGCGATCGGAGATGCGCGCATTGACCACCGCCAGCTTTGCGCCACTACGCTTGGCCAACCGGAAGAAATTGGGCCACAATTCCGTTTCCGCAACAATGACCAGAGGTGGACGAACCTTTTCGAGATAAGGTGCGATGGCAAAGCCAAGGTCCAGCGGGAAGTAAAAAACATTGCTGGCCCCGAAGCGTTCACGAGCAAGCCTCTGACCGGTATCGGTTGTGGTTGAGACCAGCACATGGTACTTCGGGAAACGAGCCTGCATTTCTGTGATCAGCCTGCTGACGGCCAACACTTCGCCAACCGATACCGCATGGACCCAGATGATCGATTTCCTTCCCGCGTCTGGAATGTTCAGGCGGTGCGGAACCTTCCCCAGACGCTCCGCCAAGCCGGACCTGTATTTTCCGTGGCGCAGCATGTGAAGCAGCCAATACGGCAAGGTCACCAGGAGCCCGAGCGCCAGCAGCGAACTATAAAGCCAGTACATGGGAAGGGACATTCTAACCGCCGAGTCCTATCTAGGCACCAGTGCCGCGCCGCTTGCATCCTATAATGAAGTTATGCAAGATCATGCTCATTGGACGGCGTTGGTCCACCGCCTCGCGATCGTTGCTTGCGTCCTCACCCTTTCAGCCGTCGGTTTGGCCGCCAAAGAGTTTGTCAAGCCAGCCGCCAAGCCGGCCCTGACCTATCCTGCGCACGATCGCCACAAGGACGAGGCCGTGACCGTCGCGGTCGATCCCTACGACATGCCCGACAAGGCCCAAATTTTCACGATCAACTACCGCCAGGAAGGTCTGCTGCCGATATTTGTAATCGTCACCAACGATTCAGATCAGCCCATCTCCCTCTCCGGCATGAAAGCTCAGCTGGTCACGGTGGATCGGGCTAAAATCTCGCCTTCCGACGGCGACGACATTTATCGTCGGCTCTCCCACCCAACGCGCGTCGAACCCCCTGCTTCGCCCTTGCCCTTTCCCCGCAAGAAAATTAAAGGCGCGGTGAGTCCGAAGGCGCTGGACGAGATCCAAAACGCCGGGTTCAACGCCAAAGCCGTGGAGCCTCATTCCACCCAGGCAGGATTTCTGTTCTTCGATGTTGCCGGCATGTCCACACCGCTGGCCGGGGCGCACTTCTACCTGACCGGCGTGCGCAACGACAAGGGTGACGAGCTCATGTATTTTGAGATTCCTCTGGAGAAATACCTAAGCGCCCCACCCAGCAAGTCGAATTGATCCTCGACCAAGGTTGACGGGCGGAGACGTCCGTCGCTCCACAAACTATATAATCGTCCATCATGGTCACTTCGCCGGACACTTCCGTTGCCGCCCGCGCCAAGTACGAGCCCGTAATCGGCCTGGAAGTCCATGTCCAGCTTTTGACTGCCACCAAGATTTTCTGCTCCTGCTCAACTCGCTTCGGCGACCCGCCCAACACGAACGTTTGCCCAGTTTGCCTAGGAATGCCGGGGGCGCTTCCTGTACTGAACCGGAAAGCTGTGGAGTTCGCGGTACTTGCCGCCATGGCGCTGAACTGCCGGGTCCACGAAACCTCGATCTTTGCCCGCAAGAACTACTTCTATCCCGACCTGCCCAAGGGCTACCAGATTTCTCAATACGACAAGCCGCTGGCCGAATTCGGCTTCATCGAAATAAAAACCGACGGCGGGTCAAACAAGATCGGCATCACACGCCTTCATCTCGAAGAAGACGCGGGCAAGAGCCTGCATGAGGGCTTTCCCGATGCCACTCAGAAAACCGCCATCGACCTGAACCGCTCCGGCGTTCCCCTGATTGAAATTGTCAGTGAGCCGGATATTTCCTCCCCCGACGAAGCCTACGAGTACCTCACCCGCCTGAAGGAAATCATCCTCTACACCGGCGTGAGCGACTGCAATATGGAGGAGGGCTCCCTGCGCTGCGATGCCAACGTCAGCGTGCGTCCCCTCGGACAAAAGGAATTCGGCACCAAAACCGAGGTCAAGAACGTCAATTCTTTCCGCTTTATCCGCGAAGCGCTGGAATACGAGATTGAGCGGCAGATCGGGGTGATTGAATCGGGCGGCAAAATCTCCCAGGAAACCCGCCTGTACAACGCCAACGAAGGCAAGACCTACGGCATGCGCTCGAAAGAACAAGCCCATGACTACCGCTACTTCCCGGAGCCGGACCTGTTGCCGCTCGTCGTTGACGAGAAGTGGAAAGCAGAGATCGCCAAGCAACTGCCTGAGCTTCCAGAAGCGCGGCGAGCCCGCATGGTTCGGGAGTACGGGATTACCGAATACGATGCCGGCGTGCTCACCGCCAGCAAAAACCTGGCCGACCAGTTTGAAGAAGCAGCCGCGGCAGCCAAGAATCCCAAGCGTGTTGCCAACCTGGTACAGAGTGAACTCATGGGCCGCCTCAAGCCCAAGGGTCTGGAAATTGAGCAGTCCCCAATTTCCATGCAAGGAGTGGCCCTCTCCGCCGACCTGGTCGAGTCAGGTGCAATCTCGGGCAAGATGCTCAAGGATCTATATGACTTGTGTTTCGAGCGAAACCAGGATTTCCCGGCGGTGTATGAGAAAGAAAAACCTCAGCAGATCACGGATTCTTCCGCCCTTGAAAAGATCATCGACGCGGTGATCGCCGCCAACCCCAAACAGGTCGAGCAGTACCGCGCCGGCAAGAAGACCGTGATGGGATTCTTTGTCGGCCAGATCATGAAAGCCACCCAGGGCCAGGCTAACCCGAAGCTGGTAAACGACCTGCTTTCCAAGAAGCTGGGATAGAAGTGGTCTGTGTGGGGGCGGGTCTCGGACCCGCCCTGGCCGCGGGCTCTGCTCACAAGACCGGCATGGACGGGTCAAACCCTCGTCCCCACACAACCCCGGTCGTTCACCTCCTTTCGTCATGTGCGCCGCTGCCCGAAATGCTCGGATACTGGTGCGGAGCGCATGCATACCTGGGGCACGTCCGAGAGCCGTGAGCGGTTGACGGTTAGCCGCGTACTCAGCATTGCGGCCCTGCTGATTTCGGTTTTCGCCCTCCTCCTTGCTCTCAAGAAACCCAATCCCGTAGCCCCGCCTCAGCCCCCGACCGCCATTGCTGCGAATGCACAATCATTCCAGGCGAAAGTGGATCAGCTACAGCAGGCGCAAGCTCAGGGACAAACCGGATCAGAGGTGCACCTGACCGCCAACGAGATTGGAGCCGCCATTGCCCAAGCGGCCGGCGCCGTACCCGCATCTCCGACGCCGGCTGCCGCTCCAGATTCCGCCAGTTCCCCCAACCCTGCCGCCCCGGCCGGCCCGGGATCGATCGACCCGGCCAGCCTGCAGCAACCCGTCGTAAGTTTTGAGGGCAATATCGTTCGCGGGCAGTTCGTGAACGAAGTAGGCGGCAAGAAGGTCTACATCACTGTCGCGGGCCACCTTGGCTCCAAAGATGGATACGCCACCTTCGAGCCTACTGAGTTCAAAGTGGGTGATCTCAACGTACCTGTATCTCTGGTCAACAGCGCGTTGCAGAAGAAGATGATGGAGCAACGCGATCGCCTGAAGCTACCCGACTTCGTCAGCGACGTCCGCGTTGAAAACGGCGAGCTGGTGGTCAAGCAGAAGTAGACAAAAGCAACAGCAGATCTTAGATTTCAGATTGCAGAGTCAACCTGCACCATAAGTCTGAAATCTACAATCCAAAATCCACAATCCTCAGCCGCTAGTTGTGCTTCATGTATGTTCCCGGCTTGCCGGTCAGGTCGTTGTACAGGGTTTCCGTGAAGGCATCGGCAGAAATGAGTTTCCCCGACCACTTGCTCCACTTCTCAAGCACCTTACCCTGCTTCAACTGATCCAGCGTCTTGCCCTGTTTCACGCCCGCCTCGACTGCCGCCCGGGTCTCCTTCAGCATCGTCACATACTGGCGAACATCGTCGAGATTCGATACGGCGCCATGCCCGGGAATCACTTTCACATCCGCCGGTAGCTTGGGAATGATCTCCTCCATCGCCGCGATCATGCCTTCCACGCTGCCCCCGCCATTCAGATCAATAAACGGAAAGCCATAGCGCACGAAATCGTCGCCCATGTGCACAACATTCGACTTGGGGAACAGGATAATGCTGTCGCCGTCGGTGTGCCCATGCGGATAGTGCAGAGCGCGAATGTCCTCGCCGTTCAGGTGCACCGTGACATCATGATCGAACGTGATAATCGGCAGCGCCTCTTTGGGCTGCGGCTTGTTGGGAAACTTGATCGAGCCCATGTTCCCCGGCGAAGAACCTTCCTCTAACCGTCTCCGCACGTTGTCGTGCGCGATAATGGGCGCATCCTTCTGGAAGAGAGCATTTCCGCCGGTGTGATCTTCATGGTAATGCGTGTTAATAACGAACCGCACGGGCTTGTCCGTAATCCCTTTTAAAGCGGCTCGGATTTTGTCCGCCAGGGGAGCGTACTGGTCGTCTACTACGACGATCCCGTCCTCGCCGACCGAAGCCCCAATGTTGCCGCCAGCACCCTCCAACATATAAATGTTGCCAGCGACCTTCGTGACCTTCATCTCGACTTTGCTGAAGTCCCGATCCTGGGCGGCCAGGCAGCATGTGAACAGAAAAGCTAGCGGAAGAGCGAAGACCTTACGCATAACCCTCCTTACCTCTTGAATTGCGGATTTCAGATTTCAAGATTGCTGATTTAACACCCATGCACCCTAAATCTGCAATCTGAAATCTTCAATCTGAGTCTCTAGAACCTGGCGCGGACGCTGTTCCTTCATACAATTGCCAGAGCTGATCGCCGCCTACCCGGTAGACTGCATACCCGCTGCCCGCATCAGAGATCTCACGAAACAACAGTTCTGCCCGCCCGTCGCCATCAGCATCGACGGCGTCGATCAGCTCCATCCGCGGCGTCACATCCAGATGTCGAGCATCCGTTACGGCAGAAAACAGCTTGCGCAGCTCACCATAAAGATCGGAATGCGCTACGACCGTAACGTAGTAGTCCGGCGCAGGCGCGCTGCCGGCTCTGCGTTTTGTGACAGGCAGGTGAGCCGTGGCCGTCAGCACTAGAACCGGCTCGTTGCTGGCCGACACATCAAAGACCCGGAGCTGTACGCCATCAAACGTGGCCTGCGGAGCTCTGGTGACCGTGGTTCGTTTGGGGGAACGCGGAGGAGGTTGTCTTGTTGAGGGAGGAGCCGTGAGGCCCGGTTCGAGCTCCTTGGCCCGCTTCCAGACTTCATCTGCTGCCAGGGCCACCACTTTCTTGCGAAACGTCTGCTCCTCGTCCGGCTTCATTGGGTAGGCGTAAGACTGCGCCTCCGGCCTAGCCGCGTCCGAGATAGCAGGAATGATTTGGATCACATCCTTTCCTGTGGACCTCGGTACCGTCGGCGACGGCGCCGGGGTGGAGCGTTTGGGCGGCGCTTTGGATCCGCTTTCCTTTTCGCTTTCCGTCTCGCGCACCTGGGTCGGCTTTCCACGACGCAAACGAGGATGGCTGGCATCCTCCTCCGTAGGCGGCGCGTTAGGCGCAGCAGCCGGAGCCTCGGCTGCCGGCGCACTCGGGGCTGGAGCCGGTGGCTTAACTTCGGGCGGCTTGCTATCTGCTTTCGGGGGCGGCTGCGATCCCGGACGCCTCAGTACCGGTGGCCCTTCCTCTTCCTCTCGCGGCTTGGGCTCCGCCTTGTGAGCGGTCGACTTCTCGGGCTCCCCTCCTGCCGCCTGCCATTTTCCTTGCCCCAGCCAGCGATGGTCCCCCCGCAGAGCTTCCGTTACGGTGAAGAGTCCTAGCGACTCGCCTGTGCGTTCCGCCTCATACACCGTGCCGGATTCCAGCGCCATGGGTACGGGATCGGCCTTGTAAATACTGGCGTCATAAAATCTGCCATCCACCATAATGCAGACCGGAACGAGATGAGCCTTTCCATTCGGAGCCAGTTGCAGCAAACCTAACGCGCGTGGTCCCTTGCTGACCGTGCCCCGTTTGGCAAACTGGCCTGCGACTACAGCCGAAGTCAGAGCGACGAAGATGACGATTCGGCCCGCAATACGGTATGTTGAAGACGGAGACACTGCCATGGAAGTCAATGATAAAGCGCCTGACTTTACTTTGCCCGACGAGAACGGGAAAGACGTCTCGCTAAAGGATTTTCGCGGTAAGAACGTGGTGCTGTTTTTCTTTCCCAAAGCCGACACTCCCGGTTGAACCATCGAAGCTCGCGGGTTCCGCGAATCGTATAAGAAACTGCAAAATACCGGGGCCGTCGTGCTGGGCATTTCGGCCGATGCGCCGGAAACCCAGAAGAAATTTCAAACTAAGTACGACCTGCCTTATACCCTGCTATCCGATTCCGATAAGAAGGTCTGCAACGCTTTCGGCGTGATTAAGGACAAGAACATGTATGGCAAGATCGCGAAGGGAATCGCCCGCACGACTTTCATCGTTGGTCCCGACGGAAAAATCACGCACGTGTTCAATAACGTGAAACCCGAAGGCCACGCCGAAGAAGTCCTGGCTGTGCTGAAAAACGGGAAGAAGTAGGGCGGAAGGGCTTTCCGAGAGGCTGAAGCCGAGCCTAGTGCCTTTCTTCTACTTGTGCTTGCGAGCTTTTGCCTTTCCCGTTCCGGTTGCCGTGAATGTGATGGCAGCCTCAGCGGGGACCACAGCTTCTTCCTTGCCCGTGTACGCAGCCACGCCCGTGCCAGCGGCACCGCCGGCGAGCGCGCCGATCCCGGCTCCTTTGCCACCGCCTGCCAATCCGCCAATCAGAGCGCCTGCAGCAGCGCCGCCCCCAATCTTCTCAACGTTCCCCTTGGTGTGGCTCTTGCCCTTAACGTGATAAGCCGTGGTGGAAACGGGCATATTCTGCACCGAGGTCAGACGCAGACTCAGTTGTCCAGGCGCATGCAGTCGTCCGCTGGACTTCGCCAGAGTCACCTTGCCTCTCACCGGCGCTCCAGCCTTTGCGATAGTCTTTCCTCCTGCGACGAGATCGCGGGCCAGCGTCCCTTGGAAGGCTTGTCCTGTCCTGGCGGTTCCCGAACTGAGGGCCGAACCCGTGCGTATGGTGATCCGGGTGCCCGACGGGACAGTCTGCGCTGCGGCCACCCACCCCATCATCACAAGAATGACAGCGAGATTGAGCGCTTTCCTCATGATTCCTCCTTCGCGTTCGGAAGCGGCGGCAAAGATGAGAAAGATTGTAAACCCCGCCCTTGGTTGCCTAAGATGCGAACAGGACAGCACAGGCTGCATGAACAGGAATTCTCGCAAATTGCTGCGTCTAGAGCGCGATTTCTATAATCGCGATCCCCAGAGCGTCTCGCGCGACTTGCTGGGCAAAGTCCTCGTGCGCCGCGACGGCGCAAAGCTTTTGAAGGCCCGTGTGGTCGAAGTCGAAGCTTATCTCGGCGAAGGCGATCCCGCGGCACATGCCGCGGCCGGACGCACCGCGCGCAACGACGTTCTCTTCGGGCCTCCAGGTCATGCCTACGTCTACTTCATCTATGGCAATCACTGGTGCTTCAACGTTTCTTGTCTGCCCGACGGAATTGCAGGCGGAGTATTGTTTCGCGCACTCGAGCCGGTCGAAGGAATCCCAGCTATGGCGCGCGCGCGAGGAATAATGGTGAAAACCAATCGCGACCTGCGCCTCTTGACCACCGGCCCCGGACGGCTGGCTGAGGCTCTTGGCATTACACGCCAGCGCGACAACGGCAAAGACCTGACCGCGCCTAGGTCCGACTTGTGGCTGGCCGACGACGGGTTTTGTCCGGAACGTGTCGCCACCACCGTGCGCATCGGAATCACCAAAGCAGCCGAGATGCCTCTCCGCTACGTGATTGCAGGAAATCATTTTGTGTCTGGCAACAAGATTCGAATGTGAGACGTCTTTCTCGGCGTACTCGGCGGTGAAATGTTATCTGTCTTTCAGCACGACATTATCGATTAACCGTGTAGTCCCGACAAATGCCGCGACTGCAACCAGCGCTTCACCTGAGATCACTGGCATAGACTCTAAATTTTCAGGATCAACTACTTCCAGATAATCCAGCCGCACTGACGGCTCTTGTGCAATCACTTGCTTGCTCGCCCAGATCAGCTTTGCGGTATCGCGCTCACCTCTCCGAAAGACTTCTTCGATCTGCTTAAGCGCGCGACTGAGCACCAACGCTGACTTTCGCTGCCCTGGATCAAGATAGGTGTTGCGCGAGCTCATGGCCAGGCCGTCGGGTTCGCGCACAATCGGGCAGACCACGATCTCGACCGGCATATTTAAGTCACGCACCATGCGGCGAATGATCGCAACCTGCGCGGCATCCTTCTGGCCGAAGAAGGCCAGGTCCGGCTCGACAATATGAAATAACTTGGAGACGACAGTTGTCACGCCACGAAAATGTCCGGGACGCGATCGCCCGCACAGTTTTTCGCTCAGCCCTTCGACCGTCACATAGGTGACGGCGCCCTTCGGGTACATCCCTTCGACCGAGGGCGCGAAGACGAGCTCAACTCCTTCTTTCTCCAGCAGGGTGCAATCGCGTTCGAACGTTCTTGGATATTTCAAGAAATCTTCATTGGGTCCGAACTGCCTGGGATTCACGAAGATCGAAACCGCGACCATATCGGCCTTAGCCCTTGACGCCCGAACCAGCGACAGATGTCCTTCATGGAGCGCCCCCATCGTAGCAACCAATCCCAGGCGCTTGCCTGCGCTCCGCGCCGTACGCAAACCCGCGCGCATTTCAGTTATTGCTTTGCAGATTTTCATTGGAATCCACCACGGTGGCAGGGAGCCACAGAGAATCTTGGGGCAGCGAATTGCCCTGTTGGGTTCTTCTCCGCGCCTCCGTGGTAGCTGTTTTCGGCTAGCGTCGCATCGACCACTTCCGTTCCAGCACAGTCTCCAGCGCCGCCTGCGTTTCCTTTGGCAGGTGGTAGGACTCGGCATCTGATGGATACTGATGCGACACCACGTCGGCCCGAAACGCCTGCACCGCATTAGTGATAACCGCGGCAGCATCCGCGTAGCGCCGCACGAACTTTGCCGGTGGGCCGAAAGTCAGGTTCATGATGTCGTGGAAAACCAGCACCTGGCCGTCGCAATCCGGACCGGCGCCGATACCAATAGTCGGTGTCTCGACCTCGGCGGTAATCATGGCCCCAACCTCGCGCGGAATGCCTTCGAGGTAAATGCAAGCTACACCCGCACGGTCTAAAGCCACAGCATCGCGCACCAGTTGTTCGACGGCATTCAAACTCTTGCCCTGCACTTTGTATCCGCCCATCACGTTTATCGACTGTGGTGTCAGGCCGATGTGGCCGGTCACTGGTATCTCGGCGTCGATGATGCGGCGGATCAGTTCGGCGCGTTTTTCGCCGCCTTCGATCTTCACGGCTTCGGCCCCTGCTTCTTTTACGAAACGCGCCGCATTTCGCAACGCCTCTTCGGGATTCACGTGATAGGAGCCGTAGGGCATGTCAGCAACCAGGAACGCGTGCTTCACACCTCGACGAACCGCGCGAGTGTGATGCAGCATGTCATCAATCGTGACTGAGAGAGTGTTCTCGTGTCCCAGCATGGTCTGGGCCAGCGAATCGCCGACCAGAATGATATCGATTCCCGCCTCGTCCACCAATCGCCCGGTTGCGTAGTCGTACGCCGTCAAGCACGTGATGGGCTCGTGCCGGAGTTTCTTGTCTCTCAGAGTTGCAGTAGTGATTTTCTGGCGAGGTTCGCCAATCGGGGTGAGACTCACGATGTCCTCCAGTGCCCCTCCGCCCTCGGCGGATAGAGCCTGTACACGAAACTATTGTAGTGGCAAATAACCCCCAGTGCCAGACGGCATCTAACCCGCTGACCCAAAATGGCTTAGGACTCGAGTACCAGGTGTCAGGGGCAGGTGGTAAACGCGAGTATCTCAGCCCAACACCTGCCCCCTGAGACCTGCTACCTGCGACCTTGCCTACACTGGCGCCACCCGCATGCTCATATCCACGGCGACCGCGGAGTGCGTGAGCGCGCCGACTGATATGAAGTCCACGCCGGCGTCGGCATACGCCCTGACATTTTGCAGGGTAATCCCGCCTGAACACTCCAACGGAATGCGGCGCTCCAGGCGAGAGCAGCGTTCGACGGCGCTCTTCGCGTCCTCCGCGGGCATGTTATCCAGCAGCACGGCCTCGGCCCCGTGCTCGAGGGCCTCTTCCAGTTCAGCCAGCGACCGTACTTCGACTTCGATAATCTGCTCGCCTCTGCGATTGTGATGAGCCCGGTCCAAGGCTGCAGCGATGCTGCCGGCCAGAGCGATGTGATTGTTCTTGATGAGCACGCCGTCAGAGAGATCAAGCCGATGATTCTGCCCGCCGCCACAACGTACTCCATACTTATCAATCATGCGCAAGCCAGGCACCGTTTTGCGCGTGTCCAGAATGCGCGCTTTCGTGCCGGAGACCGCATCCACAAATTGCCGGGTCAGGGTGGCGATACCGCTCATCCGTTGTAGGAAATTCAGTGTCACGCGTTCACAGGAGAGGACCACCCGCGCATTGTGACGAATCACCGCAACCGACTGCCCCTTGTGCAGCCGAATGCCGTCAAAAATTTCCGGATGAGTCGTGACTTCGTAGTGCGAGGTCACCGCCCCATCGAGCGCAGCGTAAACGTCGAGAATGCGCGCCACTGACCCGATTCCGGCCAGGATGCAATCCTGCTTGGCCATGATGGTGGCCGCCGCTCGCTGATTGGGATCGATGCAGGCGTAACTGGTCGCATCGCGCGTAGCGCGATCTTCCAGCAGAGCGTTTTCGATTACGGCGGTCAGCCGTCTGCTATTCCAATCCATCGTTGCCCGTGTGGCGCGGGCACCCTCGCCCGCGAATACGCACGTAGGCCCAGACGTCTTCGTCTGGGCGGTCGAGCGCAGCTCGACTTATCCTAATTCGTCCAGCTGCCTTTTGAGTTTATCCCGCAGGATTTTTAATTCTTCCAACCGCTTGCGCAACCCCTCCACCACGTGTGCGGGGGCCTTCGAGACAAATTGCTCTTTGCCGAGTTGGCTCTCTTTGTTTTGAATCTCCTTCTCTACACCTTCCAGTTCCTTCGTTAGCCGCTTGCGCTCGGCCTCGACATCAACCTTTCTTTCATAGACGACATGAACATCAAACCGCGCTGTACTGCGAGCCCCGGCCTGCTTTGCCAGAGAAGCTTCGACAAACGCCAGCTTTTCCACGGTTGCCAGCCGCTCCACTGCCCCACGATTCTGTTCGATCAAAGCCCGAGTCCCATTCCCATGGGCATAAATTTCAATGGGCACGCGGATTTTCGGCTCAATCTTGAGCTCCGCCCGTAAATTTCGCACACTGACAATCAAATCCTGCAGCACTGCCATATCCGTTTCCGCGGCCAGATCGATCTGTTTCTCCTCCGCCTGCGGATAAGCGGCGAGCGCGATGGACTTCGCCGGCGGCCGCCCATCGTAAATCGCCTGCCAGATTTCTTCGGTAATAAACGGCATGATGGGATGCAGCAGCCGCAATGCCGCCTCAAACAGGCTTACCAGATTCCGACAAGCGACGCGCACTTCCTCCGGATTTTCCGAATTCAGCCGCGGCTTGACGAGTTCCAGATACCAGTCGCAGAACTCGCCCCAGAAAAAGTCGTAGATGCCATTTGCCACCTCGTGAAAGCGGTAGTCCTCAAGCTCGCTGGCCACATCCCCGGCGACACGGTTAAACCGCGAGAGAATCCAGCGATCCTCCAGGGTCTTTGGCTGAAATCCGGCAACACCAGCATGGGGCCGGGTCTCTGGCCCGGCCAGGGCAGGTCGGAGACCTGCCTCTACACGATCAATGTTCATGAACGTGAAGCGGGCAGCATTCCAAATCTTGTTAGCAAAAGCGCGATAGCCCTCGGTCCGGCTCTCGTTGAACGCAATGTCAGTTCCCGGTGCAGCCATCGCGGCCAGCGTAAACCGTGTCGCATCCGTCCCAAAGCGCTCAATGATTTCCAAGGGATCGATGACATTGCCCTTGGTCTTCGACATCTTCTGCCGCTCGGCGTCGCGCACCAGAGCATGGATGTAAACATTCCGGAAAGGCACGCTGTCATCTTTCTTATCCGCCCAGCCGCTGGCCTTCTTAATAAGAGGATCCTGATGGTGTCCCGCCATGAAGTGGCAGCCAAACATAATCATGCGCGCCACCCAGAAAAAGAGAATCTCGTAGGCGGTAATCAGCAAGGTCGTCGGATAGAACACTTCCTGGTCGCGCGTCTTCTCCGGCCAGCCCAGGGTCGTGAACGGCAGGAGCCCCGACGAGAACCAGGTATCGAGCACATCCGTATCCTGCTGCAGGTCGGCGCTCCCGCAATTCGTGCATTTGGCCGGTGTCTGGCGCGCCACCACCATCGTTTTGCATTTCGCGCAGTGCCAAACCGGGATGCGATGTCCCCACCACAACTGGCGCGAGATGCACCAGTCGTAAATGTTGTTCATCCAGTTCAGATAAATCTGCTTGTAGTTCTCAGGGACGATGGTGATCTCGCCCTTTTCCACCGCCTCGATGGCACGCTCGGCCAGGGGCTTGATCTTCACGAACCACTGCGTTGACAGCCGAGGCTCCACCACCGTGCCGCAGCGATCGCACTTGCCCAGCGGCACAACATAATCTTTCATGCCCACCAGGAATCCCTGCGCCTGCAGGTCGGCGACGATCCTCTCCCGCGCCGCGAAGCGATCGAGGCCCGCATAAGCCCCGGCGTTCTCATTCATGCGCGCGTGCTCGTCGATGACCTCGATCTGCGGCAGGTTATGACGCAACCCGGCCTGGAAATCATTGGCATCGTGTGCGGGAGTGACCTTCACCGCGCCCGTACCGAATTCCGGCCTCGCCAGTTCGTCGCGAATGATGGGGATCTCGCGCTTCATCAGCGGCAAGAGAACACTCTTCCCGCGCAGATGCCGGTAACGCTCGTCCCCTTCATTCACCGCAACCGCCGTATCGCCTAGCATGGTCTCGGGCCGAGTCGTGGCGACCGTTATGAATTCGTCGCTTCCAATCACCGGATAGCGAATCTCGTAAAGCTTGCCCGGAACCTCCTCGTGCTTGACTTCGAGATCGGAAATCGCCGTCTCGCAGCGCGGGCACCAGTTGACGATGTACTTCCCGCGATAGATCAGCCCCTCTTCGTACAAGCGGACAAACACCTCGCGCACCGCCCGCGACAGGTTCTCATCCATCGTGAAGTATTCGCGGTGCCAGTCCACCGAGGCCCCGAGCCGCTTCATCTGGTCGAGAATCGCACCGCCATACTCGCGCTTCCATTCCCACACCCGCGCGACGAACGCCTCACGTCCCAGATCGCGACGCTTCTTGCCTTCCTTGGCGAGCTGGCGCTCGACCATCATTTGCGTCGCGATGCCGGCATGGTCAGTGCCAGGCAGCCAAAGCGTTAAAAAGCCCCGCATGCGATGCCAGCGCACGATAATGTCCATCTGCGTCTGGTTGAGCATGTGTCCCATGTGCAGGCGGCCTGTAACGTTGGGCGGCGGCAGCAGCAGCGTGAACACAGGCCGCGTTTCTCCGGGCGGAGGGGTGGGGACGGAGAAGAGCTTTTCCTTGATCCAGTACTCGGCGCAGCGCGCTTCAATCGCGCCCGGCTCGTACGCTTTGGGTAGATCGTGCGGCATGATGACCCGGAGGGCACGGCTTTAGCCGTGCCGGAGAATGCACCCTCCATGTACAGAATCGTAACAACTGATGAATCTTCGATATTACCGTCCGGCGGAAACGAGGGTCAAACGAGGAAGGCGGTCGCATTTTCGGTCATCTCAAGCCGAGCCCGTGCATTGGGCGAGTCACACGTAGGGACAGGCGTCCTCGCCTGTCCGGTCGAGCGAAGCTCGACTTCGGATTGAGAAACCCTAATACGTGAATGCCGGGTGGCCCACGTTTGCGCGGTTTTCGCAAACGTCGGAATTGTCCGCAAACCACGCGACCACATCAAACGCAAAAAAGGCGATCCGCATTGCGGACCGCCTTCTGCAAAGCTGAAAGCTTAGAGCGCCTGGACGTTCTCTGCCTGCCAGCCCTTCGGCCCCTTCGTGACCTCGAACTGCACTGCCTGGCCTTCCTGAAGGCTTTTGAATCCGCCTCCCTGGATGGCTGAGAAATGCACGAAAACATCTTCGCCCGACTGGCGGCTGATAAAGCCGTAGCCCTTGGCATCGTTAAACCACTTTACTGTTCCTTGTTCCATTTTGTTTATTTTTGTTCCTTTGTGAATTTTACGCTGGAAGGAGTCGGAAGAAACTTGCGCAGGTTACTGGCTGTTGAGGCGAGAACTGCTCACGACCGATTCGGTCTCACGTACAGGCTAGAGACTACCTTGAATGCGAGGATTTAGCAAACGAATCACGCCGGCAAGTTCCAACTCCTCTGTTATCATCAGCGGTAGCGTGAGTCGAAGTCGAGTTCGGGAATATCCGAGCTGACGAATTAGGGCTTTCTCAAAATACGGAGTAATATGGACCTAGTAGTTAATAGTCGCTAGCAGAACTGACGCAAAAAGCGCCGCCTCTAGCCGACATTCACAATCTTGACCTCGAAGACACACCAAAAAGCTTGCGCCTTCGCGATTGAGAAATAAACTTGGAAGGCGTTTGCGCGTGCGTTCTGGCTCTCCGAAGTCATCCGCAATCAGTCTCGGACTTCGCACCGCTCAATCACAATGGCCACCATACTGGATTTCGCGGCAGCGCGATTCCTCTCTGCGCTGAACATCAAGTCTCACAGGAGTTGACCATGTCAGGGATCAACGGCGACAAGTCGAGATTTAACCGGCAACGGAAGCAGAAGATCGAGCGGCGACAACGAAACCGGGCATTATTCAAGAATCTGGTACAGCCAGCCAAGACGCCGGCTGCGGCCCCGGCTACTAAGCCGAAAGAAAGGATCGTATGACGGCCCCGCTTTTGGATGTACCAGCGGCTAGTGCGCTCGGCACTCCCGTTAAGAAGAAGCGCGTTCTACTCGTGGACACGAGCCGATTGAAACGCGACATGCGCGCCGAAACTATGAGGCGCCTCGGTATGGAGGTTGACTGCGCCGCCGACATCAGCGAAGCGCGGTGTTGGTGGAGGCCCGACCTGTACAACCTCGTGCTTTTCCACGCGGAAACTGAACTGCTTCAAATGGAAAAGTTCTGCGACGACATTCGCGCCGCCACGCCAGCTCAGCAAATTGCCTTCCTGGTAGGCAAGCCCCAGTATCTGGCTGCCTCTCCGAACGGCCACACTGCCGTCCCCGCAGACGGAGAGCCAGTTCTGCTGCCGGAGACCCGAGAAGCCCGCACATCAACCGCTACGCCACAGCACTGGGGCATTCTGGAAGCATGCCGCCGGATCTCTGCCGTGCGCTCCGTCAGTGATGCCCGCTCACGAGCGCTGCGAGAAGGACCGTTGCCGACTCGAGATTCCGATAGCCGCGAACGCAAGCTCATCCCACCCGAACTGGAAACTGAACTATACAGAGAGGAAAAGCAATGAAGAACCTTTATGTTGGCAATCTACCCCACAGCACCACCGAAGCCGAACTGCGCAACATCTTCCAGGAACACGGAGCGGTGGAAAAGGTCAACCTCGTCACTGACCGCGAAACCGGTCGCGCGCGCGGCTTCGCATTTGTGGAAATGACGAACGCCAGCGAAGCCGACAAGGCCATCGCGGCGTTGGACGGAACTGAGCTCGGCGGACGGACCTTGAAGATCAACGAGGCCAAGCCGAAGACCGAACGGCCCAGGAACGGTGGACAGCGCTTTGGTGGCGGCGGCGGAGGCCGCGGCCGGGACGACTACCGCGGCCACGCCCGACAGCCCCGCGAACCACGCTGGTAATTCCCGGAGTTCTCGCGGGTTTTCAGCATTCATTTTTTTCTCCTGACGGCACCACTTGTGTCTTCAGGAAACGGAAATTGGAGGACCCTAATGCCAAGAGGCCGATCGACTTTTACCAAGCGTCAGAAGGAGCAGGCCCGCCAACAGAAGCAACGAGAAAAGGCGCTGCGCAGGAGCGAGCGCAAGGAAGCCAAATCGCAAGATCCAGCTGACGAAATCCGCGAACTTCGCGAACAGGCCGAGGCGCAAGCAGCCCTGTTTCGGATTGGTTCCGACGAATCCACCTCTCCCGAATCGCCGACCCACCAGCAGGAAGTCGACGACTAGAAGCGATGCGCGAGAAGTCTCTGGCCGATCTCCAATCGCTTTATACAAATACCTCGCCCGGGAGCGGCGTTAATGTGCGCGAGACGAGAGTGTTCTGTACCGCCCGTGCCGGCTCGTCTGAAGGCGCGACCTGCTTGCGTTCTATCCGTAATTGGAGAGTGCGCTCAATACTTCGCAGGTCCATGGTCTCGGCAGCGGTGACGATGGTGGAAGCGCGCCCTTGAGAACCGGCGCGTCCTGTGCGTCCCACCCGGTGTATGAAATCCTCGGCCATCTTGGGCAGGTCGTAGTTGATCACATGGGCGACGTCGTCCACGTGCAAGCCGCGAGCCGCTATGTCGGTGGCCACCAGCACCTGAAACCGGCCTTCCTGAAAGCCGCTTAGGGCTCCATTGCGCTGCGATTGCGAGCGGTCCCCGTGAATCATGGCGGCATTGAAGCCGTCCCGCACCAGTTCCTTGGCCACCCGTTCCGTGCCCCTCTTGGTGCGCGTGAAGATCAAGGTCTGTCCTTCTTCCGCATGAAGCAGTTGCCGGAGAGTATCCATTTTCTCGCCGGGACGTACTTCATATGCCTTGAGCTGTACGCTCTCGGCCGGCTTGAGAACTGAGCCCACAGCTACCCGGACGGGATTGTTCGTGTTGTCGTGCACGAGCCGCGCGACGGACTGCTCCATCGTGGCGGAGAAGCACAGTGTCTGCCGCTTTCTGGGAAGTATCACCAGAATGCGCTGGATGGCTGGCAGAAAGCCCATGTCCAGCATCCGGTCAGCTTCGTCGAGCACCAGGAGTTTTATTTGGCGCAGGTCAGCGAGTTTCCGGCCGATGAAGTCCTGCAGCCTTCCCGGGGTGGCAATGATCAGGCCGGAGCCGGCCCGGAGAGCTTGTATCTGCGTCTTCTCCGATAGGCCGCCGACGATGAGGGCCGCTCTGGGCATGCCCTTGGTGCGCAGTTGCTCATATTGCTCGTGCACCTGCATCGCGAGTTCGCGGGTTGGGAGCAGCACCAGTGCGCTGGGCTGCCGCGATGGTTCGCGGTTCAGCATCTCGATTAATGGAATCAGAAACGCCAGTGTCTTGCCGGTTCCGGTCTGGGCCGTACCGATTACGTCTTGGCCCTCGAGCGCAGGAGCGATAGCACGCGCCTGGATTGGTGTCAGGTTAATGAATTGAGCTGCCGCCAGCTTCTGCTGTAAGGCAGGAGACAAGGGCAGTTCCGAAAATGTGGTCATTCGATAATTCTTTCTGGAGGGGCTTGCTGTAACTCAGACCTTCGTCAAGAGTGGCCATGCCGCTCGCATGTTTAGATTGGCGCTGAATAAACGGCGGGCAGGAAAGGCGGAGATGAATCTGGTCTTGAGAGTGACCACCGCGTGACGAGCAAACCGTGGAAAGCGTCAAGAACAGTATAGCAGAACCAGAGACGGCTCGGTGCTGGACGTTAAGAGTGGAGCAAGCACTAGTGGATGTAGCACTAATGGGGTCTGCAGTGGACAGATTGGGACATCCCGGGCGGGCAATATGTCACGCGGAGTTGGAAGGAATGGACGAGTTCGGGGGGACTTGACACACTTTCGAAGGCCCAGAGGTGATGTGAAGCGCCAGATTCCACGAGAACCAGCGCGAACCTAGAAAGGCACGGAAGTGCCGTGAACACAAAAGCAAGTCACAAGCACAGCACGTGCTATGTCCCTAGTGAAGGGACGGCACGAATCTCCGTGTTTTCTGATAGGTTTCGTCTAAATCCCCTGGATTCATGGGTTTTGCTGCCCATTTCGAGTCACGACGCGACCGCGAGCTTTTCTTTTCAGAGATTTAGCTATCGGGGTAGGGAGGGGTATCCTTCAGCCCATTTTTCGCTTGACATCATCCGTGACAAGGGGTAACGTCCACAGCGCTCAGCCGAACCTCCATTCGTTTCGGTTCTGAAAAGAAGTGCGACTGAACCGGCCCAAGTAGCGATCCCAACGAATCAATGCGCGCGCCCTCCCCCAAAACGGGCAGGACTCTTCGCGAGTTCCGATCTCAGTCCTGCCCGTTCAGGCGCCTCGGCGCCGGCTGTTTCGCTAAACTCCAAAGCATTTTTTTGGGTGGCTGATTTCACGAGGTAGGGGATTACGTGACGCGGGACCCTTGGATG
This sequence comes from Terriglobales bacterium, assembly GCA_035272945.1. Classification (GTDB taxonomy): domain Bacteria; phylum Acidobacteriota; class Terriglobia; order Terriglobales; family Acidobacteriaceae; genus Gp1-AA122. The sequence goes on from DATEPX010000339.1 coordinate 20,745, forward strand.
CAGCGGTGATAGAAGCGTCGGCTAGGCGAGGTGTTCACGAATAGTCGAAGCCATCCTCCGTTCCATTCGCGCTGAGTTCCACAAGTCTATGCCGGCTGTTCCCGCACGCTTACGCAACCCAGCGATCACCCTCGGTTTCGCAAACGGTGGCGAGCCGAACGTTGTGTACTACCGGAACCGCCTGGCGGCTCATTCGTGTCTTAATGTAGGTGGAGGCGCTTTTCCCACCGGTCACCCCAAAGCTCCAATTTTCTAGGCAAGCCTGCAATAAGGCGTAGGCATGGGAAAGCCAGATTCTTGCGCTCCCGACTTCGATCGCCAATGCCGCGCTCCCACCTATCAGCACACCCAGGATCGCGGCAACTAGATTCTTGTACGTGAACAGGAACGTAACGCTGGCGACTTTGAGTGCATGGAGAGAGCCCGCAGCCAAGGCCTCCCTGGTAGCAATACCAGACCGGAGAAGGCTCGGAACTACGATCCCGGCGATGAACACAGCCAGGGCCAGCCCGAGGAGCAGCTGAGCCAGCGAGAAAGTCCTTTGCCACGTGATGTTCTTCATGTCCTTCTCCTTGTCAGGCCGCCGTACGACTCGACCTGTTCTGCTGAATAAGGGAATCCGGGGGGCCGGAAAAATGCTGTGGATACCAAGAAACTTAATAGGCAACGGCATTAACGATGCCGGGATCATCGACTGACCACTGCTGCTCCACAATTGTGCAAACAATTACTCATTTCATCGCCTACCTCCTATAAGCCAAGAGGTTAGGACCCCAGGTTTGGCACAGGGCGTGCACTTGCCCAGTGTGGATTAGCGCCATGAAGACGACATTATTCCTGTTCTGCCTTCTCTGTGCCGGGGCGGCGTTTGGGCAATCGTCGATCGGCTACGGGGCCTTGAGCAACGAGCCCCAGGTCCTTCAGATGCCCAGCCACCCACAGCACGCGACTCAACGACCGATGGCACCGGAGCAGAGCCTCCTGGAAACCGCGGTCCTGATTTATGCCCGGGGACAGAGACCCTTATGGGACTTCGCGAAACTATCCGAACCCATTCCGCTGGGTGATGCTGCGCGTGCCCTGAGAAAAGAGCACCGAGTCACGAAGAAGGCGCGCGTCTTTTGGGAAAATTGAGTTAAGGATCTGCCGCTCGCTTGCGGTACCTCGGGGAGGCGTACCCTGATACCAGGCGAAATCTGGTTTTAGAAACCCGATCACTCCTCCAGGTCCCGCCAATTCATTCCCGCCCCGATCTCAACCAGCAGCGGCACGGCCAGCGGGTGCACGTTTTCCATCTGCTCGCGAACCAGGGGGCGCATGGTGTCGAGCTCGGATTCGGGAACCTCGAAGACCAGTTCGTCATGAACTTGCAGGGTCATCCGGGATTTCAATTTCTGCCTTTGCAAGGCGGCGTCGATGCGGATCATGGCTAGCTTGATCAGGTCGGCGGCAGTGCCTTGCAGTGGTGTATTGACGGCGGTGCGCTCGGCGAAGCCGCGCATGTTGGCGTTCTTGCTGTTGATGTCGGGGATCGGTCGGATGCGGCCGAAAAGGGTTCTCACCTTCTGCTCGCGGCGAGCGTCTTCGAGAGTTTTGTCGATGAACTTGCGCACGCCGGCATACTTCTGGAAATAAGCGTCTATGAAACGCTTGGCCTCGGACTTCTCGATGCCGAGATTTTGCGAAAGGCCAAATGGCGACAGGCCATACACAATTCCAAAATTAACCACCTTGGCTTGGCGGCGATGCTCCGGGGTGACCATCAGCGGTGGGACACCGAAGACCTGCGAGGCGGTGAGCGTGTGGATGTCATCACCGCGGCGATAAGCCTCGACCAATAGCGGATCTTTTGAATAGTGAGCTAACAGGCGCAGTTCAATCTGGGAGTAGTCGGCCGCCAATAGCACGCACCCGGGGTCGGCGATGAAGGCGGCGCGGATCTCACGCCCCAACTCGGTGCGAATTGGAATGTTCTGCAGGTTTGGATTGAACGATGCCAAACGCCCGGTGGCAGTGCCGGTCTGGGCAAAGGTCGTATGCAGGCGGCCGGTCGTGAAATTGAGCAGCGCTGGCAGCGCGTCCACATATGTGGATTTCAACTTCGTCAACTGGCGGTATTCGAGAACCAGACGCGGGACTTCGTGGGTGAGCGCGAGTCCCTCCAGCACATCAACGGCGGTCGAGATCGTACGGCCCTTGCCGTATTTCACCGGCTTGGGGAGAGCGAGCTTATTGAAAAGCACGTCGCCGAGTTGCTTGGGTGAGCTGATGTTGAATTCGAATCCGCCCGCCGCTGCGTAAATTTCTTTTGCCTTGGCGTTGATTTCTTTTTCCAGACGGGCGGACATTTTGTCGAGAGCGCCCTGGTCGATCTTCACACCGGCCTGCTCCATGCGGGTCAGCACGGGCACAAGGGGAAGATCGATCTCGCCGTAGAGATTCAGCAACCCGATTTCTTCTACTTCCTCGCGCAGCGCTGTGGCCAGGCGGCCAGTAACGTCGGCGGACTCGGGCAGCGCGCCGCTCAGCTTGATGTTGAAACGACGCAAGGCAACGTCCGGCAGAGCATGCGAAGAGTAGGTCGGGTCGAGCAGGTAGGAGTAGAGCATCGAGTCATGACGCAGGCCTTCTACCGTAATGCCGAGCGAACGCAAAGCGTGAGCGGCGGTTTTGAAATCGTGAATGGTCTTGGGCAGTTTGGGATCGGACAAGGCCGACTTCAGGCGCTCAGCAGCTTTCGAATCGAGAGGAACGGTGACGGCCGTGCCGGGTGCAGACGAGATCGCGAGGTTATGAGTTGGACCGGCGGTGGGCAGGGCCGCTGCTGGCGTAAGCGGGAGGGTGCCCTCTTCTGCTTCCTCTTGGTCTTCGGCAACAACCGCCGGCTTTGCTACTTCGAGAGCGATGGCCAACGAGTCTCCCGGCGGGATTGATTTCAGCACCGCGTCAACATCGGCCGCAGATTGTGCCTCGCTGTACTGCCCCTCGCCGACCTGCACCGCCGGCAAGAGATCCTTGAGCAGCGACGTGAACTCCAGCTCGGTGAAAAGCTGGCGGAGGGCGTCGACGTTGGGCTCCCCGGCATGCATCGCTTGCACATCGAGTTCAATGGGCACATCGCGATCGATGGTTGCCAGCTGTTTGCTGGCGAGGATCACGTCCCGATTATGGAGCAGCGATTCGCGGTAGGTTTTTTTCTCCACTTCGGCGGCCCGATCGAGAGCGGCCTCGACTGAGCCGAAGCGTTTGATCAGCTCGACCGAACCTTTGTCGCCGATGCCGGGCGCGCCGGGAATGTTGTCAATGGAGTCGCCGCGCAGGGCCATCACGTCGATGACGAGCTCGGGAGGGACTCCGAGAATCTCTTCCACCTTTTCAGCATCGCAGATGAGGTTGTCCTTGGGGGGATTGAGAACGCAGATCTGCTTGTTTACCAGCTGCAGCATGTCCTTGTCGCTGGAGACGACGTAGACGGGATTGGCTTGCTCAGCCGCTTTCTGAGCCAACGTTCCAATGACATCATCGGCTTCGTAGCCCTCGGATTGAAGGATCGGAATGCGATAGGCCTCTAGCGCCCGGCGGATATAGGGGATTTGCTGGGCAAGATCCTCCGGCATCTGGGAACGGTTGGCCTTGTAGCCGCCGTAAGCGGATTCCTGAAAGGTCTGAGTCTTGATATCGAATTTACGGACTACGGTGATAGCTCCGGCCTGCTGGTCGCGGAAGGTTGGGGCTCCGACATCGAATACGGCGGCCAGATACTCGGGTGAGAAATCGTCTCGCAACTTGCGCAGCATGTTGACGAAGACATAGGTGGCGGCGGTCGGTATGCCGGTTTTGGTCGACATCGAACGCTGGCGCGCCATGGCGTGGTAAGCGCGGAAGATGAATGACATCGAGTCGATCAGGAAAATGCGGCCCTTGTCGCCCTGAGGCAGCTTGGGCGGGCGCACAGCAGCGGCCTGGCCTGCCTCAGTGGGCACAGGTTTCCTTATCGAGGATGGGCCTCTGGAAGCCAACCCTTAAGTTTAGCAGTACCCGGCGAAGGGTTTGCGGCCGTGGGTGCGGCATCTGCGTCCAGCCGGACAGCCGAGGCGGCTGTCCCTACATCATCTTGCCCGACGGCTTGCCATATTCGGTGGTGTAGTGCAGTTTGATTTCTCCGCAGGTGCCTTGCTCGGGCGAGTACACGACACAACTGTCGAATGGCCGTGAGTACACGTGCAGGCTCACTGCTCTCTGGTTAAATTCGCGCGGATTGTAAACGCGATGCACGGGCTCGCGAGGATCGACTGCGCACGGATGGGTGGGATTCATTTCCACGGTGTCGGCAGGCTCCAGGCTGCACTTTCCCGCGTTCAGGTCTTGGGAAATCACCCGATAGTTGCCGACCAGCAAGCGCCCAATGGGAACCGCCATCCAGCAATTTTGGTCCCGATGATTGTGGACTGAGCTGACCTGGCCCACTTCCCAACAGATGGCAAGCAGTTCGTAGAGCGGTGTCCTGTCGATCAAGTTGCGGGTGTAGTGCTGGCGGTCCCAGGTCAAATAGCGCGTGAGCGTTTCAGGCGAAACGGGTGTGGACTGCAGAAAGCTGAGGATACTGGCGGTCTCAATAAACGCGGATTCCGGAAATTTTCGCAGACCGGAGACGAAATCCTGAATAGCGACCTGTCGGGATGTAGTTTGTGTACTCATCGCTACCCCCCAAGTGGCACAGTATAGCGCCCCAGGGGTGAAAACGGAGGTCCCTCGCTGCGCTTGTCCCTTTTCGGTCTTCCGTAGAGACGCGGCTGGCTGCGTCTCAGAGATGGGACAAGCCCGTCTCTACCGCCAGCATTTTGGAGGTGGGAACCAAGGCAAACGACTACTCCAGGAACATGCAGTCGCCGTAGGAATAGAACCGATATTTTTGCGCGACTGCGTGGCGATAGGCGGCGAGCACGCGTTCACGGCCGCCGAAGGCACTGACCAGCATGAGCAGCGTCGAATGCGGCAGATGGAAGTTGGTCAGCAGGGCGCCGATGACTCGAAAGCAATAGCCGGGGTAGATGAACAGGTCGGCATCGCCGCTGCCGGGCTGCACTCGCCCAGTGTCGCTTGCGCAGAATTCCAGAGTGCGCACCGTGGTTGTTCCTACCGCGACCACTCGCCTGCGTGCCTCCACGGCGCGATTGATCCTGGCAGCGTCTTCCGAGGAAATTGAGTATCGCTCGGCGTGCAATTTGTGTTCTTCGACCCGCTCTGCCCTGATGGGCTGGAATGTTCCCAATCCCACGTGCAAGGTGATCTCTGCGGTTTCTATGCCGCGCTCTTTCATGCGCGCAAGAATTGCCGGGGTGAAGTGCAGCCCAGCCGTTGGGGCGGCCACCGATCCGCGTTCCTGTGCATAAACGGTTTGGTAGCGCTCCCCGTCCCCCGGTCGGTCCGGGCGGTCGATGTAAGGCGGCAGAGGAACGTGGCCGATGCGCTCGACCAAGGAAAAGAAGTCGGGAACCATCGAGAAACGGATCGTCCTTTCTCCAAAAGTCCCGCGGTCCAGCACTTGCGCCTGAAGCTCATCGTTCTCGCCGAAGAACAGTGTTTCGCTGACCCCGATCTTCCGGCCTGGGCGGACCAGGCACTCCCAGACATTGGGCTCCAGTGAGACTTGCCGAGTGAGAAGCACCTCGACGCGTCCTTTCAAGAAATTCCTGGCCGCGCGGTTGTGTTGGCTGATCGTCTGTGCTTTTGCGCCTCCTCGGTGTCCATATAAGCGGGCGGGAAACACGCGTGTATTGTTGAACACCACCAGGTCATCGGACCGCAGCAACTCGGGAAAGCCCCGGAAGCTCAGGTCCCGCACTTCGCCTGTGCTGCGGTTCAGGTACAGGAGCCGAGAAGCAGCCCGGTCAGGCAAAGCTTCCTGGGCAATCAGCTCCTCCGGCAAGTGATAGCTGTAATCGGAGACCAGCACGCTGCTGATTATAGGAGTTGCCCACACCTGGCACGGGGAGCGTGCGGCAGGCCGCAACTCTGAATGTTTCATTACCATTAAACGATCGAATCATCCGTTGTTTCCACAGGTTGCCTTCGGTACCATACGCGGCTAAGCTGAGACTGGGAGTGTTCTTGAAAATGGCTAGCCAACGCCAATACCGGAAAGAAATAATCCAACTGGGCGGAATGCTGCACGGATGCGGGTTTGTGGCCGGAACCGACGGCAACCTTTCCGTGCGTCTGGATCGCAGGCGCGTCCTTGTCACGCCCACCTCCATGAGCAAAGGGATGATGCGCACTTCCGACCTCGTTATGGTGGACCTGGAAGGGCGCAAACTTGCGGGCAAGCGCAATGTTTCCAGTGAGATTGCCATGCACCTGCTGATCTATCGCCTGCGCCCCGACATTCGGGCTATTGTGCATGCTCATCCGCCAACAGCGACCGGGTTTGCCGCTTCTGGGCTGTCGCTCGACCAGCCGTTGGTTTGCGAACTGGTGGTCGGCTTGGGCTGCGTGCCCTTGGCGCGATACGGCACGCCGGGGACGCCCGAGTTGTCTCGGGCTCTGGAGCCGCTTATTCCGCAGTATGACGCCATCCTGATGGCTAATCACGGAGTCGTCACTTATGGCGAAGACCTGCAGCACGCCTACATGAAGATGGAAACAGTCGAGCACTTCGCCAAGATCGCCCTGGTCGCGCACCTGCTTGGAAATGCGCAGCCCCTGAACGATGAGGAAATCGCAAAGCTAGTGGTTTTGCGTCAGAAGTATGGGGGAGCAAAGTCGGCGGCCCCTATGCCCGTTGATTTAGCCAGCGGGAAGGACAACGGGAACAATCACAAGACCCGCGCTTCCGAAAGGGTTGAGAGCGATTCTCGCAACCAGGTTCCCACCAGGCGGCGGTAGGGCAACGTCAACGCAGCCAACCTTAAGTTCCAGAGTGTCAATCGTCGGGTGATCGAAATTCACCGCGTCATCCTGAGGAGAGCTGCAGCCCTCCGAAGGATCGCGCGCGTACAACAGTCAAGGTTCCGCACGCGAGATCCTTCACGGCCTTTCGGATGTTCAGGATGACGACATGGTTGTCAGAAGGCCCTTTGGGTCGCTCCGCATGACATCATTCTCCTCCTATCCTGAATCGCATTCCGGCGCGAAAATTGGCGCCCAGGGCGGGATATCCAACTACCTCCTGATAGTGCCGGTTCAGAGCGTTCTCAACATTTACGTACGCTGTAACACGGGAGTTCACAGCGTACCAGCCTCCCAGATCCACTCGCGCGTAGCCGGCCGCGTGATTGATACCAAAGCCAAGGAAGTCTGAGTCTGGCCGGCGGCCAACCAAGCTGCCTCCCAGGTTTCCTCCCCAACGCTGGGCGATGTAATTCAGCAGAAGACTCCCAGAATGCTTGGGACGCCGAAGCAGCGGCTGCCCGGGCGCATGGAGCGCGTCAAAAGCAAAGGGCTGCTGCAGGATCTCGGTGGAGGTGTAGTTGTACGCGAGATCAAAGGAAAGGCGCGGCAGGGGCCGGCCACGAAATTCCACCTCTGCGCCGTGGGCCATTGACTTGTCGATATTCTCGTACTCGCCGATAAAATTCACCGGATCGAGAATGGCGAAATCGATCTGATTTCGAGACAGATTGTTGTAATAGGTAGCGTCGACATCGTATTTCCCGCCGAGCAATCGTTGCCGCAAGCCAGCCTCGAAAGCCCGATTTTCTTCCGCCTTCAGGTTGGGATTGGGAATGATTCCCTGTCCGCTGGCGAACGATTCTTCCAGACGAGGCTCCTTGATTCCCGTGGCGTAGGAGAAGCGCAGGCGGGTACCTGAGAAAATCTCACCGCCTCTCAGTGCTTCGAAGGCGAGGGCTATGCGCGGCACTGCCCGGTTTCCAAAGGTGGTGTTGTGAACGAAGCGCGCACCTAGAATCGCGGCGAGACGGCCGAGTGTCACCCTCTGCTGCCCATAGGCGGCCTGATTCCGGCGCAGCCCGTGAACCATCGGCGGATAATCCAAGTCGCCGGTAAAACCATTTTCATCTTCGAATTCGTAGCCGAGAGTGGTTTGTGCCCAGCTTCGTTGCAGATAGTTGCCCTGGTAATCGAATCCGGCGCGGTTGATGTCGGCAATCGCGTGAGTGGGAAAATCCGACACGCGGCCGGGGTCGCTGAAAGTGTCCACATTGGTGCGCTTATGGTGGTACTCAAAACCGCTGAGCCGATGTTGCCAGCGCGAGGGCCCGGTCAGGAGCAGCTCGGCGCCGGCCAGAAGATTGTTTTGTCTTGCCCACTGGTCCGAATCTGGTGGCTGCAAAGGCTGGCTGTTGAAGTTCCACTCTCCTGGAACCCCCGTGCGATTGTTGGAATGCCGGGCGCGAACACGGAATAGCGCGCGTGGGTTGATCTCTAAGCCGAGGTTGGCGCCTTGCGAGGAGTTGGAGTAATTGTCATTGATGCCCTGGCCGGTGGTGTTGAACTGATCGCCAAAGAGGTTGTAATCGTAACGCCCGTGCGCTCCCGCCAGGGAAAGGTAGCCTTCGGCGGTATTGAAATTGCCGCCATCAGCTCCCAGGCGTAATTCCGGCCGTAAGGTATTGCCGGTCCGGGTCCAGGCCTGCACGACGCTGGTCATGGCATCGGAGCCGTAGAGTGTGCTCTGCGCGCCGCGCGCGAATTCCAGGCGTTCAGTCTGCTGGAGGGGAACGACTCCGAAGTCGAAGGTTCCACCCGGGTCATTGATCGAAACGCCGTCAATAATGAACTTGTTGTAACGCGAGTCGCCGCCGCGGACAAACAACGAAGCCAGCCCGCCTCGTTGTCCCTGGGTGTTGACCACGGCGCCGGGCAAGAAGCGCAGTGCCTCAGCAGCTGAGACTGGGTTCATCAGGGAGAGTTGGTCGCCTTCCAGTGTCGAAACGCTCGCACCCGCCTCTTCTTCCGGCACAGGATTACGCGTGCCGGTTACGACCACGGTTTCAGCCGCCGTTGCTAGGTGTAGCTTGATTGTGATCTCGGACCGTTCGTGCGAAACGTCGAGTTCTTCAGGCGAGAAGCCGGGAGCCAGCACTCGCAGGCGATATTCGCCGGACCAGGTTCCCCGTAAAAAAGCTATTCCCTGTGCGGAACTGATTTGGACATCCAGCGACCGGTCTCCGTCGAGCAGAATGATCTCGGCGCCGGCAATGACGGCTGATTGAGGATCCAGGACTTTGACTTTCAGTTCGGCGGCAGAAGCTGTCGCCAAGAGGAGAAGAATGGAAAGAGCAGCGCGATACACGCAATCCTCCTTTACACGCGAAAGGGGCTGAGGTTAGTGGTTCGCGCCGGTCTCCTGGCTCGGCGAGTTAGGACCACGCGGGGACGAGTTTGTGACCCGTCCATGCCGAGCCAAGCTCGGCTTTGGTCCAGTGCGGCGGCCGGCCTTCCCGGATATTCCAGTGGCCGGCGGCGATTTCCTCGCTTACAGTTGCGCGGCAGCGCGGGATTCACACCCGCTTCCCAGATCCTCATCAGCATGATGAGGACGCGCAAACCTAAGGGATTGAGAAAGAGCGGTGCAGCGAGAAAAACTCTACTCGCGCGTAGACAGCGTGTCAATGAAGGGACCAGGAAAAGCATTCACCGCCGAGAGCACTGAGAGCGCCGAGAAAACAAAAACGCGGGCGGGGGCGCCTGCGCCACACACTAGATGCGATGCAGCGGAAAACCTGACATGCCAACCCTGTGCACGTTGGCCTCGGCGAAATCGCGGACTCTTTCCAGGCCAGATTGGAGTTCTGCCTGCACGGCCTGCATCTGGCTGTCTTCGGCGTCGAGCGGCGCATGGATTTGACGGCCAAGGCAAACCAGAACCTTGGAAAATGGTTTGGGGATCATCAGTTTATCCCAGGAAGGCAGCCGCCAGGGATCTTCCAGCGCGATGTGGAATGGGACGAGCGGTACTCCCGTTTTGCTCGACAGCAGCACCGGGCCTGGCTTGGCAATGAAGGCGGGGCCGCGTGGACCGTCGCTGGTGAAGCCTACCGTATTCCCTTGATCGAGCAGTCGCCGTGACTTGAGCAGCGCCCGCACCGCCCCCCTGGAACTGGAGCCTTTGATTGGAATGTAATTGAACTTGGCAATGATGCGGGAGGTGTATTCGCCGTCGAAGCTGTAGCTGGAGATCACGCCGATCTGCTGATTACGAAAGACGTAGGTTGCGGGGAAAATTCCGCAGTGCCACAAGCAGAGCACTACAGGCCGGGTGCTGAGTCTCTCCGGACCACCATCCTCGATGTGCACCGAATAGCGCAACGTCATCCCGATCAGGCGGATGGCAAGATAGCCTGCCCATGTGATCAGCCACAGAAGGAACCTCTGGCGCAGGGTCCAGGGCTGGGTTTTGCCCGCAGGCTGTGCCGCAACCGGCGGTGTGGTCACGGTGCTCACAGGAGGTATTGTAAGCGGTACGGTAGGAGTCGCTTATTTTGAACAGTCGTGCGCAAGAGATCCTGCGGCAGGCTGCACCTGCCTCAGGATAACGACATGAATTGATGGCGATTCGCGCGACTAATTTTCCAGGTATGCGTCGAGCCACTCTTTAAGGCGCAGCCGGCGGTCGTCGTTGGGGTCGAAGCGGACGCCGAAGGTGTTCTTTGATTTCCAGCAGACCGCTCCTTTGACCCAGATGCGGGGAAGCGTAAGCAGGGCAAACGAGACCTCGACGGGTGTCCCCACTCCCATTTCTTCAGCACTCTTCATCGACATGCCACCTGAGCTGAGTTCTTTGCTGGTGGCGATGAAGCGGCGCTTATCGGTAGTGCTAACTGAGACTTCGGTGATTACCGGGACCCGGACGTAGCGGCGAAATTCGTGGACCACCAGCATCTGGGTGGCGCGCACCAGCTTGAGAGCGGTGGGGCGCTCCACCGGTTCGTGGAAAATGGCATTGATGCCAAATCTGGAATAGCGCATGGCGTCCTGGGCGCTGCCGCCCAAGCCGTAGATGATCATGCGGCTATTGGAAGGTGAGCTCCGGGCTGCTTCCATCACCTTTTCTGCTGCTGGGCTGAGCTTCACCACGCAGGCTTCGAACTTCTCCTTGGCCAGGCGTTCGGCGGTGTGGCTGGTCATGGCTACTGCCTCAATGCCGAACTGCTTGAAGCATTCCGCCAGGACGAGGCGTGCCGGCTCCTTAACGTCGACAAAAGCAGCTCGCGCCGCGGCCTTCCGGGTTGGTGGGATGGCGGTCAGGTTTCCGAGGGCCTTGTCCATGAAAGGCATGGGGTCTCGCTTGAAATTCTATTGTGGCCTGTATCCCCGGGATTGGCAAAGGGTTAGAAGCCACAAAAATAGGTACAGAAGTGCTATTACTGTTGGGGAAGAGGAACCCTATTGCTTATTTTTGATTGAAAAACAAGTGCGAATCCGCTGCCAGGCCGCGCCCATTGGGTTTTTACATCAATAATCAAAAATCAACCATCAGCAATTCTTCACTCTGTCCAACGTCGGAACAGCAGCGCCCCGTTCGTGCCGCCGAAACCGAAGGAGTTCGACATGGCATACTCCAGGTTCGTTTGCCGTGCGTGGTTGGGAACGTAATCAAGGTCGCATCCCTCATCCGGGTGCTCTAGGTTGATGGTCGGCGGCAAAATCTGATCACGCAAGGCCAGCACCGTGATTCCTGCCTCCAAGCCTCCTGCCCCACCTAACAAGTGTCCTGTCATGGACTTAGTAGAGCTGACGGCCAGCTTGTAGGCATGGTCGCCAAAGGTGCGTTTGATGGCAACGGTTTCCAGTTTGTCGCCCAGATCCGTGGAAGTTCCGTGGGCATTCACGTAACCCACTTCGCTGGGCTGGACCTTCGCGTCGTTGAGCGTGTTCACCATCACGCGATACGCCCCATCCCCCTGCTCGGCGGGTTGGGTGATGTGATAGGCGTCGCCGCTCATCCCATAGCCGACAACCTCTGCCAGAATTTTCGCGCCGCGGCGGCGAGCGAATTCCAGTTCTTCCAGAACCATGATGCCGGCGCCTTCCCCGATTACAAAGCCATCACGTCCTGTGTCCCAGGGCCGGCTCGCCTTCGCGGGTTCATCATTTCTGGTGGAAAGCGCGCGCATGGCCGCGAACCCGCCTACGCCCATGGGAGTAATGGCAGCTTCCGTGCCGCCCGCGATCATGACCTCGGCATCGCAGCGCGCGATGATCTTGAAGGCATCGCCTATCGAGTGCGCGCTCGAGGTGCAAGCCGTGCAGGTGGCCTCATTGGGGCCCTTGGCGTCGTACCGAATACTAACGTGCCCAGCGGCAAGATTCACGATGGCAGCTGGAATAAAGAATGGCGAGATCTTGCGCGGGCCACCGGTCAATAAGTTCGAGTGCTCGCGTTCGATGACATCGAATCCGCCGATTCCGGAACCGATGTGTACACCCACGCGCTCGGAAATCTCAGGGGTTATCTGAAGGCCAGAGGACTTCATCGCCTCGTCGCTGGCGGCAAGCGCCAGGTGGATGAAGCGGCCCATCTTCTTCATTTCCTTTTTTTCGATGAAATTCAGCGGGTCGAAGTTCTTGACCTCGGCAGCAATCTGGCAGGCAAAGTTGGAGACATCAAACTGGCTAATGCGGGCGACGCCGCTTTTGGCGGCCAGCAGGTTCTTCCACGTTTCTTCCGTGGTGTTGCCGACTCCGCAAATCAGGCCAATGCCCGTAACTACAACCCGACGTCCCAAACCTACTTTCCACCTTTCGCATGCTTGCCGATGTAGTCAACCGCGTCCTGGACGGTGCGGATTTTTTCGGCATCTTCGTCGGGTATTTCGATGTCAAAAGCTTCTTCGAAGGCCATCACCAACTCGACCGTATCGAGCGAATCGGCGCCTAGATCGTCCACAAACGAGGCGTTGGGCGTAACTTCGCCTTCGTCCACTCCCAACTGCTCCACGATGATCTGCTTCACTTTGTCGTCGACGGCTGCCATGGTTCTCCTCGATGACGGTCGCCGGTTGGGCGCCGCCTTGCGCTAGTTCTACTTGCCTACTTTGGCGTGTTTTCCGATGTAGTCAATGGCGTCCTGAACGGTGCGTATCTTCTCGGCATCCTCGTCAGGGATCTCGACATCGAAGGCTTCTTCGAAGGCCATCACGAGTTCCACCTGATCCAGGGAGTCTGCCCCAAGATCGTCGACAAAAGATGCTTTTGGCGTAACTTCGCTTTCCTCGACACCGAGTTGCTCGACTACGATTTGTTTTACCTTGTCATCTACGGCTGCCATATGGGACCCACCTCCTGGCGACGAAACGAGTAGTGTAATTGTGCCCTTGAATTTATGTAAAGGAAGAGTCCGAGCATCCGGAATAAGCCCTTCCGGTTGCTCGAGATGCAGTAAGAATCCTAAACGGTGCATGGACGCGGGTCAAACCGCTTTGACGAAAGCAGCCAGGCATTTTCTATTTGCCTCCGTACTGATCTCTCAATCTGGTCTGGTGGCTCACCATGGGAATAGATTCGCCGTTAATGAATACCTGCTTTACGTCGGTTCTTACATCCAAGGGGTCTCCGCTGGATACCACTACATTGGCTAGCTTGCCCACATCGAGAGAACCCAACTTGTCAGCCAAGCCCCAGATCTCTGCCGGGTTCAGCGTGATCGCCTTTAACGCTTCGTCATAGGGGAGGCCAAATGCAGAGGCAAAGCCCGCCTGGTAGGGCAGATTGCGCGAATTGTGAGCCTCAAAGGAGGCGAAGGCGATCTTCACGCCGCGTTTGGCAAGCTCTGCGGGAAGGCTATAGACAGCGTCGTAGCGCTCGTAAGGCTTGGGATTTTCGTAAATCGGACCCACGATGACCGGCACTTTTAAGCCAGCCACTTGGTCGAGAATCGGTCGCGTGTAGCTGATGTGGTTTAGAACAAACTTGAGATTGAATTCGCGGGCCAGGTGTACGGCAGTTTGCAGGTCGCTAGCTTCTTCTGCGGCCAGTACGATCGGCTTCTTCCCCTGCAAGTAGGGGAGTAGCGCTTCTAGCCTCAAATCACGTTTAGGCTGCTCAGGCTTCTTCGCTTTGACGTCTTTGGCGGCATCGGCTTTTTTCGTTTCAAAATCAGCCCACTTTTGGGCGTAGTCCTGGGCATCAAGGAAGGCTTGCCTGAGTTGGGCTGCCATGCCCATGCGCGTCGAGGGGAACTTGCGTTTCTCGAAGGTTCCTTTGTTACGACGTTCGTCACCAGTGAAATTGAGGGGCATGGCTATGTCACGCACCACCAGCATCTCATCCGCGGAGCGGCCCGCCAGTTGCACGAACGAGTCCTGGCCGGGAAGAGTGTCGCGGCTTTCAGGAGAAACAACGGCATTGGTCACGCCGTTCATGCGGGTTACTGGAATCAGTTCGGACTCAGCATGGAAGGCGTCGTAGACATGCATGTGAGGCATGATCTCGTCCGACATTTCGACCAGGTCGTTGGTCATCTGCTCGGCACTGATCTCCGTCAATCCGAGCTGGGTCTCGGAGTCGATCAAGCCGGGATAAACAGTCATTCCGGTTACATCAATGACCTGAGCACCGGCGGGGACTTTGGTGGAACTGGAGGCCCCTACGGCGGTGATCTTGCCACTCTCCATGACCAACACTCCGTTATTGATCGTTCCGTGGGTGATGGTCAGCAACTTCCCCCCTTTGAGCACGACTGGAAGCTGTTGAGCGGCAGCCACTGTAGCCAGGAACAGCATGAAGAAAAGGAGATTCCTCGCTAGAGACGGAATGACAAGATTTGACCTCGGAATGAAAAGAGTTGGGCTGGGAACGACAAGAGTGGGGGTTGCGCTCGGAACCACAGCCTGGCTCTTCATTGTCCCTCCTGGTAGTGCGGCATGCCGAAACCGGGCAGCGAGCGGTCGAAGTAAACCTCGCCATCAATGAAAACCTTGTTGGGAACGCCATAGCTGGAGAGCGGGTAACCGTCCCAGATCACGACGTCGGCATCTTTGCCGACGTCCAACGAGCCGACGCGATCATCAACGCCAACGATCCACGCGGCATTGAGCGTGATCATCTTCAGGGCCTCCTCTTCGGTGGCGCCACCGTAGCGCATGGTCTTGGCGGCTTCCTGGTTCAGGCGACGGGCAAAATCATCGGAGTCGCTCTTGATCGCGACGCGCACGCCCTTGCGCATGGACATGACAGCATTCCAGGGGATCGCGTCCCAGGCTTCGTTCTTGTAGCCCCACCAGTCGGCGAAGGTGGCGATGCCAACGCCTTCGGCGGCCAGCTTCTCGGGCACTTTGTAGGCTTCCAGAGCGTGGTGGAAAGCGCGTATCTTGTAGCCGAATTCCCTGGCCATGGCCATCTCGGTGAGGAACTCGTCGGCCCGGTAGCAGTGGATTTGGACCAGGAATTTTCCGCGCAGGACATCGGCCAGGGCTTCGAGTTTCAGATCATGCTTGGGCATCTTCGCGTCCTTGTCGCCACGCTTCACTTTGGCGTTGTACTCTTCCCATTCACGCATGTAGTCCTGCGCCTGAACGAAGGCCTCACGTTGTACCTCAAAGTTGCCCATGCGGGTCGACGGGAGCTGCTCGCGCGTGCCATAGACGCGTTTGGGATTTTCACCGCTGGCGAACTTGATGGATTTCGGCGCGCCGGGAAACAGCATTGCATCCCGTCCGGCACCGTACTTGTGCTTGATCACCACCGCCTGGCCACCAATCATGTTGGCGGAGCCGTGCAATAACAGTGAAGTGGTCACGCCGCCTGCCAGGCCGCGATAGATTGCTTTGTCTTGGTAGTCGAATGCATCCATCATCAGCATCTGCGGTGTAACCGGGCTGGTGGCCTCGTTAACGTCTTCGTCCAATGCGATGTGGGAATGCGAATCGATAATCCCGGGAGTTACATACTTTCCCCCCGCATCGATGACAGCGGCTGAGGCGGGGGCGCTCACGTTGGCGCCCACGGCGGCGATCTTGCCGTCTTTGATGTGCAGGCTGCCATTTTGAATGGTGCCGTGCGTCACCGTCATGAGCACAGCGTTCTTGATGAGGACTTCGTTGTGAGCGGCGGAAGGGGATTGCGCCAAGACGGTGACGGTCACGAGGAACACGGGCAGAAGTCGAATCCACATCGTAAGACGATGTAACATCGCTTGCTCCTTCTCACAAAGGAAACGCGATTCTATTGACCGTTAGGAAAAGCGTCAACCAGGAACATGGAAGGTGTGGGAGCGGGTCTTTGACCCGCTCAGGCAGTCTCCGGGGCGTGATTCCGGATTCCAGAGGAACCATACATGAAGCTGCTGTTTTTGTCGGCACTTTTGTTCGCCACAACTCCGTTCTGGGCTGCTCCTTGCGAGCAGGGGCAAGCGAAGGACGAGAAGACACTGTTACGGCTTGAGGAGAGCTGGGCCAAGGCGCTCGAGCATCATGATGCCGAGGCGGTGGGGTGTTTGCTGGCGGTCGAATTCCAAGATGCTGATGTAGATGGAGCGGTGCATGATCGAAAAGAAGCGGTGGCCCGCATTCCGCAGCGTCGACCGAGTTCGAATCATCTCGAAGATTTGGCCGCCCGGGTTTATGGGGATACGGCATTCGTGCGCGGCGTCAATCAGGTGACCGACGCATCCGGGAAGACGCTGGCACGGGTGCGGTTTATCGATATTTTTCTGTACCGGGAAGGGCGTTGGCAGGCCGTGGCGGGACAAGAGACACTGGTGAAGCCTTGATCCGGTGGCGCCCCTGGCGGTTCCACTTGAAACTAGAAACCGGAACCTAGAAACTCTCTTCATGCGAGCCGTGGTGCAGCGCGTGAGCCGGGCAAAGGTATCGGTGAACAGCGAAGTCACGGGCGAGATTGGCCGCGGGTTGCTCGTTCTACTAGGCGTCGGGGCCGCCGACGCCGAATCCGATGCCGACTATTTGGCCGACAAGATCGCTGGGCTGCGTGTTTTTGAGGATGAAAGCGGAAAAATGAATCGGGCGGTAACCGACGTCGGCGGCTCGGTGTTCGTGGTTTCGCAGTTCACCCTGTACGGCGACGTTCGCCGTGGCAAGAGGCCGTCCTTCGATGGGGCCGCGCCTCCGGCGCAAGCACGCCAGCTTTATGAGTATTTCGTCGGACGAATTCGGGCTGGAGGGCTGACCTGCAAGACTGGGCGTTTCCAGGCAATGATGCAGGTCGAACTGGTGAACGATGGCCCGGTCACCATTCTGCTGGATTCAGCGAAAACGTTTTAGCGCGCATCTTCCGTGTGGGGACGGGTCTTAGACCCGCCTCCACACCAGCCATATCAGCTCAGTGCGTCCGCCATTCTGGCTGCGTCCACCGAGGCCTTCACGTCGTGGGTGCGGAGGATATGGGCTCCGCGGAGAATGGCGACAGTTTCCGCGGCTAAGGTGCCGTAGAGACGGTCGTCCACCTCGGTGTCTTTGTCACTTTTGGCGAGAGCGCGGCCGATGAACGACTTTCTGGATACGCCCACCACCAGCGGAAACTTCAGGGAGTGGAGTTCCTCCAGCCGCTTCAGCAGCGGATAATTCTGCTCGAAGTTCTTGCCGAAGCCCAGGCCGGGATCGATTACGATTCGCGGACGCTTTATTCCCAGACGCACTGCCTCCTGGGTCCACTCGCTGAGTTCGCGCTTGACCAGCAGAACGATGTCTGTGGCGGGCTGCAGGTTGCGCCATTCCTCCGGCCGGCCACGCATGTGCATCAGCACCGCGCCGCACTTCAGTTCGCCCAGAGTTTTGCGCATTTGCGCATCCCAGCGGAATCCGCTGACGTCGTTCACAATCTCAGCACCGGCCTCGACCGCAGATTTCGCAACCTTGGCCTTATAGGTGTCTACCGAGATGACAGCATCGGCTTTCTTCTCCTTGAGAGACTTGACGACAGGAATTACTCGCTCTAATTCTTCCGTCTCCGAGACAGCGGCTTGGGGCTTGCTGCCTGCCTTACTTGTACTATCCGATGGCGTGCCCGCCTCCACCTTGGCGCCGGGGCGGGTGGACTCGCCGCCGATGTCGATTATGTCTGCGCCATCTGCAAGAAGCTGGACTGCATGCTCCAACGCGCGGTCGCGATCGAAGTACACGCCGCCATCCGAGAACGAGTCTGGGGTGACATTGACCACGCCCATAATGAGCGTCCGCTTCCCGAGTTCCAGGCTGCGTGATCCCAGGTCCCATTGGTAGACCGGCCGCATATCGGTAGGATTGTAGATTACCTGAAACTGAACCTGGCACGCGGCCGGGACGCTTCCCTGCAGCCTCGTCTAAGCCGGGGAATTCAGGCTCTCCGAGTGCTAAAATCCAGCTATGCGGCGGACCCGGGCAGCTATCCTCGCAGTCCTGTGGCTTGTGGGAGCGGCCCAGCTTCAGGCCGCCGAACATCGGCCCCTGGCGCCGCGAATCAACACCGTCCTTTCCGATCCCGGCCTGGCGCGCGGCTTTTGGGGTATTGAGGTCGTGTCTCTCAATACCGGGCAAGTACTGTACTCGCAAAACGCCGACAAGCTGTTTATCCCCGCCTCGAATACAAAACTGTTCACAACGGCGGCGGCCTTGGCGCTGATCGGGCCGAACTATAAGTTTCATACCACGATCGAGACCAGCGGAACTCTCGATCAGCATGGGCGCCTCTCGGGTGATCTCATCCTGGTGGGGCGGGGTGATCCCAACCTCTCAGGACGCGTTCTGCCTTACGCCATGCGCACGGAACGCTCGGACTTGCCGATCAAGGTCTTGGAAGACCTGGCCGATGCGCTGGTGGAGAAGGGACTTAAGTACGTTGACGGTAATGTGATTGCCGACGATTCCTATTTTGCTTTCGAGCGCTATGGCGAAGGCTGGACGCAAGACGATCTGGTTTGGGCGGATGGCGCGCCGGTTTCCGCGCTCACCATCAATGACAATGTGGTGTTTGTGAATATCCAGCCCGCGGACCGGGCTGGAGAGCGGGCGTTCGTGAGCATTACGCCCTTTGCCGATTACTACCAGATCGACAACCGCGTCATTACAACTCCTGCCGGCACGGGCCGAAAAATTTTTATTAACCGCGAACCCGGTTCCATGGTGTTGACCTTGTGGGGCAATATGCCTCTCGGGGATACTGGCGCCAACGAAGCACTGGCCGTAGAAGATCCTGCCGGGTTTGCCGCGGACCTGTTCCGCAGCCTGTTGGAAAAGCGTGGAGTCGTCATTTACGGCCGCACAACTACGCATCACACGGAGCTAGCCAGCCTTTCGACTTTCAGTGTGACTGCTTTGGCTTCAGCCCACGGCGGCGGGGACACGGAACAGAAGTCGATAGTTCCCAAGCAGCCAAGTGTGCTGGCCAGTTACGAATCCAAGCCTTTGAGCGATGATTTGCGGGTGATTAACAAGGTCAGTCAGAACTTGCATGCGGAGATCATGCTGCGCCTGCTGGGAAAGGAAAAAGGCCTGGCAGGTACGGTCGAAGGCGGACTGGAAGTCCTGAAGGGCTTTTTAACGCAGGCGGGCATTCCTGCCGGAGAATATGTTTTCTACGATGGCTCCGGCCTGTCGCGGCAAAACCTGGTGACACCGCACGCGGTAGTCGCATTGTTGCAATACGCGGCGAAACAACCGTGGGGGCAGCTGTTCAGTGAAACGTTCCCGATTGCCGGCTTAGACGGGTCTCTGGCCGACCGCTTCCACGGAACCCCGGCGCAAGGATTGGTGCTGGCCAAAACCGGGTCACTCGATCATGTGAAATCGCTTTCCGGCTATGCTACGACGGTCAGCGGAGACCGCGTGGCCTTCTCCATCTTCTCCAACAACTTCGACGTACCCGGACGACAGGCGCAGGACGCTATTGATCGGATTGTCCAAGCCATCGTGGAAGACGCCCCCAACAAAAGATAGACAGTGTGTTGACGGGTCTTCGACCCCTCCAGGCGACTCCAGGGACGGCAAAATGCAGAGATCCTTCGTCTCGCTCAGGGGGCCAAGTCTGCCGGGCATATCGCTCCAGGCGGGTCAGAGACAGGCCTCCACACAGGCTGCGGAAACCCACGCATCACGCATCCCCACTAACTGAGCAAGAGCGGGAGAACTATAACTTCCACTGCGCCGAACAAGGGATAGTGACGGGCGGTAACACCCAGGCTGACGCCGCCTCCGAAAATCGAAGGCTCCAGCCGATGCATTTCCCGTTCTCTTCTCAGGCGGATGGTACGCCCGGCGAAATTCTGCGGGAACTCGATCGCGTCTCGTGCGCCGCAACAAAGATAAAGCGAGAGCAGGTCGCAAAACTGAAGCACATCGGTAAGCACACGAACCTCTTCGGGCGGCCGCGGACCGTGTTCCAGCAAGTGTTCCTGTCGCTTAGCTTCCCCCCGGAGAAATTGCTTCAGCCGGTGTGTGTCCTGCGGGTTGTCAATCCGCGACTGCAAGCGGTTTGCCGCGAGCCGACAGAAGTGCTGGCTGACCATGACGCCGCCGATTGGTGCTGCTCGCTCAGCCTGGATGATGGAGTCCGCCCAAGCCCTGAGAAAATCCTCTGGAGTCATTTCCAAAAACGACAATGGCCTTCCCTGGGCGTCGAGCTGGGGATC
Organism: Terriglobales bacterium; assembly: GCA_035272945.1. Lineage (GTDB taxonomy): Bacteria > Acidobacteriota > Terriglobia > Terriglobales > Acidobacteriaceae > Gp1-AA122. The sequence goes on from DATEPX010000339.1 coordinate 41,272, forward strand.
GCGCAGCACGATTTCCAAATCATGACCGGTGTCGCGTTCGCCGCCATCAAAGCGCGCCCAGCCTGCGTCGTGCAGAGCAATCGCGCGGATGACGTGTTGGTCGAGCTGAGGGAACAACGGGGAGTTCAGGTTCGCCGCCAGATCGCCTGCTAGTGCGGCGTGATCGGGCTGCGCAATCAGCCACCAGTCCCTCGCGGGTTGTTTCTGCTTCTTCTCGACAGCTTGCCAGGCGGGAATGGTTGCCGATGAATGTCCGTTCGGGATTTCGGCATCCGTCAACGGGTACAGAACCATGCTATCGCCTGGGAGCGGGGCGGGCGTTGCGCATACGAGCGGCCCGCGCCACAGCGGGGCCGGTGCCCGTCGGAGGCTTACGTGCGCCTTCCAGCAGGTCTCGAAGAACCGTGGCATTGTTGCGCTCTTCGTTCTTGGACGCGAACAGGAGCGTGAGTTTGCCCTTATGCCCGAGTTGATAGAGCTCTTCGAGTGCCTTGGATGCTTCCGCGCCGGTCAACTCTTTCAGGTAGCGACTACGAAAGGCAGACCAGTGATCGGGATTTGCGTGGAACCATTTCCGCAGCTGGTGCGACGGCGCGAGATCGCGCAACCAGCCGTCGACCGCCGCGCTCTGCTTGGTCAGCCCTCGCGGCCAGAGCCGATCGACCAGAATGCGCGTTCCATCTGCGGACGCAGGCTTCTCATAAACTCGCTTTAGCGCAATTGGCATTGGCTTTGCTCTATAGTTATTGTACGTCGGCCAGAACTTGGATGCGCGGCCGTCTAGAAGGAGGATGTCAATCAGGGGAATGAAACACGTGCACAGGCGCTTGGGAATGCTGATGGCCTGCTGGTTGTCTGGAACCTTGCTGGCCTGTCACGCCCAGCGCCGCCTGAGCGATGTCGAATTGGGTTTGACTCCGCAACAAGCCGAGGGGCGCAAGACTTATGACGCCTATTGCGACCGATGTCACGAGGCTTACTCATCCAGCGACAAACAAGGGCCACCCGTAAAAGGCATCTTTCGGAAGTCCTACATGGCGGCGAGTGGTCTACCCGCGAACGATGAGCGAGTCGGCGAAATCATCCGTTATGGCCGAGGCAAGATGCCCGGCTTTGGACAAAAACTCTCGGATCAGCAGATCAATGATCTGCTGGCCTATTTGCACACACTCTGACCAAGCAGCTAACCAGTTGTCGGGTGCACATTTAAAGCCAAACGTCAGCAGATAAAACCTCATCTAACAACTTGTACATTCGAGAGAGAGCTGGCCTGACCCTTGGAGGCGATCATGCGTAAAGTAGGCATTGCCGTTGGAATCGTCTTCCTGCTCGTCATTGTCGCGGCTGTGGTGTTTGCAGCTACCTTCGATGTGAACCGGTATCGAGGGACAATCCAAGCGGAACTGGAGAAACGGTTGGGACGGAAGGTCAGGTTGGGCGACATGCACCTGGGCGTCTTCCCGCCACGTTTCCGTGTGCAGAATCTCGCCATCGTAGATGACCCGAAGTTTGGATCACAGAAGCCCTTCCTGCAGGCTCAGGGCTTGGATGTTTCCGTAAAGCTTCTGCCCCTGCTGAAGAAGTCCGTCGAAGTTGACTCGCTGGACCTCGAGCGGCCGAGCGTGGAACTGATCAAGAACCAGCAAGGAGTGTGGAACTTCGCGTCTTTGGGTCAAAGTGCGAACCAGGCTCCCGCGCAGCCAAAACCACCGGCTCCGTCGACTCCACAGACTGGCACATCGCAAGGTGGCGAGCAGTTCTCGTTAGGCAAACTGGTCCTACACGATGGACAGCTTGCCCTCACCGACATGCCGGCGAAGAAGCCGCGAACTATGTATGACCACATCGATGTCACGTTGAAGAATTTTGCGCCCGATCGGCCATTTACTCTCGACGCGGCGGCCCACCTGCCTGGGCAGGGAGCGCAAGAGGTTCGGCTGCAAGGCGAAGGCGGGCCGATTGTGCAGGACAATCCTGCTACCACGCCGTTTCACGGCACGCTGAATCTGAAGCAGGTTGGGATTGCCGGCCTGGCAAAATTCCTGAACTCTCCCGCCCTGGTGTACACCGACGGCGTTCTCTCCGGGCAGACCAAGATCAGCAGCCAATCCGGGAAATTGACGGCCCAGGGGCGAATGGATGTCGCCAACGCGAGGATGCACGGAGTTGACCTGGGTTACCCAATCCGAGCCGATTACGATCTGACTGACGATCTCCCTGTGGACGTTATTACTCTGCGGAACACGACTTTGAACCTGGGCCAGACCCCCTTCCATCTCAACGGCACAGTCAATTCGAAGCCCACACCCGCAGTGCTAGATCTCAATCTGAAGGCCAGCAACGTTTCCATCGCGGAGCTGGCCAAATTGGCGGCAGCCTCTGGGACCGCATTGCCGCCGGGAACCAACGTCACCGGAAACGTAAATGCCAACATCCAGGCACGAGGGGCCGCCGATAAGCCAGCCTTGAACGGTACGGTGCAGGGCCGCAACATCCAGATGAGTGGCAAGGATGCGCCGCAACCGGTGCAGATCCCCGCGGTCAACCTGACGCTTACGCCGGCCGAGATCCACTCTGATAATTTCAATATAACTTCGGGCGGGACGAATGCTGCCGCCCAGTTTGTCCTGAAACAGTACCTATCGAAAAACCCGATGGTTGATGCGACCCTCAAGGCTCCTAAGGCTGCCCTGCCGGCAATTCTCTCGATGGCGAAGGCCTATGGAATTACGGCACTGGATAAGGTCAGCGGTGCCGGCAATCTCGATCTTGACATGCACGCGGCGGGGCCTCTGTCCTCATTGAGTTCCAACAGCATCATGCGTACCCTGAACGGCGCCATGAACCTGAACTTCAACAACGTGAAATACACTGGCGCCGACTTCACGCAACAACTGGGTGCGATTGCCGGCTTCGCCAACAAGCTGAACCAGAAGAGCCAGGGCATTACGAACATTTTGCGCGTGACTGGCAACGTTATAGTCAAGAACGGAATCGCCCAAACCAACAATTTGCAAGCCTTTCTCGACATCGGTAATCTCGGGGTCACAGGTACGGCCAACCTGGTAGACGAGACGCTCAATCTCCGGGGCACGGCGGTGTTATCCAAGGAGTTCAGCCAGAAATTGGGCGGGACGACCGGCATTGGCGGATATATGCAGACTGCGCTGGCCAACAACAACTCGGAAATCGTGATCCCCGTGCTGATGACCGGGACATTCCAGAGTCCGAAGTTCCAGCCGGACGTGCAGCAAATGGCGCAAATGAAGCTTAAGGGCCTGGCGCCGAATTTCAAAAATCCGGGTGGCGCCGTTTCCGGAGTTTTGGGGAGTCTGTTGGGGCAAGGAGGCAAGAATCCTGCGCAGCAACAGCAAGCATCACCACAACAGCAGGAGCAGAACGCCGTGCAGCAATTGTTGGGTGCATTCGGTAAAAAGCGTCAGCAGCAACAACAGAAGCAACCGCAGCAACCGCAGCAGCCGCAGAAGTAACGCCCTCTCAAAGTTATCGGGAAGACGATGACTTCTCGTCAGGCAACCTTTGCGGGAATGCGCCTCTGCCGGACACCAATCCTGTGTCGAATCGTTCCGTACAGTGTCCTTGGCAAAACCATGCGAGAGACGAGTTCCAGTTTGTGGCGGTAGGGCCGATTTTCGAGCAGCCGATTGATAGCACGATCGTCGAGGCCAAGCGCTCTTAATTGTTCCGGACTCGCGGTGTTGAGGTCCACCACGACACCTGTCCCTTCGAGCGCGGATTTCCTTCTTAAACGAGGGCCGATTTCCAAAACCTGGATCAGGCCGGCAGCCAAACCTCCCAGCACTGCAAACCATACCAACAGCTTCTTACGTTTCATAAAATCCCCCTCTCTGCCAACATTTGGATGGCTAACCTGAGGTTTCCGGATGCGGCAAATCCAGCTCACACGCGCTGTCATCAGACCGGGGCAGTATAACGGGATTGGATCAGTTCCTTGATTCGCCGACGGCTCTCCTCTGCCGAGAGCTGGTTGTCATGCTCAATGCCGGCAGTGTTGGCTGCCAGCTCGTCGTCTTTGAGGAATTCACGAAACCAGCGGGAGTAATCACCGCGACGTAGGTGGTACGTCCAGGTGGAGTCATCAACGCCATCAGCGAGCTGCAGAAACATCATCAAGTTCTGGGCACGCAGATTGAGTTTTCCTTCCGGACCACGGAAATAGAAGCTCTGCTGCGGCGCAAGCTCGCCTTCGGCATACAACCGGAGATGGCGCCTGCGGTCCTGCTTGCCGGCAATCGTGCGAACGCGAACCGGAGGGCCCTGCTCCTGCCGCAACCAGACTAGTGCCTCGCCCGTTGTCAGCTCTACTTCGTCGCCGGTAGGAGGAGCGATTCGGAGAGCGGCAGCAAAGGAACGGAAATTCTGCATGGGAGTTTTCCCGACTCCGATGACGACATTCACGGGGGTTAACGCAGCCGGCGAAACGTGATCGGGATGAACTGTCACCAGAATCGACCCCTCGAAAGCTTGCGGCACCGCAGTCGAGGCGGGTGACCAGGAGGAGGGCAGCAGATGGTGCGCCTCGTCGACGATCAGCCAGTGCGGGCGAGCGGTCCGTGCCCGCAGTTCCTGAATGCGCAGCAGAAATTTAGAAAAAAACTCTGGACTCTCGCCCACCGGGATCCCGAGCAGGTTGACGATGACGTTTTCATCGGGCATTCCCAGTGCCTTGAGCACCGCCCGGGGATCAGGTCGTTCTTTAGCGGAGCCAAAATTCAGGGCGCCGGTCAAATTCTCATAATCACCTTCTGGATCAATCAGGCAGAACTGATATTGCCGCTCGGCAAGCTGATCGAGGAGTCCTGCCACGACCGTGGACTTGCCACTGGCCGACGGGCCGGCTACAAGAATGCTGCTTCGAATGGGGGGCGGAACACGTAGCGGGCCGCTGCCATCCGCGAGCTCCCCCAACAGAATGGAATGACGCAACAAACGGCTGTCGTATTCAGCCAGATCGTCGGACAACAGGTGCTCAGCAATCTCGGTAACACCGGTGCCGTTGCGGCCTTTGGTGACAACGTCGGCGCGTTGCTTCAGAAAGGGCAGCGCGTTAGCGACGGCGACCCCGCATTCACAAGCCGACAGCAGGGCATGGTCGTTTTCGGCATCGCCGATGCCCACCACGTTGTGAAACGAGATGCCGAGTTCGTCCAGCGCCACCTTGAGTCCAGTTCCCTTGTTCACGCCGGAGGGAAGCACCATTACTGCGCCCTTATTGAAAATCACCTGCAACTCAAGCCCCAGGTCGTGAATGGCCTTGAGCACAGCTTCTTGCTGAGGCTCCCAGGTGGCTACGATGCCGCGCCCCGCGGAAAAGGGCACGTTGCGCTCGCGGAGAAGATCAAGAAATTCTTGCCGCGGAGGCTCGCACAGTAATTTTTCATCGTGCGACGAAGGCCGATACAGAAGAGCGCCGTTCTCAGCAACGATTCGGTGGAAAAGATCAAGCTGAGGAAAAATGTTCTTCAAGTCCAGCATGTGCCGGCCAGTTACCAACACGAGCTTTCGGCCGGAAGCCTGCACGCGCTGAAGCATTCTGACGGTCTGGTCACTTACTACGCCGTGAGATGCGAGAGTACCGTCATAATCGGTTGCCAGCAGCAGGTAGCGCATGGGTATTGGATGCTGAGGACGACTCCGGGTTGTGATTCTAGCGGCTCCCGCAAGTGGTTGCAGCTTACACATGGGCGCGGGTATCGCTGTCGGCGAGAAACTAGGGAGATTCCTAGCGGCATCAATACGCGCAACGCAAGAAAGGAGCTCTTATGTCCCGCTTTTCCAAGGGTTTGTTTTTGATGATTCTGATTGGCATTTGTTTTGATGCGTCGGTGGTTCGCTCGCCCGGCTTGCCCCAGCAGCCGTCGGTAAGCGCTCCGGGAACCATGATGGTCACCATTTTCCTGAAACACGATCAATCCAAGACCTTGGACGAAATTCAGGCACACTTGAGGCAAACTGGATTCAACAAGAACTTTCCACCGGCCGGGACCGAGGTGGTTTCCTGGTACGTGATGATGGACATCGGGCAGGTTGTTAGGCTGCGCTTCCCGGCAGAGAAGCTGCGCGAGGTTAACCTTGCCATCGAGCACGGCGCATGGAGTGCATACCATACCGAGTTCTATCCGACCTATGACTACAAGCCAGTGTGGGAGGCAGAAAGGGAGAAGCAAAAGTGATCACGGACGTCTTGTAATTCAGGGGCTAAACCCTAGTCGCGAAATGACAGGCACTCCGATCATCTCGCGAATCAGCCGCACCGCATGTAGAATCAAATAGTTAATGGCCGGCACTTCCCAATTAGTGCAGATCGAGCCGGGACCCCGGATTCCGCAGCCCAAGCCGGAGTGGCTGAAGGCGCGTGCCCCCATGGGCGAAAACTTTCACCAGCTCAAGAAACTGGCACGCGGACTCGGACTGCACACCGTTTGTGAGTCGGCACAATGTCCGAACATCGGCGAGTGCTGGAACCACCGCACCGCGACCTTCATGCTGCTCGGCGATATCTGCACGCGGCGCTGCGGCTTTTGTGCGGTTCCCAAGGGCAAGCCTCAGCCCATCGATTACGAAGAGCCGCGCCGAGTCGCGGAAGCGGTGGCCACGCTCGGCATCAGGCATTCCGTCGTAACCAGCGTGAACCGCGATGACGACAATGTCGGCGGTGCGCGTGTGTTTGCCGAAACGATCCATCACATCCGCCTGCTTGCGCCCGGCTGCCGGGTTGAGGTCCTCATCCCCGATTTTCAGGGACTGGAAGAGCCTCTCCGCATCGTTCTTGACGCACGTCCTGACGTTCTGAATCACAACACTGAGACGGTTCCGCGCCTGTACCGGGCGGTTCGGTCCGGGGCCAGATACTGGCGAACCCTAAATCTGCTAGAGAACGCGAAGAAGTTGTCACCGGGCATGGTGACAAAATCCGGCGTCATGGTAGGGCTCGGCGAGAGTATGGCGGAACTGATCGAGGTTTTCCGCGATCTGGGCTCGCGGGGCGTCGACATTCTTACGATTGGCCAATACCTGCGGCCGTCGCGCGACCATCTGCCGATTGCGCGCTTCTACTCACCCGAGGAGTTCCGTACATTGAAGGAAGAAGCACTCCGGTTCGGCTTCCGCCACGTGGAGGCCGGCCCGCTGGTGCGCTCGAGTTATCACGCGCACGAACAGGCGGACGCCACCATTCCAGCTTGATCTCGACGGACAGCTCGAAGCCAGATCCCTTGGTAGCTTGCATAGGCGATGAGTTGATCGTGTCTTGGTCGACATAAACCATCCGCGGGGCAATTATTAAGAGTCTGAGACGAATCTCAGAAAACCTTCATGTGGATGGTCAGATAGCGCTTCGGATTTTCGCGGATAGCTTTAACCAGGCCGCGGGTTTCCACCAGCATCTGGTCGGTATTGCTGTAGAGCGAGGGGTCACGCAGCAGTTTTCCAAAGGTGCCTTCACCCGCTTCCAGTCGATCGGAGATGATCGACAGCTTGTCAATCGTGTTCTTCAGTCTGGCAGCTAATTGTTCATCTCGCGTCAGCTTGCCCAGGGCGCCCTTGCCCGCGTTCACGTCATCAGTAAATTTCTTGATATTGGCGACCGTGTCGTTGGCGTTGTTGTAGAGCGTGGTGTCTTTGAGGAACTTGCCTACGGAGCCTTTGCCCTGCTCGATGTCGCTGATAATTCCGTTCAGCTTATCTACGGTCGTGTTAGCTTTCTGATAAAGCTCGTCGCTGGCCACCAGCTTGCCCAGGCTGCCTTTGCCCTGGCTCACGTCCGTGGCAATGCCCTGGAACTCGTCCAAGGTCGTATTCAAACGGTTGTATAAGCCCGGATCATAAATGAGCTTGCCGATCGAGCCCTGGCCGCTTTCCACGAAGGCCACGATGCGGTCAAGGCGCTTGAGCAGCGCATCCAGGTTCTGCAGCGTACTCTGGCTGGCGCGCACGACATCGGTAAAATCCGGGTGTTCGCGCGTGATAAGCACATCGCCTTCCTTGACCGGAGGGCCTTTGGCTTGCCCGCTTTCGATTTCCACGTAAGTCTCGCCCAAAACCCCTGCCGTTTCCAGAGATGTGACTGAATCCTTGCGCAGGTTCGCCAGATACCGTGTGCTCACCTTCATCGTGACTTCCACCGGGGTAAGAGGCTTGTTAGGAACCACGCGAATCGCCGATACATTGCCGACATCGACACCCTGCAGGCGCACGGGCGCGCCCTGGCGCAGGCCACTTGCATTATCGAAGTAGGACTTGATGGTGATTTTGTGGGAGAACATGCCACCGGTCTGATTCATGAGGAACACCAGCACCATGAGCGTGATGCTGGCAACGACAACCGTGATGCCAACCTTCAGTTGCGACCACTTGACCTGCTTCTGGCTAGGCACCTTCTCCTCATATGGACTTCTGCTCGACGAGACCGCAAAAGCAGTGGATTTGGGGAAATCATAGCAGACGCCGCGCGGGTTGCAGAGTTACAGGCTGTGTACCGTCTGGCCGCTCATGCCCGTTTGGGCGCTAAAGTTGCGCTCGCCAGCAGGGCACCAAGATAGGCGATTGCGCCGCACGCCAGGGTGACACTCAGTCCAAAGCGGATAGCGATCACCATCGCCAGAACCGAGCCCAGCACGCTGGCGGCAGCATTCATCGCCCAGGCCCACTCCACGGAATTGTCGGTTGCGGCCTCACCAATGGCAGACTCCGGAAACGAGTTGCCGGCCAGCGCTCGCAACCCGGTGGGGAAGGGCATCCCCATAATAAACGCCAGTGGAACCAACAGGATTCCGCTCACGACAAGCTTGAACGGGAAGGCAAGTCCCACCAAAGATGGCAAGAGAGCCGGCAGCAAAAAGACATAGGCAAGGATGGCCACAGCAATTCCTCCCAATGCCGTTCGGACAGATGCCGAGCGAATCAGCCATCGACGCGAAAGCAGGCTGCCAGCGCCGCTGGAAAGAAGCATGAGGAAAATGACTACGGTCAGCGCGTAAGTGGGATGTCCCAGGAACAGAACGAAGCGCTGAATAAAAGCGATCTCCACCAGGATGTACCCGAGACCAATGGCTACAAAATACATCAGCGGAAAAACCTTGCTGCGGCTCCGGCCATGAATCGCGAGCGGCAGGACGAGGAAGACAATCACAGCCAATAATGAGAGCAACAGCACCATGCCCAGCACAGCTATGCCGACGTTCACCTTCCAATCAATCCCCTGAGCCGGCCTAGTTAGAACTTGTCTCAATTTCAATGTGAAGAAGAAAAACGGCGCGTTGTCATAAACCGGCGCGACGTTGAACTTGTATTGACGAGAGAAGGTGACGGGGTCGTTGCTCAGTATTAATTGCGAAAATGCGTTGGCACCTGGCGACGAAGGCAGGTACTGCACCAACTTGGGGTAGGTCTTGATGTGTCCCCGAACTGCCGCTTCTTCGACCGCGGTCACAGGGTTTTTCTTGGCGATAACGAGCACGGGGCGACCATCAGCGTCGAGTGGGCCCTCAGAGACCACGATAAAGTGCGCCACCGGATTGGCAACCCCAAGCTGATGCAGTGCCTCCATCGCGACGGACACAACCCGGAGCGCTTCTCGCGGTTCCCTGAACTCCCAGCGCGTAATCGCCAGCATGCCGTCTGGTTTCAGGTGCTGGAAATATTCCTTGAACGCTTCCACGGTATAGAGATTGTTTTCGCTGAGCGCAAAGGCGCCGGCCGCCGTCGAGGCCCAGGTATCCACCAGGGTCATCTCCAGCACGTCATAGTGGTCGCGAGAATTGCGGATAAAGGAGCGGCCATCGCTCACGTGGATGTCCACCTCAGGAATTTCGTACAGGTGATAGGCATAATCGGCGTAGCGGCCGCGCATGATGTTGTTGACGATGATGGGATTGATCTCGATTCCGGTTACCCGTGCGCTTCCATTCGCGACTGCGCGCAGCACGTCCACGCCACCTCCGGGGCCAATGACGGCGAAATCTCCGTGCGGGCGCAGCAGGTTGCAGATCGCGGGAGCCGCTGCCATCAGCCAGGGCGCGGTGCCCTCCCAGTGATGGGGATCGACATTCATGATGGCTGTAGAGGCATCAGCATCAATCACGATGTACCGCGAGCCATCTCTCCCTCGGTCGACCTCCACGCGGGAAATCGCGTTCCAGCGGGCATACTCGAGGCCGACTGCGTCGCGGCGGTTTCCCTTGGCATAAACGATGTCGAACAGAGGGTGGCGGCTGTTTACCGCGATTAAGATCAGCAGCAACACAGCGAGCCCGGCGCCAGCGCGACTCCAGCTTCGATTGTCGCTCCAGACAACCGATGCCAGAGCCATCGCCACGGCGGCCACCAGGATTGTGTTGGGTCCGCCCAGTTTATTCAGCGCCGGCACGGTTGCGAGGCATGCCAACGCTCCTCCCGTGAGGTCAGCTCCGTATAAATGCGGAATACGGGCGGCATTCCGAGCGAAGAGTACGGAAAACAGCAGACCAGTCAGAAAAAACGGAACCGCCGCGGAAACGTAGAGAACGCTCAGATTGCGAAAATCTTTCCAGCTGAGCTGCAGGTGGACCCTGGAATGGAGCACAACTTCCAGAACGACGACGATGGCAATCGAACACAGCCCGGACATTGCTGCGGCCAAATTTCGGGTAGGCCAACGCAAGAGCCATTCGCGACGCAGGCATGCGAAAACTGCTCCAGCGCCGAGTCCGAGCAGAGCGAGCGAGATAGCCAGAAACGCGAAATGATAAAAGAGCACGACCGAAAACAACCGAGTCAATGCCAACTCCAGCAACAACCCCGCGAAGCTGGTTAGAGCAAGGCCCAGCAGCAGGCGCGCTTCGCGGACGCCACCTTGTTCCGATTGGCTGGGGAGTACAGGCGCTACGGTCATCGTCGGCGGGATTCTCCAGGATTGCCGGTCGGTCCGAGTCGGAATTGTCATCATACGCATAAGCCAACCGTCGCGGCAAAGCCTGGGACGTTTGAGTGTGTGGGGACCGGTCTTTGGCCCGTCCAGGCGGGTCGGAGACCCGCCCCACCACAGCAAGAGCGAGTGAGCAAGCTGCGAGGCCGTACAATGGCCCAGACCAAACCAATGAATCCAGCGCTGGGCACGGATGTAACTACCCCGGATCCACAGGCGCGCGGCTGGACTTCGTGGCTGAGTGACGACACCTCGACTCGCTCGGCCGCGCTGCTGGTCGGTGTGCTCATGGCCATAGCCCTACTCCTGCGCCTGCCGCATCTTGCCGGGAAGAGCCTTTGGCTGGACGAGATCTACAGCATGCTATACGCGCGCATGAGCTGGTCCAGCTTCTGGCACGAGGTCAGCACGAGAGAAGGTAACATGATCGCCTACTACCTTCTCTTGCGAGGCTGGATCCATCTCGGAGACAACCAAAGTGTGGCCAAAATTCTTTCGATTTTGCTCGGGGTGGCAACCATTCCCGCCATGTATGCACTGGGAAATCAGCTTTACGGCCGACAAACGGGGCTGATCACCGCGTTGCTGGTGTCGGTCAGCGCGTGCCATGTGCGCGCTTCGCAATGGATTCGAAGCTACAGCTTCATGCTGCTACTGCTTGCGCTGGCGGCATGGTTTCTGGCGCGCGGGTTGGAGCGGCCGTCATTTCAAAACTGGTCACTTTACCTGATTACGGCCAGCCTCGCCGTCTATTGCCATTTCTATGCCGGCCTGGCTCTGACCGCTCAATTGGCGTCTCTGCTATTGCTGAGTGGAGAAGAGATCCCATGGAGGCAACTGCTGTTGGCACTGGCCGCCCTGGGACTGCTGCTTTCCCCGGCTGCGGCGTATGTCCTGACTCGTAATTCCGGCCAACTGGACTGGGTCCCGAAACCCAAACTCTGGGAATTGGTCCACTGGGCTGTTTTCCTGGCGGGAGCGGGGAGCACGGGAGTTGCCTATGCCTTGTTGGTCATCTGCATTTGCCTTTGCGTTCTCAGCTTCTTGCAAATGCGGAAGGTTTGGGTGAGCAGGGGACGCTCCTTACCAAGTTGGCGACGCGCCTTTCCCTTCCTATGGCTGATTCTTCCGGTTGCGATCAGCTTTCTCGTCTCGTATGCGAAGCCGGTATTTTTCTTCCGTTACCTGATCATCTCGTGGCCGGCGTTTATCTTAGTGGTTGCCGATGGAATAGCAAACTGGCGTCCCTCGCGTGCGCGCAGGGGAATTCTGGTGATTGCAATGTGCCTGTCGCTAGTCTCGGTTGGGTTGGCCTACAAAACTGAAGAAGATTGGGAAGGCGCCATGCGCTACCTGCTAAGCCGCCTGCAGGATGGCGATACAGCCTTCGTGGGTACAGGAATGGCGCCGCTGGTGTATTACTCGAGCCGCTGGTACGCGCCAGGCGCAGCCCCTAAGGTCGAATTACCCGACTACGAAAAGACAAAGGCTTCAGTGCCGGAATTCGCGCGGGCTCATCGCCGGGTCTGGGTCGTGGTATTTCCAAATTTTGCTCCGGAGGGGAGAACCGCGCAGCTGCTACGTGCGTTGGAGCCGACCTATGCGGTTGCAGAGGAAAACAAATTTAGAGCGGTCACTGTCGAGCGGCTCGAGGTTGCTAAGTCACCTTGAAGACCAACATCTGGTCGAACCGTCTAAGACTTAGTTCTCCAGGATCACTTGCGCAATGGCCTCGGCAGCCGTGTGGGTGAGAGAGAGCGCAACATGCTGAACGCCGAGCTCGGTCGCGAACGCGGCCGCTTTGCCGTGGAACATAAGCGTCGGTCGCCCACCCGGCTGGCGGCGGACTTCCAGATCGCGCCAGCGGACTCCGTGATTCCAGCCAGTGCCTAGCGCCTTCATGCCGGCTTCCTTGGCTGCGAATCGGGCTGCGAATCGCTCAACCCGGTTGGCTTTCGACTGGCAATATCGGATTTCTTCTTCCGTGAAAACACGCTGGACAAAGCGCTCGCCAAAGCGTTCGATGGCGGTCGCCACGCGGGGCACTTCGACCACGTCGATGCCCGAACCGACGATCATCCCGCCAAGGTAACACAAACCGAGGTTCGCTCGGCAGGGCGGGTCAAAGACCCGCCTCCACAGCTTTTACAGCAGGCGGTCGCCATGATAAATCAATTGTCCATCCACCATGCGCGCTTCGGAGGTCAGCTGGTGAGCCCTTACCGGCCCGGTGGCGTCGATGTGCAGCACCTCGTGGCCGTGGGCTACCAGGTAGTCGGAGACCAACAAGCGGTGACAGCGGAAATAGACTCGTTCGGCGCACATGTAAGCAGTACGCGAGTGTTCGGCGAGCTTGACCAGTTCAGCCGCGGCGTTCTGGAACTCGCCGGTCAGCGTGTAGTCGGCGTAATTGCGAAAGCTGAGGCTGCGCAGGCCTACATTGGGGGAATCGTCGCGGATCTTCTTGCGGCGGCCACCGAGGGTTTTCATCCAGACATACTGAATGTCTGCCGTTGGAAGCGCCTTCTCAAGGTTTTCGCGATTGAAATAGGGCGACCGGCGTGACATCGGGAAGGAACGGATATCAACTAGCGTCTGGATGGTGTGGGCGTGAAGCGCTTCGACCAGTTCCTCCAAGGTGCGGGTGGAGTGGCCTATGGTATAGAGGGTCGCCACGGTGATTTAGGAATTGCCGAATCTTGGAATTGTCGGACTACTCATGACCTGAGGGAGCTTCCCTCCGGATGGCAAGGTAGTTCGTAAGTCCGTAAATTCGACAATCCGTCATCCTGAGGCTTGGCTCAAGGCTTGCGCGAGCGCCGGCTCCTGCTCAGGAAAAACGGTGCGCAGGTCAAGCAGGACGCGTCCCTGATCCACGCGGGCAATTACACCTGATTGCCGCAAGCGGCTCGCGAGTTCTTCCGCGCTCAGGTCGTGCACTGTGACCGCGATAAGGCAAGTGGGGAGCGCCGCCGAGGGTGCCGCGCCGCCTCCCACTACTGATTCGCCATCGATGACCTGCGCCGACAACTTGGGCGAACGCAGCTTCTCAAGCATCGCTTCCGCCCGGGTTCCGATTTCCTGCTCGCACAGCCGCATCATGCGGAGGGCGGGAATGGCGTCGTGGTCATGTTTCACGTAGGCGAGCAACGTGGCTTCCAGAGCGGCGTAGATCAGCTTGTCGACGCGCAAAGCACGGAACAAAGGATTGGCACGAATGCGCGCGATGAGTTCGCGCCTTCCACTCAGAATGCCGGCCTGCGGGCCGCCCAGCAATTTGTCTCCGCTATAGGTGACGACATCCACTCCGGCATGCAGGCTGTCCAGAACGCCAGGCTCGTCGGTTATGCCAACCGAGCGCAGATCGAATAGGGCCCCACTCCCCAGGTCTTCCATCAACGGGACGTCTCGTTTGCGGGCAAGTGCCGTCAATTCTGTTAGCGAAGGCTGTTCGGTGAATCCTTTGATCTGGAAGTTGGAGCGGTGCACGCGAAGGAGCAGCCGAGTCTTGTCATTGATGACCCGCTCATAATCGCTGATACGCGTGCGATTGGTCGTGCCCACCTCGCGCAGGATGGCGCTGGACTTGGCCATCACGTCTGGGATACGAAATGAACCTCCGATCTCAACCAGCTCGCCGCGCGAGACGATAACTTCTCCACCTTCGGCCAGGGTGTTGAGAGCGATTAGCACGGCGGCGGCATTGTTATTCACCACAATGGTGGAGATATCAGATGCTTTCTCAGCCGAGCTGCGCTTGGCCCGAGCGGGTCGGAGACCCGCTCCCACATCGGCTGTGTCCTCGGACAATAACCGTCGGAACAGGCGGTCGACGTGGACATCTCGCTTGCCGCGCTCTCCGGCGGCCATGTCGAACTCCAGGTTGGAATAGCCCAGAGCGACATCACGAACATGGTCGAATGCCGTGGCACACAACGGCGCGCGGCCCAGATTGGTGTGGAGGATGACTCCGGTAGCGTTGATTACACTACGCAGGGAATAAGCCAGGGATTGTTGGAACTGGTGCTCAATCGCAGCGGGCAAGCCACTGATCGCAATCTCCAGACGGTCCGGATTAAGAACTCCTGCAGCGATTTCCTCGCGCATACGGGCCAGCACGGCTCGAGCCGCCTCGGCAACCGCAACGTGCCCCTCACGAGTAACGAGTGCAGCGACTTCGGGCGTGCGCAGTAGCTCGTCTACTGCCGGAAGCTTACGATAAAGATCGGACCGCGTGGCCACCCTCACGACCAGTGATTATGGCACGTCTCGAAGAGAAAGACCGAGCGACCCCGCCGGAATTGAAGTGGGGGCTCAGGATTGTCCGACGTCGCCTTTTGGAACTTGCACGATATTGTTACGGATGGCGTAGAGAACCAGCTCGCCGACGGAATGCAGCTTGAGCTTGCGCATGATGTTGCTGCGATGGGTTTCCGCCGTTTTCACACTCAGATCCAGAACCGAAGCCACCTCTTTCGTGCTTTTGCCCTCGGCGAGGAGTTGAACAATCTCACGCTCGCGCGGCGTCAGGCTGGGGATGGTGGGCTCAGCGTCGTAGACTCCACCGCCTTTCAGGTAGCCTTCCAGCACCATCTCCCCCACTCGCGGAGTGAAGAAAGTCCGGTTCTGTTGGACAGCGTCTACAGCGGCGACCAGGTCGCGGGCGGCGTCGGATTTGAGCACGAAACCGCGAGCTCCAGCCTGCAAGACATCACGCACTACCTGGTCAGTGTCCGTAATCGTTAAGATCAAAATCTTCTGGTTCGGATACTTGTGCAGGATTTGGCGCGTCGCATCGAGGCCGTTGAGGTTGGGCATTCCGATGTCGAGGATAACCACATCGGGGTGTAACTGCTGCACCATGTCCACAGCCTGTCGTCCGTCCCCCGCTTCCCCGCAGACTTCCCACCCGCGGGATTGCAGCAGGTTACAGAGACCTCTGCGCACTATCTCATGATCGTCGGCGACCAAAATACGAACATTAGCCATAAGCGAAAACCGAATCGCAAGAGATGACTCTTGCTTCGAAGCGCTCTCCAGGAAGCGGAATCTCCGTTCCAGTCTGTTGTTTGCGGATTCGACCCACCGATCTGGTCTGAGTTCTGGGGAACGGCTCTGTCTACTATGCAGAGGGAAACCCCTATTTGTAACTACAGTAAACACTGTATGGACTTCCCGGCAAGGATTTGGCGGTATAGAGGGATTGTTTTCCCGCTGACATTGGGCAGATTTATACTGTCTAGTCAAGGTAAAGATGTAAACAAGATGTAAAGATTTGCGCCTACTCGTCACGTAGTTATCTCTCGGCTCCATTCGACCTCCAGAACTGAGAAATTGGTCAATTGGGAGTGGCTGGCATAGGTGGGCTCTGCCCTCGCGACAGGTTGGTTCGTACCCGCCGCGCTTCAATGAGATGGGGATTTCGGATGCACATTAAGATTTTGATCGTTGATGACCACGAAGTTGTGCGCCAAGGCCTGCGGACCATCCTGAAGGCTCGCCAGGACTGGGAGATCGTGGGAGAGGCGGAAAACGGGCAAGAAGCGGTACGGGCCGTCATGGAAAACAAACCAGACGTGGTTATCCTGGACATCACGATGCCGGTCATGAGTGGGCTGGAGGCGACCCAGGAAATATGCGCGCTCAATCTCGGCAGCCGGGTTCTGATCTTCACCATGCATGATTCCAAGAGCCTAGTGAAGGCAGTTCGCAAGGCTGGCGCGAGCGGCTACGTGCTCAAATCGCACGCTGCCCGCGATCTGATTCGGGCCATCGAAGCCTTGCTCGGAGGAGGCTCATTCTTTGGCGGCGATGTGGCAGACGCGATCCAGGACGAGAATAGTGCCAAAGGCCCAAACCTGCTTTTGCGCATGTCCTTCCTGCCTGCCTGAACTGGCGCCTGCACAGCCTTCCCTGGCTTGGGAATCAACCTCGGGCCGCTCCTGGGAATCTAACGCGGGATGCCGAGCCAAGAAGAATTGGCGGTTGAAACCCGACGCCTCACTGCCCCCGAAATCTTTAGCGCTGCGGTCGAGAACGCGCGCGAGGAACTGCGGCGCCCGGCCCGCAGTTTGGCCTTCTCCGGCCTGGCGGGAGGCCTGACCATGGGACTGACAGGACTAAGCGTGGCTGCCGTACGAGCGATCCTCGGCAGCGGCACTTGGGAGGAACTGGTCTCGTTCGTCGTCTATCCCGTCGGTTTTATCGCGGTGATCATCGGCCGTGCCCAGCTCTTTACGGAAAACACCCTCTACCCAGTGGTATTGGTTCTCGATGAACGCCACCGCCGAATGCAGAATCTGGCGAAGACTCTGCAGCTCTGGGCGGCCGTGTTCGGCGCGAATGTCATTGGGGCTTTCCTGTTCGCGTTGCTGGCAATCAGGTCGGGGGCATTGTCGGCGGATATCGCGGGTCAACTGGTGGCTCTCGGAAACTTGAGCGTCACGGGATCGGCTGCCCATTTCTTCTGGAGTGGAATTGTCGGTGGCTGGTTGATTGCCCTTGTGGCGTGGATGGTGACAGCCAGTCAGTGGACCATCGGTCAAGTGGTAATGATCTGGCTGCTGGCCTTTGTGGTGGGCATCGGCAAGTTCGCCCATTGTATAGCTGCGAGCGGCGAGATCCTGGCGGCGGTGGTGTCCGGATCGGTTACGCTGGCCAGCTACTTTCACTGGCTGTTACTCGCGACCTTGGGAAATATCGTGGGCGGCGTCGTGATCGTTAGCTTGCTGAATTATGGGCAGGTACGCGGGCAGTGAGCAACATGCGACCCTCTGACGTGTTCGCAGCAGCGGTCACGCCGTCCCCGCCGGCTAGTGCCTGAATGCGTTGAATGGCCGCAGGAACGGCGCGGGTTCAAATTCGATGAACTCGGGCGGAAGAATATTGAACTCCGAGCCGAGAGCCGAGGCTGCCTGGTTTAGACTTTGAGGATTCACTTCGCGCCATTTTCCCGTGTTCAGACGCTCCACTAAAGTGTCGAAGGCCGCGATCGTTTCGGCGGGCGTGAACTTGCAATGACCCGCCCGGTACACGAAGACTTGGCGCAACCATCTCCTATCATGCGCCAGTCGGATTGCATGCCCATAGGCCCGCTCCTCCTCGACCGCAACTAGACCATCGCCGGTGGTGTGCATGGTCAGGACAGGAATTGAAATCTGTCCATCGAAGATAATGTTCCGGCGCAGATACGCCAGCGGAGTCGAATCGGCTTTTATCCGGGCGGCTTGATTGAGAGACTCGAGATCGGCATCCAGGCTCAATCCAGCCTCTTCGTAGAGCGCGACCACTTCAGCCAAATCAACCGAGCGTTCCAGCTGTTTTCTATAGTCCACGCCTGTATTCCAAGAGGGGTTCCCCTGCGCACGGAGTTCAAGGTCGGCCCGAAGCGCGAAGACAAAGGGAAAATCGACCTGCTGCAACCACAGAAACTGGTTGGCTTCCTGAGCCGCGAAATCCATTGCGCCAGGTCGCGGCGACAGAGGATCGAACCAGCCCGGCGTGTCGCCAAGGGCTGCGGCGAGCGCAATGCGGGCTCGTCCTTGGGGCGTGCTTTGCGCCGTGTTGAGGGCCGCTTCTGCAAGTCCTAGGTTCAGGAGCGGGTCCGTGATATTGACAACCTGCAAAGTTCCCTGCGCCAGCAATACATTAAACGCAAACTCCACGTCCAAGGCGACATTCCAGGTGCCCACGCCTCCCGCTAACACTCCGCACATCGGCAGGGCAGCGGAGAAACGCTCCGGGAATCTCTGCACGAGACCGGCGGTGACCATGCCGCCCAAAGAGTGTCCCCAGGCGATGGTTCGGCTGGGCTGGCCGACAAGGGAGTTAAAGGTGTCCAGCACGGCAATCTGATCCGGCAATGCCTGTTCTACTGCCCAACCCGTTGTAGCGTAAGAGGAGCCGGCCAGGGCGTAGCCGTTGGACAGGAGATAAGAGCGGGTAAGCGGGTCGCCCACATCGTGAGCAGGATTGGGCGTGCCCGGAATCACGTACCCGTGGCTGTAGAGAAGCAAGGTTCCATTCCAATTCGCCGGAACGTCGATCAGGTAAGTGGCCCCGTCAGCGAAGCTTCCGGTGAAAGTTTTGACGCCGGCTTGCGCGTGAACGTCGCCCACAACGGAGAGCAGCATGGCCACGATTGATATCACTAAAGAGCCCGCTCGCTGGTTGAGACGCAACATGAAAATCTCCTCCATAGAAAATCCTGGGATGGCCTCAAATTCGAACACGCTTGGGACCACGACAAGTTCGGCACTTGCGGCAACGGTCAAAGAAGAACAAAACAGAAGCCGGCAAGAAAATATGAGAAGGAATTCTGTTCCGAATGAGATGCGCTTGTCAATGAAGGGGCCGCGGTCGCCGCGGTCGGCAGCGCCCCGCGATCCTAAGCCGCGTAAAACGCTCCTCACGAATCTTTCCCCAACGTGGCTGTTCGCCTTCGGCATAAGGAAAATGTTTCGCAATTACACATCGATGGGGCCTACGTCACATTTTGTTGCGCAGCCAAGATTTTTGTACAGGCGCAGTGGTCAAGTAAGGTCGCGAGGGCACGGGCTAGCAGAGAAGGAGTGGGCCAAGTGCACTCCGCTGGATCACCAACCGGGAGAGCCAGCAGGATTCCTCCTTCGCCAGCCTTGCAGGTCGCGCCCGGACGCATGAGCAGGAGAAGGTTGGCTTGGCAGAAACTATCCTACTTCCACCAGGCCATAGCTGTTTTGCCAACGAGTGCGCATATGCCAGATGGCGCGCTCGATTTCTGCTTGCGTGATCTCTGAATTCGGCCCGGCGAGAACCGCGGCCGCCTCCCGCTTCGCCGCTTCCAGCAACTGCCGGTCGCGAATCAGGTTGGCAACGCGGAAACTTGGCATGCCGGCCTGGCGGGTGCCGAAGAATTCTCCCGGGCCCCGGACTTCGAGGTCGAGTTCGGCAATCTGAAATCCGTCGTTATTGCGGACCATGGCGTCGAGCCGGCGCTCGCCTTCTTCGGTTATTTTGCCTCCCGTCATCAGAATGCAGTAGGACTTTGCGGCGCCGCGACCAATGCGTCCGCGAAGCTGATGGAGTTGGGCCAGACCAAAGCGCTCTGCATGCTCGATGACCATGACCGTTGCATTAAGCACGTCCACACCGACTTCAATTACCGTAGTGGAGACCAGCACCTGGATCTCCCCCTGCTGAAACAGCCGCATAACCTGGTCTTTCAAATCAGTGTCCATGCGGCCGTGCAGGAGGGCGACCTTGAGGTCTGGGAAAACCCGGCTCTCCAGCTCCTTGTACATTTTCTTCGCGGCTTTGAGTTCCGTTTCTTCGTTTTCCTCGATGACAGGGTAAACGATATAAGCCTGGTGGCCGGCGGCAACCTGCTTGCGCACAAAACCCCAGACTTCCGGGGAGCGTTCATCGGAGACGCGGCGCGTAACGATGGGAGTGCGGCCCGGCGGCATTTCGTCGAGCACAGAGATGTCCAGGTCGCCATAGAGTGTCAGGGCCAGCGTGCGCGGGATAGGCGTGGCAGTCATCACCAGAACGTCAGGCTCGGGAGCGGAGCCGCGGTCAGCATGGGCGGGCCGGAGACCGGCCCCCACATGGCCCGGGGTGGGCTCCCCAGCCTTTCTCATCAGCTTCAAACGTTGCAGGACTCCGAAGCGGTGTTGCTCGTCGACGATCACCAGGCCGGGTTTTTCAAATCCCACTTTTTCTTCCAGGAGGGCGTGGGTGCCGATGATCAATTGGGCATTGCCTTGGGCTACGTGGCGCCGGATTTCCCGCTTGCGATCCTCTTCCAGCGATCCCGTTAGAAGGACAATGCTGTAACCCGCGTTTTCCAGAATGCGGCGGGCGGAGAGATAGTGCTGGGTGGCAAGAATTTCGGTGGGCGCCATGAGTGCGACCTGATAGCCGTTCTCGATGGCAATGATGGCCGCTTCGAAGGCGACGATCGTTTTGCCGGAGCCAACGTCCCCTTGCAGTAGACGCCGCATGGGAAATGGCTCTTCCATGTCGGAGGCGATCTCTTTCAAAACGCGCTTTTGGGCCGCCGTCGGATGAAAAGGCAAGATCTTTTTGATCGCTTCGCGTGCCCTATCGTCCAGGTTGAATGCAATTCCGGTTTGCGCTTTTTGCTGGCGGCGCTTCAATTCAAGGCCGAGCTCGATAAAAAACAGTTCTTCAAAAATCAGACGGATGTGAGCCGGAGTGCGCGAGGTTTGTAGATCCTGCAGGCTTTCGCCCGGCTCAGGCCAGTGGACTCGCCAGAGCGCTTCGCGCGGGGAGATCAGCCCGATGTGACGCCGAACGACCGCCGGAATGGGATCAGGCAGCTCCGGCGTCATGTTCTCCAGCGCGGTGTGGATAATCCGCCGGAACCAGCGGGAGGTCAGCCTTCCTTGTCCGGCAGACTCGTAAATGGGGACAATGCGACCGACTTCGAGCGATGATGCGAGCTTCTGCTCGGTGCCATCCGAAGCTCCTTCTTCGGTGGCATCGCCGAGAATCTCAAATTGCGGCTGGATGATCTGCAACTCGCGGGTGCGATCATCGGCTTCAACTTTGCCGTACAGTGCGACCATCTGCCCCGGCTTGAACCTGTCTTTCAAGTAGGTGCCATGAAACCACAGGCATTTCAGCCGGGCTCTGCCCTGGCCAGCGGTCATTTGAAAAATCGGCATACGGCGTGTACGGAACAGGCCTGAGTTCCGGACCTCGGCGATGACCGCAGCCATCTCCCCGGCGCGCAGCTCGGCAATGCCGCACGGGTTGAGGCGGTCTTCGTAACGGAAGGGGAGATAGTGCAGCAGATCGTCGACGGTGAGAAGGCCTTTGCCTGCCAGTACTTCGGCCAGACGAGGGCCGATGCCCTTGACGTACTGGACGGAAGTGGTGGGCTCCAGCATCTGGGAGGAATGTTAACAAAGGCAGAGACAGGAGTGTCCGCGCCACACCAGCCGGTACCTAGAAAAAAGCCCGAATCCTCGGGGATCCGGGCTGCGGTGGACCGTCCCTGCGGTCTTTATCTGCGAGCGGGGGCGCGGCGGGTGCGGGCCGCTTTTCCGGCCCCTGGCGCAAGCCGCTGCTGAGTTTCGTGCGAACAGCTTTTCTTGCGGAGCGATGACGGCTGGCCGATCCACGGCTGCGCGCCGTGCTGCGGGCTTGTCTGGAAAGCGATCTGCGGGAGGCGGCGCTGCTGCCTTCACGCCTCAGGGCTGCCCGGGTGGCAGGCGATCGTCGGCCGGACGGGCGGCGGCGAGCGTGGCTTTGTCCCTTACGTTAATCCCCGGTGGCTTGCCTTCGGGTTCGTGCTGAGGCTTGGCCTCGGCGCGGTGGCCTTAGTCTTACGCCGGCACGGCGAGCCTTCGATAATCCGGTGGCGATTGCCTGCTTGGGGGGATCGGGCACCATGGTTACCTTCGCACAGGTGATGCACTTCTTGGCCAACAAATTCGCCCGCCTGGGTGCTGGGGGGATTTGCCTTGGCGAGCATCTTCCTGTGCATGCTCGATGGTTTGTTCTTCCGGCATAATATTCTCCCTCAAAAATCAGGCTAGCCAGCACCAGAGTCACGCCCAATCGAGCACATCCTGTAATCGCGGGGAGACATCGCTGTAGACCCTGTTCCTGATAACGTTCAGCTACTCTTGCTGGTTACTTTCGGAACCTCCGTCAGCTCACTCCTGCGGGGTAAAATCCAGCAGCCAGTCTATGCAAAAAATCGCCCTCCTTTACGATGCCAGTCAGGCGGTGCTGTCCACCTTCGAGTTGGATGAGGTGCTGCACCAGATCCTGATCATCGTGCGCGACTTCTTTCATTTGAAAAGGGTTGCGATCTTGTTGCTGGATCAGCAAAAGCAGGAACTCGTTCTGAAAAGCCAAACGGGGTGGCAGGAAGAGAATCTGCGGGTACCAGTCGGACAGGGATTAATA
>DATEPX010000340.1:0-2294 GCA_035272945.1 Terriglobales bacterium
AACGAAGACTTTTCGTGGCCTCCGAGGTTGTGAACGCAACCGTCTTGCCATCGGGAGACCACGCTACACCGGTAAATCCCTCAATGTAGGGAGGTGAAGCTAGAACCCGTTGATCACTCCCGTCGGCCTTGGCAATCAAAACATCAATTTTTTCACTGGACGCGTACCGCAAGAAAGCGAACTCGGTACCATCCGGAGAGTAACTGGATCCGAAGTCGATACCCCCCTGCATCGCGAGGTGTGGTGTTCCGCCGAGCGCGGGCATCCGATAGAGAAAGGTGTTAGCGGGGTTGTTCTTCTCAGTGCGGATGAAGTCAATGTAATTGGCGTCCGGCGTGAAGGTGAGACTATAGATCCCAATCTCATCTGGCGGCAGAATCTGCACGTCGCTGCCCGTAACTACTTGACGAACGTTGAGGCTTTGTTTCTCCCCCTCTCTCAGGACGTAGACCACATAGCGCCCGTCCGGCGAAACCGCGACATTGACCGCATTCCCGCTCTGCGTAACTCGGCTGATCTTCATAGCCTGGAGATTCCAGTCACTTCTGCGCGCGCTTAACCTGGACAAATAAATCCCCATTGCAACCATCAACAGCACCAAGCTGACCAGCATCAGCGCCAGCACGCCCTTATGGCGTCTAGCTTCATTGAATATGACTGCTCCACTGGAGGGTCGGTCCGCCGCCGGAACGACAGGTCCTATGGGACTCGTCGAGATGATCTCACTCGCCGCACGCGCGTGGCTTGAGTCCGTATCCCGCTTCAGACGCTTCAGGTCCGCGCGGAGGTCAGCAGCGTGCTGATAACGCAGTTCGCGGTCTTTCTCTAGGCACTTGAAAATGACGCGCTCAAGTTCGGAGGGTAAGTCGGGATTGAGTCTTACCGGAGCGGCCGGCGCTTTGTGCAGGATGGCGTCGAACAGCGCGGCTGTCGTGTCACCTCGAAACGCTAGTGTTCCCGTCGCCATCTCGTACAGCACTGCGCCAAAGGAAAAGAGGTCGGTGCGGGCATCCAGGTCCTTGCCTAGCGTCTGCTCTGGCGACATGTAGGCTACTGTCCCCACAGCCCTCCCCGGGCTGGTCAGTAGTTCTTCGCTCACGGTGGGTGTTGCGGGTGCTACGTCTTTTCGGTCGATTGCCAATCCCACCTTGGCCAAGCCGAAGTCGAGTATCTTGGCATGACCGCGGGCAAGCACAAAGACGTTGGCAGGCTTGATGTCGCGGTGCACGATGCCCTTGGTATGGGCCGCATCGAGCGCATCAGCAACCTCGATTCCGATCGACAGCAAGGTCTCGATGTCTAATGGCTTCCCGGCGATCCTGTGCCTCAGCGTCACTCCTTCCAGAAACTCCATGGCAATAAAGGATTGGTCCCCGTATTTGCCGATCTCATAGATGGTGCAGATGTTGGGATGATTCAGAGCAGAGGCCGCACGCGCTTCGCGACGAAAGCGTTCCAGCGCCTGCGAATCTCCGGCTAAGTCGTCGGGCAGGAATTTCAGGGCGATGAAGCGGCCAAGTTCGAGATCCTCGGCCTTGTACACCACACCCATCCCGCCACCGCCGAGCTTCTCGATGACACGATAGTGCGAGATGATTTGGCCGATCATGGCGGCAGGCGCGAAACCTTGGCCTGCCATGTTAGGTGGATGGAAGAGGCGCGTCAACGGAACAGATCGCTGATCGAGCGTCGCTCACCTTTTCGATTCGATCCATCATGCGATAGCTCCCGGATCGTCGGCAACTCTTACCTTATCGCGATTATGGAAGGGTTGCCCGTGACACGATCAGAATAATCGAAACTGCGCGATACGTTCCCTATTGGAATGGGCGATCAGACGGCAAGAGCCGCCCTGCGAGGGGAACGAGGTCGGGCGGCGCTGCCCATGAAGCCCCGGCCAGCGCTCGGCCGCTGCAGCGCCTTGTCAGGCCGCAGAGAGCGCACTGATCGTAACGTAATATCCGTCCGGATCTCGGAGCGAGAACTCCTTGGTTTGAGTGTTCGGATTCACGTGTGGCTCCTCTTCGAGCCGAGTGACGAGAGAGCGTGCCCTTTGAATCGCCAGGTCGAAATCATCGACACGGAAGAACAACAGGAGCCCGTTGCCGGGTGTCCCGTGATCGGAGCTCATCAATGAGGGATGCTCGTGGGCGCCCCACTCGTGGAGGCAGAGCAAAACAGTTCCATCTGAATCGAGGATTTGCCCAAAGTAATCATGGGCAGGAAGGGTAGCCGGCTGACCGAACAGCGCCTGGTACCATTTGAAGCTGCCCGGCACGTCGCCTACCCCTATG
>DATEPX010000341.1:0-11794 GCA_035272945.1 Terriglobales bacterium
TCAAATTATGGGCTTCTTCCGCATCGCCCTGGTGAATATCGCGAGTTGGTTCCTCAGTGAGAGCTTTGAAAAACACCACATGAGCTTCGCACGACTCCTTCACGCGATCCTCATGATGCCGGCAGAAATCCGCCTGACGAAAGATGCCCGGCGTGTCGTCCTCAAGCGTAACCCCAAGGATCGGCCGATGATGGAACTTCTTGAGTCGGCATTGCACCGACTAACCGATTTGAAGATTCGAGATCCGAGTGACAGGAACATCGAATTCCGGCTTAGTCCAATGTAGATGTTACTGACTATACGATTCGCCGAAACTCATGTAATATTCTTTCATCTGGTCCCACGCGGAACGCTGCCGCAAACACGATGTCTGTCTACTGTTCTACCCCCCACTCTAAAAGTCAAAACGGAAACCGAACTGCCATCTCCTCATTTGAGCCAGCGCGGCAAGGCCGGTGATCTTGCCACCTGACGGCGAGTCCACAAGCGTGTTTGGCTGTCCAAGATTCACGTGATTGAAAACATTGAATAACTCCGCTCGGAATTGACCACTGAGGTTTTCGGTTATTGCGAAACGCTTGCTTAAGGAGGCGTCGGCATTGAAAAAGTGGGGTCCGAAAAACGAATTGCGAGCCACAGTTCCGAATGTTCCGCGTTGCGGTCGAGTCCAGGGACCACGGGTGCAGCCATTAGCGTCTAACCGCATCGTTGAGGTCGTGCAGCCTGACGCAGCTCCGGACGTCGTAGTTGCGAACCATCCGAAGCGCCCGGGATCTGAAACGTGGGCATCACCGACCAGAGTGGCGCGGCACGGCCCGGTGTCTCTATCAGAACCACAGTCGAGATAAGAGGGCGTGAACGGCAGGCCAGATTGCCACGTCCAAATTCCGGCGAGCTGCCAGCCCCCAATCACATAATCCACAGGTCGCGAAACGTCACGAAAGAAGGTGCGGCCTCGGCCAAACGGAAGTTCATACGTATGGTTCAGGTTAAAAACGTGGAGGCGTACACCATCCGCCCGGCCATACCCGACACGAGGATTCCAGAAGAAATAGCTGTTTTCGAAATCGAAGGCGCTGCCCCAAGTGTAATTTCCCTGAAAGGTCATGCCGTTCGAGAAGCGTTTTTCCGCGCGAAGCTGCAGGGAATTGAATTTTACGCTGGCGTCGTCACTGAAATATTTTATGGACTGAGTCCAGCCAAGCTGTCCGGACGGACATGTCGGGCAAGGTTTGGTAAAGAAAAATCTGCGCTGGTTGGTGCTGAGAGTTCCGAAACCCACAACGGTTGGCTGGTTGATGTTGTAATTCGTGCCTCCAGGGGTTACGTGCTCGCCCTTGTTTCCAACGTATGCAGCAGAAACGATAAGTGTGGGAGTGAGCTGTCGCTCCACCGTGAGGTTCCAGGCATCCACGGTGGGCAGTCTCATGGTGTTGTCGCTGGTCAGAGGCAAGACATTGGGATTGATCTTATCGGGCAAGATTGGGTTTCCATTGGGTCCCTTCGGCTGCGCCGCCAGAATCGTGGACGGGTTGAGTGGCGGAGGGCCCTGCGCTAAGGTGAAAACGGACTGCCAGGGTTGGCCGGGATTCAATGACTGATTAGCGAGTACCGGCAGGTTCTGGGTAACGTTGTGCCCGAATGACACGCCGAAGACGCCTACGTCAAACGACCTTCCGTAACCCATACGCACAACTGTCTTTGGTGTGACCTGGTAGGCCACCCCCAGGCGTGGCGCAAAATGCGTCAAAGCAGTATTGATGTTCCCATTGAGGTCCGCGCCGTTTTGCCCGGCAATCAGTACCTCGCCTGTGCTCAGGTTCTGGAAGCCGCCATTACTGGAGCCGTTCACATATTGGGGGTAGTAAATCTCCCAGCGCAGCCCGTAACTTACGGTCAACTTTCGCCCGACTCTCCAGGTGTCCTGAGCGTAGGTAAAGAAACGATTCTGCCTCTCCGCCGCGCTCGTGGAATTGCTAACGTACCGCGCGAACGATTGCACCTGGCCCAAAAGAAACGACGCCAAGGACAGTCCCCCTCCGCTGGGACCCGACGTAGTTACCGGGTCAAAGAACAGTTCGCCAGAACGGTGGGAGTCGCTCGGGACTCGTAAATTCTGGGCGTGACGGAAATCCGCCCCGACCTTAAGCGCATGATTCCCGAACGTGCGTGTCACGTTACCGACCCACTGAAACTCGTTCTCTTGCTCATTCAACGGGCAGTTGCACTGGTTGCCCATATTGTTTCGGTTCAGGGAGTATCCGAAAAAAAAGCCTCCGGTACCGTTCAAAAAGAAAGCCGGCATGCCGGACGTGTAATAGCTGTCGAGGTTCAAGCCCGGAAGACCCGCATCCTTGGCCGGAGACGTGCCTAGCCCGTTGGGATTCACGAGCACCCGATAGCGGAAAAAGCCGAAACGGAAATCTCCGACCCAATTCGGTGTCGGCGAATAATCCACACCATAAGCCAAGCTTTGATTGCGGAGCGAGGAGGTGCCGGCGAAATTCGCTGTGGGGAAGTTTTGGCCTCCAGCCGCAAACCCGAAAGCGCCGGGAGCCGCTTGAGCGTACTGGAGGAGGCTGTACCTCCCGAACATGTGCAGCTTCTCCGTTTGGTAGCGATCCGCCCGCACGTTGAAGGAGTCGCTGTTCACGATCCCGCTTCCAGAGCCAACGTAGTTAGGATCTGTTGGGAGAGCGCCGGGGAAATTGGGAAGCGGTATGAATTGCAGCAAGGCTTGCGCTTGCGGTGAAAGCAAAGTACCAGAAATAATGCCTCCGGCAAACTGCTGTCGGCTGGCCGGCGGCACGTTACATCCCGTGGCGTCGCATGGATTGAAAATCGGCACGCCTAAACCGCTCAGATTGCCAGAACGCTCCGCTGCGGTGGGCACGCGGACCAGCACCGAATCTCCATTCTTCTGTCGGCTTCCCTGGTAATCGCCAAAGACGAATGTCTTATCTTTCTGAATGGGCCCGCCAAGGGAGCCACCGAATTGATTCCAGAGCGTCCCGGGTATAAATCGGCCATTCGGGCCCGGCCGTGATTCTTTGAAGGGGTCGCGGGCGCTCAGATTATTGTCACGCCGGTACCAAAACGCGCTGCCATGGAAGGAATTCGTGCCTGACTTAGTCTGCATGGAAATGACCGCCTGACTCGCCTGGCCAAACTCCGCGTCGTAGGCTGTCGTAGTGATCTTCAATTCCGAAACGGCATCAAAGTTCGGTGTGATGATGGGTTCACCCAAAACGGAGTCGCGGTTGTCCGTGCCATCCAGTTGAAATGCAATGCCGCCCCAGTACTGGCCGCCAATTTTGGGGCGATAAACGTCATGGGGCTGCTCGCTAGCGGCCGTGGTGCCGCTGGCCTGAACGCCGGGTATAAGAAAATAAAGCCGGCTCATATCGCGCTGCAGCACCGGCAATTCCTGCACGGATTTCTGAGTGATGGTATCGGAAACGTCGGACCGCTCAGTCTTAAGCAACGGCACCTCACCCGAGACGTCTACCACCTGACCTAATTGGCCTATCGTAAGCCGAGCATTTACTTGTGTAACCGCGTCGACCTCGACGCTCACGTTTCGCTGAACATATGCGCCGAATCCGGTTGCTTCAATGCGAATTTCATAGAGGCCCACGATTAGGTGGGATTGAGTGTAGAAACCGGACTCATTGGTCGAGGTATTGTAGGAGACGCCCTTTCCTGCATCGATGATGATGACCTTGGCGCCCGGAATTCCCGCTCCCGAGGGATCGGACACGCTCCCGGAAATACTTCCGAAAACAGCCTGTCCAAAAAGCGTTGGAGGGAAAGCTGCTAAAACTACAAACAAGAAAACCACAGACAAAGAGAGTGGAAGAGCACGAAAGGCGCTGTTCATGGCACACTCCAATGGCTTCACACCCCATGCCGATGCGGCCATCCTTAACCCAATCCTCCGCGGCTGTCAATAGGGTGAAATTGGTGAAATCCATTGACAGATGGTTTCGAAATGGCTCAACAGTTGCACATCTCGTCGGCACAGAATGGTTTCCTGGGAGGATGCTCTGTGCTTTTTAAAGCCCGTCGTAAGGCTGCTTTGCTCATCGGCTGTTTTACAACCGTCCTAGCCTTCACTTGGTGCGGTTCCGCAAATGGTCAAATAAAGCCGGTCGTTTCCAGCGATCTGAGAGTTGCAGGGCTTCCCGCGGACGCCTTCACACGGAACAGCTATAAGGAGTGTCCCTATCAATACTTTGGCTACTGGTCGGTCGAATGGCTCGACGCACAGCGTTTGCTAGTCGCCTTCAACACTAGTTCAGACTGCGCAGTCAAGGATGGACTCCTGGCTGGTTCGCTGCGGCTTGCAACATTCGACGTGCAAGGTAACATGCTGCACTCGGCGGACACCGCGTATGATGCCGGAAATGGCATCGGTGTCAGAATAATCCGGCACGGTGGGATTTGGATTGGGCCTAGGCAGACGGTCATCGTTGAGGTTCCCAGTCCTCATCTAAAGACGCTACCCCACTCGCACGACAGAGTCTTGGCGTTTTCCGATGAACTCATTCAGATCCAGGAAATCGACAGCGATGATCACGTCCGCATCGGCGATGGTATTCACTTGGCGCACTTGGCGGGAGTCAGCCCTGATCGCCAGCGTGTACTTTTCTGGACGGCAAGCCACGAGAAGACAAGAGAGCGGACGTGCCTTTCGTACGCAAATGTTCCAATGACAAATGCCGAAGCGTGTTCCCCTCAGGACTTAGATTCGATCGACCCAAAGCCGGACATGGATGTCGTGCCGAAAGGCTACGAATTCGGAGCCTTCCCCGGCGCTTCCACAGACGGTCTCCGCTCAAGTGTTTTTGCTGTGAAAAATGAAAGCGCATTTTGTGAATTGTTCGGCAAGTTCTGTCCATCGAAAGGAAGATTAGTTGTATTTGAAACTAACACAAAGCGCGCTCTGATCAAGAAGGGCCTTCCTCTCGATGGGCGAGCTGCACTCTCGCTTGATGGCGGGCGGCTTGCTGTGCTGGAGCAAAACAGGCTGAAGATTTTTGTGGTCCCTTGAGCCGCTAGAAACTCTAACGATCCTACTTGCCCGATAAGTCGTGCGGAGAAGTTCCTCACAAAGTCAGGTGCTCGTCGGCTCCAGGCACGTACACACCTTATAGCTTATTTTCTGACGTAGCTTCTCCCATTCGTCAGGGTCTTTGGCGCGAGTTTTCCTCATGACAGATTCTTCTAATTTGGACGGAAACCGCTGGCCACATTGGGGGCAGTTTTGTGGATTAAGCACACCAGCCAGAGTCGATTTGCGGGGTGGACCGCACGAGCGACTCGAACCGGCTTGCGGTTGTAACTCGTCAGCCCGTTCTAGAAATTCGTATGACATCGCTGGTTTGATTTTACCCTGGTTTTATCTTGCATCGCACTTCCGCATATTTCGACACAGACACACACAAAAGTGCGACTCCAACTATCTTCGTTCGCGATGATGGCATAGTGGAAGTAACTGAGAGTCTCCGGGCACGGTCAACTCCCGGTTATGTCGGGAAACCGGACAAGTCAAGTTCTAGAACTTCAAAATGGACGATTTCGCTGTTTACCAGGACTTAGAAGCGGTTACTTCCTAAGATCGACGCGACCCTTGCTTGGCTCAAGCTGGCCGCGCCGCAAAAATGCCCGAAAAATTCTGCTTGTACCGGAAAAACACAATGAACCAAAGCACCGTCACTATAATCGCCAGCGGCAGCCCTTTCGGGTCCATCAGCAAGTGATAGGCAAGGATGCTCACGATCACAGGCCCGAGAATCGTCAGAGCCAGTGGCACATAACGGTTGACGAGGAGCAGCACTCCACCAATGACCTGCGCCGCGCCGACCACGTACACGAAGTGCGATACGAAGAGGACAGTTAGAAACTGGCCGGCAGTTCCCGGCGGCATTTGCATCGGAATGTATTTCAGAAACGGGTTCAGGCCAAACACCACGAAAATCAAGCCCAGTAAAATCCGTGCAATCAGCACTACAATTTTCATCTTCGGTTCTTCTCCCAACAAATCGATGCACGAAGGGGCGGGAACGCTACACGCTCCCGCGCCGCATTCTACTGTATTCTTGGTCGGGTATCTAGACGGGGCGGGCTTTGATGAGCGGGTTTGGTCCTCGGATCAACAAGCTTGTCCACATAGATCCCGCAAAACCCGGTTGTTTTTGCCGATTCGCTTCCACTTGCCCGATTAGTGCGGTTCTCGTCCATTTGACGAGCTCCCTTTCGCGGCGGATTCCATGTGGGCGGATTCCATGTGGACGCGAACGCTGTTTACCAGGCCTTGACTTGGCCGCTTCCCTGAGGAACCACCTATAATTCTGTGGTGTCCAAATGTTGATGATAAGTCGTGCAATCACCTGCGGCTTTCTTCTCTTCTCACCCTGCGTCTACGGGCAGAGCGGCCCTCTTGAAAGACGCGCTTCCAGCTTCAACTCGAAAGGCGTTGGCCTGACTGAAACGCTCCTCAAGTTCTCATACGAGGAACATCTCCCTATCGCCATCGAATACGTTGACCGAGCATCGATGGACCGGCCCATGAATGTTAGTCTGCGAAACAAAACGATTCGGCAGGCACTTGATTCCATCTTGCTCAACGGCAACGGCTATCGGTGGAAGCTACGAAATGGAATTATAGAAATCACGAATAAGCATGGTTCCAAACATGCCGAAGGTTTGTTGAACAAAGTCATCCCGGTCTTCAAGATTCCAGAGGGGGAGACTGCTCAAAAGATGTCCACGATGCTGTGGTGGCAAGTGCAAATTGCGCTTGACCCGAGCATAAAAGGATTCTTCGGCGACATCATGGGCAGGTCGTCAACCGTAAAGGCTGGGACATTGCACAATCGAGAGGTTAGAGAGATTCTCTCCTACATTGTTGTGAATAGCAGAGCGGAAGCCTGGGTCGTGGCAGGTCCTCCGGAATGCCTTGGTCATACTCCCTATTGCGGGCTTTGGTACATCGTGGAGCAGGAATCCTCTGACAATTCAAACCAATCCGTCTTGAGGAAAGTCCGTGAGAATCTCTAGGTTCATCGGCAGATAGTAGCTGCCATCATCCGTCTGAGGGATTTTACTTTTGCTAGATTGAGCCGGTAACTCCTGTATAGCCAAACCGGTCCGCTCTCGCGGATTCCACTTCGACGATTACGCTGTTATACGTCAAGTGGCCCGTGATCCAGGAGCAATCCGGAAAGCACGTTCCACAAGCCGACTACTGTCACCGGGATGCGCTGGCGATGGTCAGGTTGATCGAGAATTTGGAAGGCCTGGCCCGAGTCGCTCCATGATGCGGCCGACTGGGGCTTAACAAGCCCAATGGCTACCTTCTCGGCTCATACCGCATCGCCACCGCCCCCGAGCCGAACTCCAGCCGGCTCACGAGCCTCAAGTCGACACGCTTCGATAGTCCCGCGAACAACGTCGGCCCGTGGCCCGCTAGCCTGGGCTGCACCACGAACTCGTACTCATCGATCAATCCCAGCTCCGCCAACGCCAGCGGGAGCTTCACGCCTCCCACGAACAGTCCCTTACCCGACTCCCGCTTGAGCTGCTGAACGGCCTTCCCTAGATCCCCGCGCACGAGCTCCGCGTTCCAATCGACCCGGTCCAGGGTGCTCGACACGACGTACTTCTTTGCCGCGTCGATCGTCCGGGCGAAGGGTTCCATCCAATCAGGCCTCGCTCCCGTCCGCGCCGGCGGCCGAAACGCTGCCTCCATCATTTCGTAAGTCACCCGGCCAAAGAGGAGGGCATCGGCCTGGTCGAGGTTCTCGACCGCGTGACGATGCAAGTCTTCGTCCGCGGAAATTTCACGATGATCGCAGCACCCGTCCAATGTGACGTTGATGGAATACCGAAGGGGTTGCATGCCGCAAGAGTACCGCCGACGGGGTAGACCAGCAAGGTTAGCCCGCTTCAGGCGCTTCAGGTCAGGGCTAGGAGCGACTCACGTAACGCATGACGATGACAATTTGAGAGCTGCTAGTACTTCCACAAGCGCGGCATTCGCATCGTCCGAGCGGTCAATGCGATGGACAAACTCCTGGGGACGAGGGCTCAACCGGAGCGCTGGTCGCGCTCCGGGTCACTGTGTGCTGAGGTGGGGACAGGACGTGCCGTCCTTTCCCCACGCCCCTTTCCTCGCTCCGGCTCTCTTCCTCCGCTGCGCTTCGGACAGTTTTTCCTTGACGAAGCCGAACACTTCTTGCATCGAATGGCCAGCGTCGCTACGCTCCGAGGGTGTTCGGGTTCATCCCGGAATGCCGGTCGGCTTCCCTTCGGAAACAGCGTTCGGCTTCGCCGGAATCCTCATTTTCAACTCAACTGCCTTAACAAAGCATTCGATCTCATTGAGGTGGCACATTTTGCCATAGGCCCGCTCGGTAAGGTGACTCCGGCTGAAGTCATCGTTCGACATGTAGTCCTGGAATTCCGGCCCTTGACAAATCTACAGTCGAATGTCTACCATCACCGCCTATTGGAGGTCGGATATCTACCATGGCCAAGCATACGCGGCAACGCGCGAATGTACTCCAGGGAACCCTGGACATGCTCATCCTGCGAACACTTCTTTATGGTCCAGCGCATGGTCATGAGATTGGCAAGCATATTCAGCGGACCACCAATGACTTCCTTCAAATGCAGCACGGCTCTCTCTACCCTGCGCTGCACAGACTGGAGCGAAGGGGATGGGTCACCTCCAAGTGGGAAATGGCTCCGGATCGCAATCGGGAATTCAAGTATTACCGACTTACGGAAAAGGGCAGAAAACAACTTGTGGTCGAAGAATCGCAATGGAAGCAGATGGCGGAGGCTGTCGGACGCATAATGTGGCCCGCGGGTGAGGAGAGCTGAGATGAGATGGTGGCAGATCAGGAAACGGGATGCCGACGTGGAGCGGGAACTACAATCGGACCTTGAACTGGAAGAAGAAGAGCAGCGGGAACACGGCGTGCCACCAGAAGAGGCCCGCCATGCCGCCCTGCGTTCTTTCGGCAATCCCACTCTTATTAGCGAGCAAACTCGCGCTGTCTGGAGTTGGAACGGGCTGGAGAGCCTTCTTCGCGATCTAAGGATCAGCGTTCGCACTCTCTTCCGGTCGCCTGGGTTTTCAATCATTGCTGTTCTCGTAATGGCGTTGTGCATCGGCGCTACGACATCGCTATTCACCGTGGTGCGTGCGGTCCTGCTTAGCCCGCTTCCTTTCCGTGATCCGGATCGCCTGGTGATGATCTATGAGCATTTCCGCGACCCCAGCATGAATGCGCAGCAGTTCAACTACAACCCAGTTGCTCCGGCAGACTACTACGATTGGCGCACGCAGACGCACGGCTTTGAAGACGTAGCCGCTTGGCGCTTTTGGCAATTCGCCCTGACGGGGGAACGTGGAGATTTGCCGGAACTGGTGAGCGCTCGGGGCGGGACCTGGAACCTGTTTCCGCTCCTGGGGGTGAATGCGGTCATCGGACGCACGTTTACCGAAAGCGAAGATCGTCCAGATGGAAGCGCCGTCATGCTTACGTGGAATCTCTTCGCGCGGCGGTTCGGCGGCAATCCATCGATTGTCGGCAGTCAAATCCATCTGGACGGGAAGCCATACACAGTGGTCGGCGTGCTTCCGAAATGGTTCACCTATCCCGATGCGAAGGTACAAGTGTGGGTTCCATACGCGTCTGGATTGCCACCGGAGATTCTGCGCCATCATGATTATCACTTCAGCCGTGTGGTCGCCCGCTTGAGGCCTGATGTTAGCCTTGCAAACGCCCTGAGCAAGGTGGAGGCAGTGCAATATGGGTTGCATTTGCAGAACCGGAATGCGCCGGTGGCCGAGGATGTCGCGCCGAGGACGCTTTCGGACGATCTCGCACAGAATGTAAAGAAGCCGTTAACCGTCCTGCTGTGCGCCGTTGGCTGCATGCTTCTAATCGGTTGCCTGAACGTGGCTAACCTGTTGGTGGCACGGTCCGCGGCACGGCAGAGGGAGATCGCCATCCGGAGCGCACTGGGGGCACGGAAGATGACTCTGATCCGGGAACAGCTGGTAGAGAGCCTGCTGGTCTCGCTTGCGGGCGGCATCACCGGAGCGCTGTTATCGCTCGCGGCAACGGAGTGGCTGGTCAGCACGTGGACTAATCTTCCCACCGCCCGGAGTATTCGCGCGGACGGCACTGTGTTGGCGTTCGCCTGCGTGCTTGTCTTCGCAACGGCCTTGCTGGCAGGTCTGCTGCCGGCGATCTCGTCCACAGGACGGGGGACGATCGCGGCGCTCCAGGCTTCATCGCGGAGCGCGGCGGGCAGCCAATCGCGAACGGCGTTGCGCAAGGCGCTGCTTACGGTAGAGATTGCGACGACTGTGGTCCTGTTAATCGCTGCCGGCCTTCTGCTCAAGAGCTTCTGGCGGCTCCGGACAACAGATGTGGGTTGCGCGACCGACAATGTGCTCACGATGGACTACAGCCTGCCCGCCAAGAAATACGACAGTCCCGAGAAGATGAACGCATTCAATGAAATGCTGTTGGAGCACGTGCGTGTCATGCTGGGTGTACGCGCCGCGGCGCTTGGGTCGATGGTGCCTGGAGCGGGAGCCGGAGAGGATGATATCTTCACGATTCCCGAACATCCACCGATTGCGCCCGGCACGGCGCTACCCGACGCGCTCTACCGGACGGCCGATCCCGGATATTTCAGTGCATTGCAAATACCGCTGCTGAAAGGGCGGTTTTTTACCAGCGCGGATCGCGCCGGCAGCCCAAAGACGGTCATCATCAACCGCCTTCTGGCGCAGCAGTATTTCCCGGGGGAAAATCCGGTGGGCAAGCATCTCCACGTCGTTCCGTACGGAAACGCCGATTACGAAATCGTCGGAGTTGTTGCCGACACGCTATATCAGGTGGGTCAGCCGGCCAAGGCGACCATGTATTTCCCTGTTCTTAACGGGGACAACGGTATGGGTTTGACTCTGGCAGTGCGCGGGGCCACCGATCCCCTCTCATTTTCCATTCCGATCCAGAAAAAGATTGCGGAACTCGATCCGGAGTTGCCGGTCTCCGATGTACTCACCATACAGCAAATCGTTGAACGGTCATTGGGTAACGCCAGCCTGAGTGCCAGCCTCGTGCTCGGCTTCGCAGTGCTGTCCTTGTTATTGGCGTCAGTAGGGTTGTACGGAGTCCTTTCTTACCTCACGGCGCAGCGCACTGGAGAGATCGGCGTTCGCATGGCGCTCGGTGCACAACGCGAGGATGTTCTGCGCCTGATGCTGAGCGACGGCCTGCGTCCAGCGCTCTATGGACTGACGATTGGCCTGGTCGCCAGCATCTGGGCGGTACGCGTAATCCAGTCGATGCTCTATGGAACCCGGCCGCTCGATCCGGCGATCTTCGCGTCTGTGGCTGCGTCCATGTTAGTTGTGGCAGCCCTGGCCTGCCTCGTTCCGGCATGGAGGGCGTCGCGGATCGATCCGATGCAGGCATTGCGAACGGAATAAGCTAATACGAGGGCGATCTGCCAGAAACCATCCTCTGAAGCGCGTTGTTCCACGTTTTACAGGTTGTGGGCGAGTCACGGGCCACTCGGAGGTCATCCTTGGACCGAATTTTCCAGTGGTCACCTGGACGTATAGTGGGGTACTCGTAGAACTGGCCGGCCCGATTCCGCAACGGATTTCACCTGTCCGCAATCGGCATGTGGATTAGCTTTGATTTCGCTGTCATCCAGGGACAATCCCGAGAGGCGCTGCTTATCGGTCGCTACGGAGATC
>DATEPX010000342.1:0-3496 GCA_035272945.1 Terriglobales bacterium
AGTGGTTCGGTCAAGGGCAAGGGCGACAACGCTAGCTTCTCCTTCCACCACCACGAGTGTGATGACGGTACCGAGAAGAGGGAGAACCTCAGCGACCACGGTGTAGGCATCAATTTCCAGTTCCACGCAGGTCACGAGCGCGACTTCGATGGCGTGACCGGTACCGTCACCATCTTGGGATTGGGCGCCGATAACGGCTTCCCGTCGCGTTCACTCTGGTGGCCGCGGACAGCATACTGGTGACACCCGACGCGTTCAGCATCAACCTCAGCGATGACTATACTGCCAGCGGCAATCTGCTGAGCGGCTGCGTCACCATCCAGTGGGCGGAAAGGCAGGCGGTGGAGGCACTAACTCGCAGGTCAAGGCCGCGTCAGGTGAAAGTGGAAGCGGAAATAATAATCTCCCTGGTTTGTAGTGGCGCGTTTGCTGAAGTAAACGAGGCGACCAGTTGCTTGCCCGGCAAGTGCGTTTGCCGGACTGGGATCGATAAACCAGTCGTTGCACCCCGAATTGTCGGTCGCAACCGAGTTGCACGTGATTTGCACGTACGTGGTTTCGGGTTCCCAGTTGGGTCCCATGTAGATCCTGTACTCGGCGCCGTTACTGTCGTAGAAATGCACGATCAGCGGGCACAGGAATGTTTGTCCGGCGGTCATTTGGAGCATGTTGTTCCAGCCACCGCTGCCGTTCGCTATCTGCGTGCACTTGTCTTCGACATGGGCGATCACGTTCTTGATCGTGAAGGGCGGATTGGGAACGGCCGTTCCGCCGGCTGACGGTTGAATGGCATTGGCGAAACTGATGCTGACCTTGCGCACGGTCGAGTTCAGCGTACCGAACTGCCAGTCACCGAACGCCTGGTGGTTGTACCCGTTGCAGGTGAGGTATGTCGTGACCCCATCCACGCCGTCGTAGTACGTGCTGCCGTCCAGACCGTCGCTCTGGATGTCGGCAATGTTATTGGAGGCGTCGTAGCTAAAGAAGGTGCTTGTGGTCGGCAGCGTGCTTGGGATTTTCGGAGAGCAGGTGGCGAAGCACGGCACGGCAACAAGCAGCGCCAAGATCAGTGTGCAGCAGATTCGTATTTTCACAATCACATCCTCCTGTGCGTCAATTCAAACCGAAAACTCCGCTCCGGCAACTCCGGTCCCAAAATACGATACCCACGTCCCAGCGATCGGCCGAGAATTTTTACAACCGCAAGACCGACATTACGGACGGAGCAGCGCATCGCCGGACTCAGTTAACTCGCCTCTTGTTCGCTAGACGTGGGCCTTGACGTAAGCCGCCAGAGAATCGGCTGGATTATGTACGGAGACCCGTTAGCTGTCATCACCCGAACGGGTGAAATCCTCGTTGCAGCAGCACCTTGAACGGCGTAAGATGAGCCGCCCCGCGGGAGGCGAAGCCGAGATACCCATCAGTGGAGGTGCCTGGTGCTCCCCGACAAAGTCGCGCTTTCAAAACTCCTATGTGCGCTCTACGATGCCGCTGGCGATTCGTCGTTGTGGTCTGTTTTCCTTCGGGAACTTGCGCATGTGACACGGGGCAATCAGTCGGGAATATTGCTCCATGATCTCAAGCGTGGGGAACACTCTGTATCCCTGCAGTGGGGTATTGATCCAGCATCGGCCCGGTTATACCAGGAGTACTACGGCACGCGTGATCTGTGGATGCAGAAAGCGACTCCCCACATCTACGCGGGTTGGTTGGCGACCTCAGAAGAGATTTGCCCTCTTGAGGAACTCGTCCGTAGCGAGTTTTACAACGACTACCTCCAGCCGAACGAGATGGCCCATGCTATGTGGGGTGTGATAGAGAACTCACCCGCGCGGATAATCAACATCGGTATTTATCGCGACCTACGGAAACGGCCCTTCCGAGGTGGCGACTTGAACCTCTTAAGATTCTTGGCTCCGCACCTGGACCGCGCGTTTCGGCTGCATCTCCAATTGTCGGAACTGAAGACGCGGGCAGATAATCTGCAGAACGCGATCGATATGGTAGCGACAGGAATCATTCTTCTCGGAAGCAATAGCCGTATCATCCACATGAATCATGCGGCTGCGAAACTGTTGGCAGAAGACAATGGCTTAATTGCTCTGCAAGGACGACTACACGCCGAACGCACCACCGAGACGGCCACATTACACAACTTGATTGCTCAAGCCCAGGATACGTCCAGAGGGAAGGGCGTGGGTCCGGCAGGAGCAATATCGATTTCTCGTCGCACCCGACCGGCGTTGCAGGTACTGATCGCGCCCGTGCGGAATATCGACCTCGATGCGGCTTGCCCCGTTTATGCAATCGCCTTTGTAACTGATCCATCGCAGAAGGTCCGGCCAACAGCTGATATTTTGCAGACCCTTTACGGACTAACTCCTGCCGAATGCCGCGTAACGTTGTTGCTAGGTGATGATTATGCTCCGCCCGCAATCGCCGGCCTGATTGGAGTTAGCAGGAATACTCTCAAAACGCAGCTGACAAACATTTACCGGAAGACTGGAACCTCCCGCCAGAGCCAGGTTGTGCGATTAGTGGTTCAGCTTGCGTCTACGGCACCGAAACGCTAGTAGCCGTCTGAGCCGCATGCAAATCCTCTCCTCGCTTGCGCCAGCGGTAGAAGAATGGCCCGAGGATCACTGCCAGACCCAGCGAGGAGCGCACAGGCCGGACCATCCACAAGTTCACAGTGACAGCGACCGCGGCAGCCAAAAAGATGAGCGGCGTCCAGGGATAGCCCCAAGCGCGGTACGGCCGGGATAGGTTGGGCTCTTTTTTGCGCAAACGAAGCAGGGCAATCGCAGTTAACGCGAAGAAAATCCACACGGCAAAGATGAACAGTGAATAGAGCTCTTCGAAAGTGCAGTCCCTGCTGACTGTCGGGGATCATTTGGATGGCTAGTTCGCATATCGGAAGGAATCCGGTGGGGGCGCGCTGACAAAGAGATAGCGGCTCGCCAAATCAATGTCGAAGGATCATGGCGTTCCCATCGCTGCAGGCGTCTTCAGAAGAGCAGATTCGCGCCCGAAACTGTGTTTTGCGCCTGATAGTGAGCTGCCCGACCAGGCAGAATCACCCATCCCCGTACGCAGGATCCAGCCCATGTACTGCGAGCGGTCAAATACCAGTCGAGATTACTGTTCTGACGAAACTGTAAGGGGCATGGTTTGAAACTGCAGGAGGCATGCTGAAAATGTGCGGGACGTTTCGAATACAATCGCATGTGCTCGAGGAGGATCTATGTCGGCCGCTCCATCTCCCCTGGGTATCCTGTCCACGGCGCCAAGGGGTGCGGTGCGTCGGTGGCTCTCGCGCACGGTTGCCATCCTTTACGGTCTCGTCATGTTGGAAGTCATCATCATGATCAGTCCGTTCGCCTTCTACTTCTACGCCGCCTATGGGCCTACGCTGAAGTGGCTTAACCACTCGAGAGCCACTGCGTGGTTGACCGGATTTGTGCTTCCGCACGCGGTGTTTACGACGAGTCCG
>DATEPX010000343.1:0-13422 GCA_035272945.1 Terriglobales bacterium
CTCACCCTCAAAGGGGTTCAGGTGGCACTCCTGTTTCTGTTCTTCCACAAGCGCCTTTGCGGCCCTTTGGCCAACAGCCGCTTTCACCACCCTCCCGACCCAGTTCACGCACCCGACAGCAAACTCGAGGCCGCCTATCACCAGGCTGACAAGGCCATCCAGAACATAGTCGACCTGCTCGCCGCCGCATGATGTTACACCTTCAAATGTTGAAGTATTCTTGTTTGCGATCTTTAATCTAAGAATCTAAAGGCTAAAAGCTAATAGCTCTTTTCACACCGGCAGCTCTTCCTGCTGCCATCCCGTCTCCGGCTTGGGCTCACTGGTCAGATCCAGAACGAGTTTCTCGAGCACCACGCGCTTGCTGGGAGGATTGGAACGAAGTGCCAGGTCAGTCTTGGCGATCAGGCGAATCGCTCGCGTTAACTCGCGTTTAGATTTATACCGTCGGGCTTGCTTGATGATGTCCTCAGCCGCGAAGGGGGGAACGCGGAAACCCTGCCAGAGCGCTGCCCACAACATGCGGGTGTCGTGCACGTTGCGCTCGGTAATCACCAACATCTGGCGGAAAGTCTTAGCCAACATGTAAAGATGCCCAATTGCAGCTTCGTCGCCTTCGCCCGTGTTCAGGATCGCATCCAGCATCTCCAAGGCCCGCACGCTGTCTTTTGCTGAGATCGCATCGGTTAGCTCATATAAACTCCGCTGCTTGGCGGCGAGT
The DNA here is from genome assembly GCA_035272945.1 of Terriglobales bacterium. GTDB lineage: Bacteria > Acidobacteriota > Terriglobia > Terriglobales > Acidobacteriaceae > Gp1-AA122. Next base: position 722 of record DATEPX010000343.1, read on the forward strand.
ACCATGGTTTCAACATCGCCTAGGCTGATTCGCTTCTTTTCACTTACGTAGAGAATCAGCTTCTCCAGTTCATTGGAGATCATCATCATGTCGCCGCCGAGCGCGTCGACCAGTTCGCGGGCAGCGTCGGCGTCGATTTGCACGTTGCGAGTGCCGCAATAGTCAGTCAACCAGCGAACTGCCTCACCTTCCTCGACGCCCGCCAGTTCCACGATCCCGCAATATCCGCCCAGGGTCTCGCGGATGCGCTCGTAACGCTCGCGGTCGGTCATCTCCATGCGGCGGGCGTCGGCGGGAATACTGATGTGGTCGGCGACAAAGATAAGCAGAGCATCTGGATTGGGATCCTTGCAGTAGTCCTCAATAGCGGCGAGTTTTTCTTCATTCGACCCACGGCCGAAAAGCGCCTTCACCCCGCGAACGAAGAACACCTGGAAAGGCGCCATTAGAGACGGCGTCCGCGCACGGTCCAGAATTTCGCTCAGATCCGTTTCCCCAAGATCAAAGTCGAACAGGCTGAAATCGCGCAGATCAGGCGGCACGAGATGCTGAAGAATAGCCTCGCGGCAGCGCTTCCGGAAGAACGTCTCATCACCGACGAATACATAGGCGGGCCGAAGCTTGCGGGCTTCGACGGCGGAGAGAAACCGGTCGGTCTGGGCAAAAGCCCGCATTCAGAAGCCCTCCAGGATGTTGCTCACCAAGGCGCGAGCAAACGCGCGCGACATGCGGTCCCACGCGGGCGAGTCTTCCTCAAAAAAACTCGAGAGTTCCCTCGAGACCTGGTACTGATCGCGGAACGAATAGGATGGATTTTCGTAGAGTACCTTACCATGCCGGTCCGTCAGGGAGACTTTGACCGCCACCGCCACCAGTACACTGGCGGCTCTACCAGTTTGCGAATCATAAGTCGCCGGTGCAGCAACCGTACCAAGGACTATTCCCTGCAGCGTAGCGTCAGCCGACTGGTCCGGTTCGTTGACAACACGATAATTCGTGCGCGTGACTAACTCTCGCACCACAGCCGCAGTGAGCCTCTGCTCCACCCTATAAGTCCGTGACTGGTTAATGAAAGCCGGTACTGCAATAGTATGAATGTCCTGGGGTAGAGTCTTGACATGCCCGGCAGTGTGGTAACCGCATCCCGAGACTGCCACCGAGAGCACGCCAGCCAGGACAACGCCTCCCAGCCTCATTGGATTTTGCCTCGTGGACGGGTGGCAGCCATGGTTTCGGCACATTCTACGGCCGTCGAAGCAGAGATCCGCAGATTATCCGCGGCAGCCCACAGCCAGCAGCCATTCTCATGATTGGCGTCGCGTCCGACTGAGAGCAGGATCTCGCCCTGTCCCGCAGCATTCACATTGCTGGGCGAATCCTCAGCCAGCCGGGTGATGGTCACATGCTCGCCGGTCAGAGCTTGCGCCAGATCGCCGAGAGCCACTGTTTGTTCCATTTCCAAGTAAATCGAAAAGGCATGTCCGTGGAAAATCGGCGCCTGCACCATGAGCAAGGATGGCTTGGGCGCTTGCTCTCCGACCACTCCCTCGTAGTGCTGCAAGACGCGCCGTTCGACGGTCTCGAGCGCTGGAGTAGATTTATCACCGTAGCGGGTGACCATGTTGAAGGCAACCTGCGTATCGAACACGGCTTTCGGTAATTGCTGAAAAGAAAGCAGGTTCACCGTCTGCTGGTGCAGTTCGTCCATGCCACGCTGGCCATGCTCGGAGGCGGGTTCGAAGACGGTAGCGACGACGCGCTTAACAGCGCCAGCCTTCTGCGCGCGCAGGATCAGGAGCGCTAGCACGACTGCTGCGGGGTGGGCGGCAACGGCAGGTCCAGGCTGCAAATCCACCTGCACCGCTTTTCCGAGTTCGCGTTCAATCCAGGTCGAGCGTACCGACGCGCTCTGTTCCTCGTCCAGGGCATACGAGAGGTCCACAATTGCGCTGCCTGCGCGCCGGGCCGTCCCCCAATTCTTGCGGGTGCATTCCTGGTCGGAGGCAAAGAACGTGAAGTCGACCCGCTCAAACTGCTCGGCTCGCAGGCTCTGAATGAAGGTGACTTCGTCGCCCATCGCTTCCAGCTGCCCTAGAGACTCATCGTCATCGAGCAACTTCACATCCAGCGCAGGGAAATTGCGGTCGTTGAGAACCTCCGCAACCTCCTTGCCTTTGAGCGTGGCCGCGCCCACGATCGCCACGCGGTACAGATTCGCGCTTCTGGTTGCACCCGCGTGAGAGACAGTTACGGGTTTAGGCGGTGTACTCACGGTGTCTGCGAAACCTCTTTATAGGCCGGAGGAGGAGGGGGAACCTCGCGGCGACGAAAAATCCACTGCACTCGCCAGAATACTCCCGAAGCCATGTACAGCAAGGCCAGGGCAAACAGCAACGGCCCGGAGAAAAACCAGATGCCTGCAATCAACGCGCCCAGAATGATTATGAGGCGGAATGGCTGCCGGACAAGAAAGTCGATGTCCTTGAAGCTATAGAAGCGCCACGTGCTCACCATCAGGTATCCCACGGCAAGTACCATGAGCGTCCAACTCAGCGCCGTCCACGGCGAAGTGATCGCCTCTCCATCCGAGAAATGGACTACTGCGGCAATCACCCCAGCGCCGGCTGGTATAGGCATACCCACGAAATATCTCTTGCCAGGCCGTCCGGGATTTGAGGGTTGCGGATTTACTTGAATGTTGAAGCGTGCCAATCGACTAGTGCCGGCGATCAAAAAAAGGAAACTTGCGATAGCGCCGATTTGCAGCAACTTGGTATGCCACACCGGATCAGGCATCCCACCCGGCAACAGGCGGAAGCCCCACATCCACGCCAACAAGGCGGGGGTTACACCAAAAGTTATTACGTCCGCCAAGGAGTCTAATTCCCTGCCAAAATCGCTCGCCGTCCTGGTCATGCGCGCGATGCGGCCGTCCAGGCCGTCGAATAAGATCGCGAACCCAATTGCTTTGGCGGCATTGTCCAGGTGCGAGGGCTCATTCACCGACGCGTGCATGATCTGCAAGATGGCATAATAACCGGCGGCGATGTTGGCTGTCGTAAACAGCGAGGGAAGGATATACATTCCCTTCCGCAGACGCCGTGGCGTTTGATCTTCTTTACGCCGCCTGGGCTCTCCTGGATCAAAATCCATCTCCATCAGCGTCCTCCCTCGCGAGACTGGACTGCCATACTCGCCACCGGTTCCTGCTTGGGCTGCAAATATGCCAAGATGCTGGACCCGCCCTTTACGCGATTGCCTCGCTCGACTGTCAGCTTGGAACTCGAATCCAGCAGGATATCGGTGCGGGACCCAAATTTGATCAATCCCACCCGCTCGCCCCGCTTCAGTACATCACCGACCTTCTTGGTGAAAACAATTCTTCGCGCCAGCAGCCCGGCAATCTGTTTGAAGACGACCGTTTGTCCCTCCCCTTCGACGGCGATGATATTTTGTTCATTCTGATCCGCGCATGCGTCGCTCATCGCGTTCAAGAATTTTCCCCGCTGGTACCGGATGTCCCGCACGATTCCGGCAATAGGCGAACGGTTCACGTGTACGTCAAAGACGTTCAGGAAGATGCTGATGCGGACCCTCGGCACACCATGCACCATGACGGTGGATATATCCGTCACTTTACCGTCAGCGGGAGAGACAACAGCCCCGGGAGTATCTGGAATTTCGCGTTCAGGATCGCGGAAAAACCAAAGAAAGAACGCCGCCAGCAGCACACACGGTATCGCCCACGGGGCCCCGGCCAGCCAGCCAATGAGCGAGGCGGCAACGAGCAGCAGGGTACCGTAATAGTAGCCATCGCGAACCATGTGGGCTTGTCCAGATTATAGTTCACGTCCAGCCCTGGTTCGGCTCTAAGTACCAACAAAAAAAGGCGCTTCGACGCGCCTTGCGGTAAACGGAACATCCCTCGGACGGCAAAAGCCGCTGGAACTGGCGATGGCTTTAAGCGACCTGGTGCTGCCCTTGCCGATACTGCCGCTCAATAGACTCCATTTGGTCCTTGAGGCGCAGTTTCAGCTTTTTCAGCCGTACCTCTTCTAATTTTTCGTCTTCGCTGAGATATCGTTTCTGAGTGAGTGAATCAAGACGTTGGGCGTAGTGCATATGCTCCTGAGCCAGACGGCGGAACTCTTCGTGGCTGGCCAGGAGCTGGTCCTTCGGAGTGAGCATCCAGCAGACCTCCTACCCAGGTTGTTAAAAACCCATTACAGGGCTAAACCTACCACACGGCCTACACTGCTTCAATCCTAATTTCCATATCTTCGCGTCCTTCGGTTACCAGGGAGAGTAACCAAATTTCGCACGAAAATGCAGCAATCAGGTCAGTGGAAGGCGGTAGAGAATGGCATCCTCTTGCGGGTCCGAATAGTAGCTCTTGCGGCGGCCGTCTTCAATAAAGGCCCATTTCTCATAAAGAGCGCGGGCCGGCAAGTTCGATTCGCGAACCTCCAAAAAGACCGCCTCCGCGCCGTTCGCCCGCGCCTGCTCCAGGAGTTCCCCTACTAGCCGGGTTCCCAAGCCATGTCGCCGGGCCGGACCTGCGATGGCAATGTTCTCGATTTCCCATTCTGGGCCTACGCTGCGCGCCACTAGAAAACCTTGGAAGCCGGCTTCGGTTTCGATGACCAGCGGCAGCCGGTCGGGCCCGACGGCGGCAAACAAACTGGCATAGTTCTCGCGATGCCAGTGCGCCGCCGTTACGGCATGGCGCTCCAAGGCCATCATGGCGGGAATATCGTCGGGCGTCGCGCGACGTATCTTCATCAACAATAAACTTGTCGTCCTGGGCGCAGCAGGTCCATTCGCTTGCGAAGGGACGGGCGGAGTCGAAGGACCCCTACCCTGTCATCGCCGTAGACGGGAAATTCTGACTACGGCCCTGGCCCTGCGAATATCTCCGCATCCGACCTCCGGATGTAATTTGCCTCCAGTGCTTCCGGCGAGACCGTGTCGCCCGCCAAAATCTTCTTCCAACCTACGCGCGCAATCGCATCACTCCTCGGACGTTCGATTTCATGAACTTTGAGACCGGCGCCTCTCGCCAATTCAGCAACGTTCGCGTCCGGCGTAACAGTCGCAGAACCGTCCAGCGTTTGTTCCAACTGGTCACGCACCAGGATTCGTTCCTGTAAGCATTTCGCCAACTCGCCAGTCACGTCATATTCGCCTACATATAGCTCGCCGCGACCTGCATCGAGCACAGCCATCACTTTGCCCCGTGCTCCGCTCGCCACAGCCACCGCTTCCAAAAGCGACACCGCCGCAATTGGCCTGCCCAATACTTCAGCCAACGCCTTGATCGCCGCCAGCCCCACTCTTAATCCCGTAAACGAACCTGGCCCTGAGGCCACAGCAAAGCCTCCGACATCTTGCTTGCTGAATCCGTGCCTGGAAAGCAAGGCTGCAATCTGTGGAACAAGCTGTGCAGAAAACGTGCCCCCGATGAGCGGCACTACCTCGATCACCTCGAAGGAATCAGACTCTGCGCGCGCAAGCGCAATGCTGCCGTGTTTTCCCGAAGTATCTGCAGCTAGAAGGAGCATTGGATAGGAGAGCTCGGATCCGTGATGATCCGTGAAATCCGTGGCTAAGCTTTCCCGGACGATTAATGAGAGATTTCTACCAACTCCAGCAGCACCCCGCCCGCGCTGGACGGATGCACAAAAACATAGCGGTGGCCACCGGCCCCGACTTTGATCTCTTCCGAAACCAGCCTTACCCCATCTTTTTTCAAACGTTCCACTGCCGACTCTAAGTCGGGCACGCACAACGACACGTGATGCAATCCCTCTCCCCGCTTGGCAATAAATTTCGCAATGGCGGAATTTTCCGAGGTTGGCTCCAGCAACTCCAACCTGCTCTCGCCCACTGGCACCATGACCAGCCGAACCTGCTCCGCTGAAACCGTCTCTTCCGGAGATACCTTTAGCCCGAGATTCTCGTAAATGCCCTTGGCCGCCGCCAGTGACTTGACCGCGATTCCCAGGTGATCAATCTTCATTAATTCTTTCCCACCTTGCCGACGATCTCTTCCACCACGGTGTAGGGATCGCGTTTGTGTTCGGCAACTTCCGCGGCGTACCGCCCCACTTCGCCATCGCCCAGACGGGCCTGCGCTTTTTCCAGCATCGCATCGCGCAGCATTTCCACCAGCCGCTCGCGCCAGTTCTGAATATTCCGCTTCAGCACCAGATTTTCTTTCTTTAAGTAAGCATCGTATTGCGCGGTAGCCTTCGCCAGGTCCGCGATTCCTTTGCCTTCGCTGGCGACGGTCTTGATGATGGGCGGCACCCAATTGTCGCTGCGCGTTGCCAGTGCCTGCAACGCGCGTACCTCCCGCTCCACGCGCTCAGCCCCTTCGCGATCACATTTGTTGATGACAAAAACATCCGCAATTTCCATGATGCCCGCCTTGATGGTCTGCACATCATCGCCCATGCCCGGCACCAGAATCACAATCGTAATATCCGCCAGCCGCACGATGTCGATTTCATCCTGTCCCACGCCGACGGTCTCAATCATAATCAGGTCGCGCCCTGAAGCATCAAGAACCGTGCTGACATCGGCGGTGGCACGCGCCAAACCTCCGAGCGAACCCCGGGTTGCCATGCTGCGGATGTAAATGCCGGGATCAGAAAAATGATCCTGCATCCGGATGCGATCGCCAAGAATCGCGCCGCCACTGTATGGACTGGTGGGATCAACCGCTATGATACCCACCGTGCGATTCTCCTTGCGGTAGTGTTTGGCGAGCTGATCAACCAAGGTACTCTTGCCCGACCCGGGAGCTCCGGTCAATCCTACAATCCGCGCCTGCCCACTGTGCGGAAAAAGCGCCTTAAGCAGTTCCGCAGAGCCGGGTTCGCGGTTCTCGACCGTGCTGATAGCACGCGCCAGGGCCCGCGGATCGCCCCCGCGCAGCCGCTCAATCCATTGCTGCAATTCGTGTTTCAAACTGTTCAACCACGTAGGCCCAGACGTCCGGCGAATCACGTAGGCCCAGACGTCCTCGTCTGGGCGAGCGGACTTAATCTTTGAGCAATTGTCGGGCAATCACCAGCCGCTGAATCTCGCTGGTTCCCTCGCCTATCGTGCACAGCTTTACGTCGCGATAATACTTTTCCGCCGGGTAGTCCTTGATGAATCCATAGCCACCATGTATCTGGACCCCTTCGTTGGCGCACTTCACGGCAACTTCACTGGTGTACAGCTTGGCCATCGAAGACTCCAGCGTGGTTTTCAACCCAGCATCCTTCATGGACGCAGCCCGCATGGTGAGCAGCCGCGCCGCATCGATCTCGGTCGCCATATCGGCCAGCTTCCACTGGATTGCCTGAAAGTCACTGATCGCTTTTCCGAACTGCTTGCGCTGCTTGGAGTATTTCAGCGCCGCGTCATAGGCTCCCTGAGCAATACCAAGAGACAAGGCCGCAATCGAGATTCGGCCGCCATCCAGCACCAGCATTGCATCGATAAATCCATTGCCTTCGCGGCCCAACAGGTTCTCGTTCGGGATGACGCAATCTTCGAAGATCAGTTCGGCGGTGTCGCTGGCCCGCAGCCCGAGTTTGTTTTCCTTCTTGCCGGGACGAAAGCCCTTAGTCCCCTTCTCCACGACGAACGCGGAGAGTCCGTGGGTGTGCGCTGCGCGGTCGGTGACGGCGATCACAACCAGCACGTCGGCATAATGACCATTGGTGCAGAAAGTTTTGCTGCCGTTCAGAACCCAGTTTTTTCCTTTGCGCACCGCCGTCATACGGGCGCTGCCCGCATCCGAGCCCGCCGAGGGCTCGGTCAATCCCCAGGCCCCGATGTCTTCGCCGGTCGCCAGCTTCGTGACATATTTCTTCTTCTGCTCTTCCGTTCCGGCCAGAAAAATGTGATTGGCACATAGCGAAGTGTGCGCGGCAACGATGATCCCTACCGATCCGTCTACCCGTGAGAGTTCCTCGACCGCGGTGACGTACTCGACATAACCCATCCCCGCGCCGCCATATTCTTGCGGAAAGATGGTGCCCATCAGACCGAGCCGGCCCAGTTCCTTGACGGTTGCCATGGGGAACTCACCCGCCTCGTCCCACTCCATGACGTGCGGTGCAATCTCGCGTTCGGCAAACTCGCGGACGCTCTTCTTTAATTGCTGCTGCTCTTCGTTCAGTAGGAAATCCAAACGACCCCCGGGCCGCACAAGCCGTATTAAGTAAGAATGTCGTCATCCTGAGCTGGGTGTTAGCCCAGCGAAGGATCTCGCGTGCAGCTCAATGCTCGGTGCTCAAAAGACCCTCCGCAGACTCGCCGTCCGCTCAAGATGAAATCGATGTATATTCGGCGCGCGTGTTCATGCAAAACATTTCATTAGAACACACGACGTTGAGTCCACGAAGTGAGCAAACCGACCGGTTGGTATTGAGGCTGGGATGAGTGGCTGGCTAGCGAATAAAGTTTCAAGATTTCAGAGTTTCGGCCGTTGATGCAACCTTCTTCTCGATTCCGAAAATCTTTCTCATCATCCACACCGGCGCCACAAACACGTGCGCCGGGTTGGAGAGAAATGCGGGCTTATTACCCTCGATGAGGTGCCCCAGCCATGCCAGGGCAAATGCAGCCGGGATCAGCAGCAGGCCGATGATCCAGTGCCACCAGATCACAATAATGGAAGAGAAGCCGACTGGAATGGCAATCATGTGCAGCGCGCGATTGACAGGATGGTTATGCGCGCCGTCGTAATGCGAATAGAGACCCATGGCTCACCCCACGTGTCCAGAAGTCGAGCGCGGGAATTATACCCGGTTTCGCCGTGTTCTCAGCGCACTCGGCGAACCTTCGCGGTCTCGGCGTTAATGTTTTGATGTGTTTCGCTCGAAACAAACCGCTCGAAAACCTCGTTGGAGAGCAGCCGCCCCCTTGTAGTCAGGCGGACAACGTCGCCATCTTGCTCCATCAGTCCACTCTCGATCAGTTCGCTGATCTGCGGAGCAAAACCTAGAATCGCATCAGGTCCATATTGCGAGCCGATCTCCTGTAAATCGATGCCTCGCGTCAGCCGCAGCCCAAGAAAGAACGCCTCCTCCAGTGCCGCCCGGTGTGAAACCGGCGTGCGCTTTAGGGACGCACCAGCGACGTATTGTTCCAGTGAATCCGACGTCGCGAAGCGTATTGCCTCAAAAGCCGCCGCCGGCAGTTCACAAGCTGGTGATCCGCCGACACCCTTCTCCAGGCTCCCTTCAGCAGCCCGCACCAGTAGGTAGGCGTCATCAGAAGCATCGAGCATGGAATGAGCATCCACGCCAAATCCCAAGTAAGGCTGCCGTGTCCAGTATTTCAGATTGTGTCGCGACTCGTAGCCTTCCCGCGCAAAATTGGAAATCTCGTATTGCCGTACCCCAGCCGCTGCCACACGCTCGCAGGCCATCAGGTATAAGTCCGCTGTCAAATCCTCGTCCGGCACAAAATGCGCATGATATCGGGTTCCGCCGGCAATCAACTCCCGCCCGAGCCGCGAATCTTCATCCACTTCCAGCATGTAAATGCTAACGTGCGGCGCGCCTGCAGAGATTGTTTCAGCAAGGGAAAAGTCCCAGCTGTCACGGGTCTGATACGGCAGCCCCGCGATCAGATCAACATTGATGTTGGAAATCCCGGCTGACCGCAGTCGCGCAATGTCATCCAGCACTGTTGCCCGTTTGTGCAGACGGCCAACTGCTGCCGCCTCCTGGTCCACAAACGACTGCACCCCTAAGCTCACCCGGTTGACGCCACAGTTGAGCAGCGTTTCCAAGACCGCTGGAGTCAGCGACCCCGGGGCGCACTCGACGGTGATTTCTGCTTCCGGCGGCAGACAAAAATTTTGCCGAACCGTGACAAACAGCCGCGCTAGTTGCTGGCAATCTAGTACAGTAGGCGTTCCGCCGCCGAGGTAGACCGAATCGACCTCGTGCTCGAAGCGGCCGCCCATGCGTTCGGCGGTCGCAGTCGCATTCTGTATATCGGCGCAAGCCCGATCGACGTAAGGGTCGAACACGGCCTGTGAAAACACATCGGAAGCGAAGTTGCAGTAACTGCACTTCGTGCGGCAAAAGGGAACTGAGATGTACAGGCCCAGAGCCATTCTTCCGATTATCCCATTTTGCCGTGACCCAGCGGTGCCCACCGGCATCTACTAGCTTCGGCTTTCCTGTAAGATTCGTGCGTGGGCGCGAACATGACTCCTCGCGTCGTCATCACCGGCATGGGCGTGATCAGCCCTAATGGGCTTGGGAAGCGGGCCTTCTGCCGCGCCACGCTCGATGGCAAGAGCGGCGTGAAACGCATCTCGCGCTTCGATCCCGGAGACTTGCCAGTGCACATTGCGGGCGAGATTCCCGAGTTCGACGAACTGGCCTGGGTTGATGCCCGCGAGCGCAAGCATGTCTCTCGGGTTGTACCTCTGTGTCTGGCTGCCTCCACCGAGGCGTTACAAGACGCCGGCCTTGATCCCGGCGCAATGTCATTAGAAGAAAAACGCGAGATCGGCATCATCCTGGGCTCGGGTGGAGGCGCGCAGGAATTCTCCGAAGAGATGTACCGGCTTTGGCACTCGGGGCACGTAAAGCAAGTCAGCCTGTTTTGCATTCCCAGCGGAACCATGGGCACCATCTCCAGCGAAGTTCAGATGCGCTTCGGTTTCCGCGGCTACAGCCACGTGGTCACCACCGGGTGCACATCTTCGACAGATGCCATCGGCTACGCTTTGCAGCATATCCAGGCAGGCGTGCAACCGATGTTTCTCGTGGGCGGAGTAGACTCGCCGATCACGCCGGGGATCATCAAGGGCTATACCCTGCTGCGGGCCTTGACTACATCATGGAATGATGCGCCGGAGCGCGCTTCGCGCCCCTTTTCAGCCGATCGCAATGGCTTCGTGCTCGCTGAGGGTTCCTGGATGTTTGTGCTGGAAGACTATGAACATGCTCGCGCTCGCGGTGCCCGTATCTATGCCGAGATTGCCGGATATGCCTCGACCTGTGAGGCGTTCCACCGGGTTCGTCTGAGCGAATCTGCCGAGGAACCTGCGCGCGCCATTAGCGAAGCCCTGCAGGAGGCGCATCTGGTCCCCGACGACATCCATTACGTAAGCCTGCACGGTACCTCCACTGAACTGAATGACCGTGTGGAGACCCGGGCCCTCAAGCTGGCGCTCGGCGAATATGCGAACAAAATTCCGATGTCCGGCCTGAAATCCCAGATTGGCCACGCGCAAGGCGCTTCCGGGGCGGCCGGTGTGGCGGCAACGCTAGTGGCCATGGAGCACAGCCAGGTTCCACCCACTATTAACCTCGACGTCCCAGATCCCGAATGTGACCTGGACTATGTCTCCGATGTCGGCCGGAAGGCGCACATCAAACATGCCATCTGCAATTGCGTAGGTTTTGGGTCGAAGAACTCAGCCCTGGTGCTTAGAAAACTTACGTAGGAGCAGCCGCCTCGGCTGTCCAGTTCGGCAACTTTTCCATCCTCCCCTCTCACTTCCCCATCTATTTAAGGTACTCTTAGACCTAACGACCGATGGCCTCTATCCAAGAAGAAGAAGTATTAGGAAAAGCCTACGACAGCCGCCTGATGAAGCGGCTGCTGAAGTATTTACGGCCCTACACCTGGCAGGTAGCGATTGCCTTGGCGGCGATCATTCTGAAGGCCGGGGCGGATGTCATTGGTCCTTACCTCACCAAGATTGCGATTGATAAGTACTTAGTCCGGGCCGATGGCACGCATTCCCTGCTCGACCGCTGGCTGAGTTCGACGCCGCTAGTGGGCATTGCACAGATCGCAGGGATCTATGTAGGCCTGCTCGTCTCCACCTTCTTTCTGGAGTTCCTGCAGACCTATTTCATGCAGTGGACTGGCCAGAAGGTGATGTTCGACCTGCGCAGCCAGATTTTCCGTCACCTGCAGCACATGCACGTCGGCTTCTTCGACAAGAACCCGGTGGGCCGCCTGGTCACCCGCGTCACAACGGATGTTGATGCCCTCAACGAAATGTTTACCGCCGGCGTGGTCTCGATTTTCGAGGATGTTTTTGTCCTGGTCGGGATCCTGGTGATCATGCTGCGCATGAATTGGAAGCTGGCGCTGATCACCTTCGCCGTGCTGCCGCTCATCTTCTGGGCCACGCAGGTTTTCCGCGACAAGGTGCGCGACTCCTACCGCCGAATTCGCGTAGCCATTGCGCGTATCAATGCCTACCTGCAGGAACATGTCTCCGGCATGATGGTTTTGCAATTGTTCAACCGAGAGAAGCGCGCCTTCCAGAAGTTCTCCGATGTGAATAGGAGCCACATGGAAGCGTTCAAAGACGCTATCCTCGCTTACGCGCTCTATTACCCGGTAGTCGAAATCCTGTCGTCGATTGCAGTAGCCTGCATTATCTGGTTCGGCGGGTTGGACGTGATCCGACGTGTGACTACACTCGGCGTGCTGGTCGCCTTCATGCAATACGCGCAGCGCTTTTTCCGTCCCATCCAGGACCTGAGTGAGAAATACAACATCCTGCAGTCGGCTATGGCATCGAGCGAGCGGGTGTTTAAACTGCTCGACACGCCGGTCGAGATCACTTCGGCCGCCATGACCAAGACTCCCACGGGCCCCGGCCGAATCGAGTTCGACCACGTCTGGTTCGCCTATCGAAATATCCCCATCGAAGTGGA
>DATEPX010000344.1:0-20367 GCA_035272945.1 Terriglobales bacterium
CTCACCCTCAAAGGGGTTCAGGTGGCACTCCTGTTTCTGTTCTTCCACAAGCGCCTTTGCGGCCCTTTGGCCAACAGCCGCTTTCACCACCCTCCCGACCCAGTTCACGCACCCGACAGCAAACTCGAGGCCGCCTATCACAAGGCTGACAAAGCCACCCAGAACATCGTCGACCTGCTCGCCGCCGCATGATGTTACAGCTTCAAATGTTGCAGTATTCTTGTTTACGATCTTTTAATCTAAGAATCTAACTGCTAAGTGCTAAATGTTACTTGGAGACTCTCATGTTTACGGGAATCGTCGAAGAGGTCGGCCGCATTGCTCAAATCGAGCAGAAAGGCGAGAACCGGCGGATCAGCGTCGAAGCCAGGCGAACACCGAAGGAACTTAAAGCAGGTGACAGCGTTGCCGTGAGTGGCGTGTGCCTGACTGCTCTGGGTATTCGTCCCAATTCGTTCTCTGCCGATCTGGCGCCGGAAACATGGATCCGGACATCGTTCTCACGAGTGAAGCAGGGCGCACTCGTGAATCTTGAATTGCCAATGCGAGTGGACGGCCGCCTGGGAGGTCACCTGGTGCAAGGACATGTCGATGGTGTAGGCAAGCTGATCGCTTTCGAACAGATTCTCGATTCTGAGAATTGGTGGCTGAAGATCGAGATACCCGATGAGCTGGATAGATACGTCGTCTACAAGGGATCGATCGCGATCGAAGGAATTAGCCTTACCATAGCTAGGCTGGAGGGCCGATGCTGCACCGTGGCCATCATCCCGCACACCGTCCAGGCGACCAACTTGAAGACACTAAAATCCGGTGATCCAGTTAATCTCGAGACCGACCTTATCGCGAAGTACGTGGAGAAGATGATGCACGGCGAGGAGGGCAACAACCCGATCACGATGGAGAGGCTGGTGAGAGAAGGTTTTTAGGCCTTGCCGAAGCAAGTTCCTCCCTTGCGGTACAGGGATTGCTGTATGAAAGCCGCAGAATTGCAAGTTGTTTCTGCTTTCAAAGTACAGTAACTACCTGATTCCGCTGGCATGTATTCAGAATGCATGCTTAACGCCGACCTAGGTATGGAAGGCAACACTCTGTGGGAACCCCAAGTATCAGTTCCGAGATGAAGCCGGTTTCAGCGGCTGGGCACGCAGCCACGGATCCCGCTGAGGAGTTGGCAACTCTCGCGCCCCTTTCGCCCTGGTGCACCCAAGATGAGAGTCGCCACTCTGTTCAGTTCTACGATAGCGACCAGTTCTTCGTAGAAACGTGGGGCCGGATGATTGGCACCGTTCTCGGAGCGGGCGATGTAGCGATTGTGATCGCAACCCAGTCGCATCGGGACGCTGTGGCTCAGCTGCTGAGTGCGCGAGGCTTGGACGTTGCCGTCGCGGTGGACCAAGGCCACTACATTGCGCTGGACGCAGCGGAGATGCTGGCCACCTTCATGGTTGATGGAATGCCAGACGCTGTGCGCTTTACGGATGTGGTAGGCGGCGTCCTGGCGCGCGCCGCTGAATCACCGGAAGGCAAACAAGTGAAAGTGTCCGCTTTCGGCGAAATGGTGGCTGTTCTGGTCGCAGAAGGGAAGCCTGAGGCCGCTATTCGCCTGGAACTGCTGTGGAACCAGTTGGCCCGGGAGCGTTCCTTCCTGCTGCACTGTGCTTATCCGATGCACAGTTTTTGCCGGAAAGAGGACAGCGATAGCTTCCTAAGAGTCTGCGCAGAGCATACTGCTATTATCCCGACTGAACACTACACCAGGCTCAGCAGCGAAGGCGAGCGCCTGCGCAGTATCACCGAGCTGCAGCAGAAAGCACACGCTCTCGAAGCGGAGTTGGCGGAACGCACTCTGGCAAAGGCGCGGAGTGCTCGACTGGAAAGCGAGAACGGGCAACTGGTCGAGGAAATCCGGAAGCGCGAACGAGCTGAGGATGGGCTCAGGACGTTGGCTGCGCGCTTGCTGACCATTCGAGATGAAGAACGGCGACGGGTCGCGCGGGAACTTTACGACGGCACGGCTCAAGTCCTGGCTGCCTTGGCCATCAATCTCGGAATCGTGGAAATTGAAAAGGATTTTCTCAGCCGGACCTCTTCTGAGCTCCTCGCGCAAAGTACGAAATTAGTTCACAACCTCTTGCACGACGTTCGCAGCCTCTCTCAATTGCTGCATCCTCCCACGCTTGACGACATGGGAATCATTTCCGCGATCCAGTGGTACGTCGAGAGATTTATGGAGCGAAGCCCAGTACGAGTCGAGGTCGCGATACCCGAGGATCTTGGGCGGCTTCCCCGTGAAGTGGAGATTGCGGTCTTCCGCGTAGTCCAGGAATCTCTCACCAACGTTCACCATCACTCCGGAAGTAAGACGGCAAGCGTTCGAGTTGGCCGTTCCCCCAGGGAGGTGGTCGTCGAAGTTCGAGATCAAGGAAAAGGAATTCCTCCCGAGGTGAAGCTGGCAGGAAAAGATGCTACAGCGCGAGGCGTCGGAATAAGCGGAATGCGCGAGCGCGTGCGTCAGCTTGGAGGCACCGTCTCGGTAGACTCCGATGATCGCGGAAGCATCATTCGCGCTACCTTGCCGCTGGCTTAGCCTGAATCGATTGATAGCACTTGCAGGCGAGAAGGGGCTTAGGCCTCCAGTCTGAGCTCATCCAACTCCAGAAATTCCTGCACAATTGGCTGGCTTGACCTCTCCATCTCCGCGTAGGTTCCAAAGAAGATTGCTTTCCCTTCGTGCAAGAAAACGACGCGATCGGCAAGCTTTTTCGCCAGGCGCATGTCATGAGTAACGACAATACTGGTTAGATGCAGCTGAAACTTGAGCTTCTTGATGAGGTCCCCGAGCAGTTGCGCCATGAGCGGATCGACCATGGTCGTGGGCTCGTCGTAGAGAACACACTCGGGCTGTGCCGCCAAAGCCCGCGCAATTGCGACCGAGCGCTTCATTCCGGTCGAGAGGTCTGAGGGCAACAAGTCGCGCATTTCTTTGACCCCCACCATGTCCAGCAGGCCATCGATGATCTGAAAAATCTGCTCCTCACTCAGGTCCCTTCTTTCGCGCAGAGGGAAAGCAACGTTCTCTCCTACGGTTAGAGAGTCGAACAGGGCGCCGTTTTGAAAAACCATCGTGACCTTTTTTCGGATCTCCTGAAGCTGCAGCTCGGGGTAGTCGGTGATGTCCTCGAAGGCAACGTTCACGCGGCCTGCATCGGGCTTGAGAAAACCCATGATGTGATGCAGGGAAACCGATTTCCCTACCCCGCTTCGGCCGAGAATACACAGGGTCTCGCCCGGCATGATGAAAAAGCTGACGTGATCGAGCACCCGATTGTCGCCGAAGGCTTTGCTTACATCTTCGAATTCAATGTAGGGTTTGATCGACGGGGCGGGAATGGACATGGCGTAGGTCTCAGGTTTCGGGTCGCACGCTCAAGATTCGTGTTCCACCGATGGAAGGCGTTCTCAATTTCCTTGGCGGCTCACTTCTTCGCGGGGCGCTGCCTCTTAGCCTCGCTCAACTGTTCCGGCGTATTGACGTTGCGGAACATATCAGGCGAGAAGCCGCGTCGAGCAAGCTCGTGCTCTTCGAGCACAAACGTTTTGATGTCCGCAAACAAAGGATCGATCTTGTTTCGGCTTTGTAAGAGCGAGCGCTCGGCGATGGCGGCAAAAGTTTTGCGATACACGGCGCACAAGGGCTGCCAGCCCCCGCCAGCACGTGGCAGGGTGACGAGCGCATCGCTGGATTCGGCCTGTTTTAGCAAGTATTTCAAGAAAGCGGTTTCGAGGAAAGGCAGGTCGACCGCAAGTATCAGATTCAAGTCTGTGGCGGTCGCAGATAGCGCGGCGTGAATTCCCCCGAGCGGCCCGCGGTCGCGAAAGATATCCTCGACCACGGTTCCGAAGCTCACAAACTTGGCGCGCTCGCCGACAATGATGGCCTCGGGGGTCAACGCCCGTACAGTCTCGAGCGCGCGCTGCAGCAGGGTGCGCCCTTTTAACTCCAGAAAGGCCTTGTCGGTCCCCATGCGCGAGCTTTTGCCACCTGCGAGGATGAAGGCGGTGAGGTTATCCACGCGGCACATCATACACCGCTTGCGAAGACCGGGATGGAGTCGTCTCGAGGCCCAGGCATATGGAGTTCGATTGCACACTCGGGAAAGAGACAAAGAGCGTTGGGTCATGGTTCGTGCCATTTGCCGGACGGAGAGAAAGGCAGCGCGAATCGAGGCGCTAATAGCTTTGCTTTCTGCGGCTTAAAGAACTCAGCTCGGAAAAGCACGAAAGTAACCTTCCCAAGTTATGCATGTCATTGGATGATGAGTTTTCGGCAATTCACGAAAGACACTATGGCTCAGAAGTTATTGGATGTGATCATGCTAGGTCGCTGCGCGCACGAATTCTCCTGGCCGCGGCGGGCAGCGGATGGGTCGTACTACCAGGTCTGTTTGCTGTGCGCGGCTGAGTACAAATACGACTGGAAAACCATGCGGCGCATTGAGCGGCTGGAGGCAATGCCGGAGCCTGCCACCAGGCGGCGCCCGCATACCAAAAAGCCGACGTGGGTGCCACGCGCCCGGAGGCTCAAGCTTGGTACTCCAGTCCGCTACCGGGTGAAGAACCTGGGCAACTGGTTCGAAGGCATCATCGAGAACATCAGCCAGTCGGGAGTGCTCTTCCACGGGCCTGAGCAACTAGCCTTGAACACGCTAGTCGAGATGGTGTTCGAGATGCCGGAAGAAATCTCGGGACAGAAGAACAGCACCGTTCTCTGCCAGGCGCGCATTATGCGCTCCAAGGGGGCCCGCGATACCGAGGCTGGCCACGGTTTGGCAGCTGCCATTCTGGACTACAAGTTCATCCACCAGAGCTGACGCCTCTTGGCCTGGCAACGATTCGGGAGGCTCCAACCCTTATCTTTGCGTCCGGCCCGGGGAAAAGCCGGATCTTTTCCACAGGCTCGGCGCAACCTCTTGCCGACAGGAGGGTTATTACCCTTCGGCGGCAGCCCAGTTTACGCAATTTTACTGTGGGCCAAGTGTGTTTCTGCATCTAAACTAGTACTGGGTTCAACACAGGAGTGATTTATATGAAGGCGACATTCTCCCGCTCTATGGTTGCGGTTCTGCTTCTGATTGTGCTGGGAGCAGGGGTAGCTTGCAACCAAGCCAAGGCGAAGGCTGATACCCAAATCACCAGCGAAATACAGAGCAAGTTTAGTCAGGACTCGGGTTTACAAGGTAAAGGCCTGACCGTCCAAGCGGCCGACGGGGTGGTCACGCTGGCCGGAAGGGTCGATAACCAGGCGCAGCGGGAAGCTGCAGCCCGACAGGCAGCATCGGTCGAAGGCGTGAAGACGGTTATCAACAACCTCGAGGTAGCACCGGCAATGGCGGAACAGACAGCGAGCGCGCCTGCCCCGGTGGAGGAGCCCAAGCCAACTCCCAGACATCGGGCCAGCACACCGCGCCGGCGGGCTATGCCAACTTCCGCTATGGGTAACGAGCCAGCGCCGCAAGCGAATGCACACGTAGCTGCCGCGCCGACGGTGATGGAGGCGGTGAATACCGAGCCTCCAGCACCAGCAGCGCCGGCCAAGGTTACGATTCCCGAGGGAGCGACCTTAGCCGTGCGCCTGGTGGACACCGTTGATTCGGAGACAGCTCAACAGGGCCAAACGTTCCATGCCTCGCTGGAGTCGCCACTCTCGGTTGATGGGGATGTTGCCATTCCGGCCGGGTATGACGTTGAAGGGCACGTGGTGGAGGTGAAGAGTGCCGGAAAGTTCGCGGGAAAATCAGAACTGGTTCTGCAGCTTGATCGCATTGCGGTGGGCGGCAAGCATTACAACATACAGACCGATCAGTGGCGACGAGAAGGCTCTTCCCGCACCAAGAACACCGCTGCCAAGGTAGGAACGGGCGCGGCTATCGGCGCGATCATTGGCGGGCTCGCTGGCGGTGGTAAAGGCGCAGCGATCGGCGCAGCAGCGGGCGGCGGCTTGGGAGGCGGCGTACAGGCCGCAACCAAGGGCCAGCAGATCAAACTGTCGTCTGAAACCGTGCTGAACTTCACGCTGAAAGGGCCTTTGACCGTGGTGCCAACCACCCAAGGTCCGAACGGCAATCGTCCAAGGCTGGAAAACAACTAAACGAACCGCTGGGGCGCAGGCTTGGCTTGCGCCCCTCTTCCCTTTCCCGTCATACCCGCCTGCGATCCCGATCACAACTGCAGGTGATAAGCCTCACCGTTTTCGCGGAAAACTTCCGCCTAGACTGATGTCGACAGCAGGGATCTAGCGGTAGGCAGTCATAGGGAGGAAGTCATCATGTTCAAACGTAATATGCTGTTGTTGGCAGCCGTTCTGATTGGATTTGTGGTGTTTGGCATCGCGCAGCAGAAGGAAATCAAGCACGTTCCAGTAAAGCCGACCTCAGCCGCGTCTGGGCCAGAAATGTACAACACGTACTGTGCCGTGTGCCATGGAAGAGACGGCCGAGGAGCCGGGCCAGCCGCGGAGGCGCTCAAGGCGGCGCCAACCGATCTGACGACCCTGGCAAAGAAAAATGGTGGGAAGTATCCTTCCGACCATGTGTCTGCCGCGATCCAGGGCGACCTGAACCTGCCGGCACACGGTTCCAAGGACATGCCGGTCTGGGGAAACCTTTTCTGGCAGATGAGTGGCGGACATCGATCGGAAGTGCAGTTGCGAGTTGCCAACCTGAATAAGCATATCGAGTCCCTGCAGGTTCAGTAACAGAGCACGGTGCCGGGCCCGGGCAGACAACCTCGGGCCTGAACATCGCAACCAAGTTCTGTTTCACAACGTGCCCGTCACGTTTCTTGCCGCGGGGAATTTGGGCCTGAGGAGTGGGGAGATCTTTGGTTCCGGGAAAGATTGGGCAGCGCACGACAGAACGGATCAAGGACAATTGCCAGACCTAAGTAGCCCTGCTAGATTTTTCTCTGTTGGTGGGCTGACCGTTCCCTGTTGAGCACCGTCCAAAATTTCGGACGCGGAACAACGCTTGCCCCCAGAAGGCGACGTGTATTACTCATGCGGATTTGGGCTACCTCTAACTTCCCAAAGGCTTTAGTCGGCTACGTAGCCGCCGCCGGCTTGTGCAGCGCAGCCCTCCTGGTATGGCGGATTTGGTCGCTCATGCACGAAAATCCCTTCGTGCTGTTCGTTGCGGCGGTGATCATCAGCGCGCGCTTCTTCGGATTCGGGCCGGGGCTCTTTTCCTCCGTTTTATCCGCCGCCTTGATCGACTATGTGGTATTCCACCCGCACTTTGCCTGGTCGCTATCCAACAAGAGTTTCCAAGAATTGCTGATCTTTCTGGTTGTGTCCGTGCTGGCCAGCGGTCTCGCACGCCAGAAGTCCCGTGCCGAGAGTCGAGCCGAACAGGCACAGCAGCACGTGGTAGCCATCGTCGAATCTTCAGCTGATGCGATCTTGAGCAAGAACATCAACGGGATCATCACCAGCTGGAATCCCGGAGCAGAACGGTTGTACGGATATCGTGCGGAGGAGGTTATTGGGAAGCACATTTCGATTCTGTCTCCACCGGAACTGAGGGACGAGATCCCCAGCGTCCTGGAAAAGCTGCGGCGTGGCGACCCCGTCCAGCACTACCTGACCGAGCGCGTGCGCAAAGACCTAACCCGGGTTAATGTCTACCTATCGGTATCTCCCATCCGAAACCGGCGAGGTGAAGTGGTCGGGGCGTCCACCATCGCACAGGATTTGACTTCACAGCAAAGGGCGGAAGAAGTGCTGCGCAAGAACGAAAAGCTGGCCACGGCGGGGCGGCTGGCAGCGGCGATCGCGCACGAGATCAATAATCCCCTGGAGGCGATCGGCAACCTGATCTACCTGGCACGCCGTGATAAAACCAAGTCCGACGAATATCTGGAGACGGCAGAAAAAGAAGTGCAACGCGTGATAAACATTGCCCAGCAAACTTTGGGATTGGTGCGCGATGCAGCAGCCATGGCGCCCTTGGACGTGTCCAGCGTGCTGGAAGAGGTCGTCAATCTCTACACTCGCAAGCTCACCGCGAAGAAGATCCGGCTGGAAAAGAAGATTGAGCCAGGCGTGGAGATTCGGGGATTTTCGGGAGAACTGCGACAAGTATTTTCGAATCTGATCGCAAACGCGATTGAGGCTATGCCCGAACAAGGCCGCCTGCTGCTGCGAGTTGAGCGCAGCCATGAGTGGACCAACCATTCCCGACCTGGGGTACACGTAACTGTGGCCGACAGCGGACAGGGCATAGCCCCGCAGGACGTAGCGCACTTGTTTCAACCGTTCTTCACGAGCAAGAAGGAAAGCGGAACCGGATTGGGACTCTGGCTGACTCACAATATTGTGCAAAAACATGGCGGGACTATCCGCCTGCGCAGTAGTACCTCACCAGGAAAAAGCGGCACAGTGTTTCGGCTCTTCCTGCCACAAACAGTCGAAACTTCCGAGAGTGCAGGAAGCCGGTAAGTCTCCCGGGCTCCCTTCCCTTCATCCTGCTGATTCTTTTGGGCTACTTCAAGAATGCCCGAAAGTACAGGGCTTTCAGTACCTTAGGGCACCTGACCTATTCGCCTTATAATCGGGACAAACCATAGGCATCCGGTAACTTAGGGCCGAGAAGGAGACCGTGGATCCGACCATCGCAGCGGCGATCTTTGTGTTTGGGCTGAGCCTGGGCAGCTTTTTGAACGTGTGTATCTATCGGTGGCCGCGGGGTGAATCGGTCGTGTTGCCGAGTTCGAGGTGCCCCAAGTGCAACACTCCCATCAAGTTCTACGACAACATCCCCGTCCTGGGCTGGCTGCTGCTGCGGGGACGGTGCAGGACGTGTCGGGCACCCATTTCAACGCGTTACATCGCGGTGGAAGTTCTCACGGCAGCGCTGTTCCTTACCTGTTACGCAAAGTTCGGACTCAGCTTGGCAGCCCTCAAGTGCTGCGTTCTGGGTTTTCTGCTGTTGGGCCTCATCTTCACCGATGCGGAAACCAAGCTGCTGCCTGATAAGCTGACGCTGCCGGGTCTCGCCCTCGGATTTATCTTCAGCCTCATCGTGCCGGTCAATGACTTGGCATCGCAACTCCTGCCGGGAGTCATATCTCTTCCCTCTAATCCAGACGTTTCCTGGCGTTTGCTTTCCTTGCTGGATGCCCTGTTGGGGGCAGCGCTGGGAGCATCGTTTATTTACGGAGCGGGCGCCATTTACCTTCATTGGCGGGGCGTGGAAGGCATGGGATTCGGCGATGTGAAACTGATGGGGATGATCGGGTCATTCCTGGGAATCAGGCTCACCATCCTGACCCTGTTTGCCGCGACCCTCACCGGCTCCATCTTCGGACTCGGGACCGTGTTGGTGGTGTGGATCAAACGCATGCGACGGCGAATTGTACGCCGTCATGAGACGGTCGCAATCGCCCGACGACGCGCATGGGAGTCCGCGCGCATGGTGTACCGCTACTACCAGATGCCGTTTGGAGTTTTTCTGGGAAGCATGGCATTGGTGGCTTTCTTTTTTGGAAACCAGTTTCTGCATTGGTATTGGGGGCTGATGTAAAGCTCCTCGCCGCAGCCCGGGCCGATAGCGGCCGGACTGCGGAGAATTACAAAGCTGGGTAGAACACAGGAGTGAATCGATGAAGCGCATAATCTACGTTTTGCTGAGTGGGGCGATGATGGCGACGATGCTGGCCGGGTTGGCGGCAGCGCAGAACCAGGACGACAAGCTGGCCGACTACGCTCGTCAAAGAAGAAAAGAAAAGTCGGCACCTAAGAAGGTGTATGACAACGACAATCTGCCTCGCCAGGAACACATAAGCGTGGTCGGCTCGGAGCGGGCGTCATCGTCGGACGCCACCAAACCAGAGAAGATTGCTGATTCCTCCAGTTCACAATCCAGCGATCAGAAGCCAGATCAGCCTAAAGATGGTGCAACATCTCCAAAGCCTGAAGGAACCTCGACAGACAGCTCCGATGATCGTCAGAAAGCCAAGGACGAGTGGCAGAAGAAGATTGCCGATCAGAAGAACGCGCTGGAGTTGCTGCAGCGGGAACTTGACGTATTGCAGCGTGAATACCGCCTGCGAGCCGCAGCGATGTATGCCGATGCCGGCAATCGGCTGCGCAACTCGGCACAATGGGACAAAGACGAAAAGCAATATAAGGCTCAGATTGACGCCAAGCAGAAGGCGGTTGACGCGGCTAAGCAGCAACTCGCGGACACCCAGGAACAAGCGCGCAAAGCCGGTACTCCTGCCAAAATGCGCGAATAGCAGGGGCACGAAGACCTCACTCTCAGCGCCTCCAGTCCTAATCGGGCTGGAGGTATTTTTCTGGAAGTCCTGAACGAAGAGCTACGCCGCAGAGACTATGTGCTTGGCTTTCGCGAAAGATTGTGCGGCATCTTGTTTTTGAGGTGTTCAATTTGCCGCAAATGATGGCGCGCGTGCACCCAGTGAAACTTGCGCCATTCAGCTCCGGTGAGCGGCCCAAGGAACGGGTGTTTTATCAGGCTTGCACCGCTTCCAAAGCGCTCTTCGCATTTCGAGATCGCTTCATCCATGTTTTGGATCTGCTGTTGAATGGTTGCGAGAATGTTCTCAGGGGATGCACCTTTTGGAAGAGTTCCACGAGGCGCTTGTCGCCCCTTGGGCATATAGCTCAGCTTCACGACGACAATTTTGCTTAGACGTTCTTTAAAGCTGGGAACGGCGGCGACGGGCTTCTCTGCTTGCAGGCAGCGCTCGCAGGCGATCCGAGTTCCGCTATAAGTCAATAGAAGGTGCTCCAGGATTTCAGCGCCACTCCACTTTGATTCCGGATGCCATTGCAGCTGTTTCGCGCTCATTCCGCTGGTCGCCGAGATGATTGCACCTTGGATTCGTTGCAACAAGAAATCCATGCTCTTCCCTGTTCCCGCTCATTTAGAATTGAGCCAAGCAACGTCGCTTTCAAGAAACTTAACAGGAATCGGACTTCATGAAAACACTCGGAATGGCAATTCTGGGATTGCTGATGCTTGTCGGCTGCGAATCGGAACCCGCCAAACCCGCTGAGAAACCGCAACCGAAAGGTCCTGAAATTGTGACTGGCCGAACCGGGTTTCAGAAAATGTACATTTCGGCGCGAGGTTGGGCACGCGACGCACAACCCTTTCGTCTGGAGTCACAATATAATGCCGATTCCAAGGGCCGCGATGGCAAATCGGCGATCTGGCTGGCCGGGTTTGCCGCTCCGTCGCGAAGCGGGGTTAAACGATACACCTGGTCGGGGACGGATGCCTCTGACGCTCCATCGCGCGGAGTCTCCTCAGGCACAGAAGATACGTACAGTCCGAATAATTCTTCGACCCAGATCTTTGACCCGGCTTTCCTGAAAATCGACTCGGAAAAGGCATTTGAGGTGGGACAAAAGCACGGCGGCGACAAGGTGTTGGAGAAAAATCCAGCTCTGCCCGTGTTCTACCTGCTCGATTGGAACCGCTCGGCCAACGAGTTGGTCTGGCACGTGATCTATGGGAACGATCGCAATGACGCCAGGTTGCGAGTCGCAGTCAATGCCTCAACTGGAGACTTTCTTAGGGTGGAAAAGTGAGGAGAATTTTGAGGTCGCTCTACTTTCTTGCCTTCTGTCCCTCATTCTTGAGCCGGTCCAGAGCCTTGTGCGCTTCCTGAGCTCGCGGACCCTGCGGTAAGATCTTCAAGTAGCTTTCGTACTTCTCGCGTGCCTCATCCGCTTTGCCTAGCTTATCCAGACACTGGGCCAGACCGAAGGTGGCCATGGCATCGTTTGACTTGTAAATCAGTGCCTCGCGATAGCGCGACTCAGCGGCATGATAGTTCTTGCGCTTGAAATAAAAGTCGCCGACCTCGACATCTTTAGCGGCACGATGCGGGTCCCAGGGATGGAACTCCTGGACATCTCCTCCTGCTTCTGCCACAGCAGAATCGCTAAAAGGATGAGTCTTGGAATCATCCTTAGGAGGCCTGATATCCACGTTCCGGTCCTTGCTGGAACTCTCCTCGGCGGATCGTGGAGCCGTGTTGGCAGCTTGATCAGATCGCGGCGGAGCCTGATTGGAAGGTGCTTTACTGGATGAACTCTGTGCGACTGCAAAAGCGCCAAAAAATGCCCATGCAAGGACGGAAACCAGAGTAGTTCTCATTCCCCGCTATTTTACCGCGAGGGGGTTACAGACAAAAACAGGCCACTCATGGGGCTGAGTGGCCTGGTTGGCGAAGTCCTCCGGGGAGGAGGGAAAACTTTAGTTTTGGCCGGACGGCGGCTGTGTGCTCGCCGAGGGGCTGGCCGGCTGCTGCGTTCCCTGGCCGGTCGTGTTGGTCATCAGTTTGATATTCACCCGGCGGTTCTTGGCCCGACCCGCAGGGGTCTTGTTTGATTCCACGGGCTTGTCCTTGCCCAAGCCGATCAAATAGATCTTGTGGGCCGGCACGTTATGCTTGGCGGCAAGATACTGGATTACCGAGTCGGCGCGGCGCTGGCTGAGATCATAGTTATATTCCGTGCTGCCCGTGGAGTCCGTGCCGCCTTCCAGCGTGATGATGAATCCCTTGGTGTTCGGAATTTCCTTGGCCAGCTCGTCCAGGGCTTCCTTATCTTTCTTGGTTAGATTGTCCTTGTTGAAACCAAAAAGGACCGCGGTTTCGGCAACCGGACGATAGTTATCCAGGTTGGCGACGGTGTTGGACAGAACGTCGACGCGCTGGGTGGCAGAGCTGGCAAGAGTCTGGGCCTCATCGGCCTGCTTGCCTGCAGCCAAAGCTTTCTGGTCGACTTCAGCGGCCTTGTTCTGGACCTGCTGGACGCCCGCCATGGCGCGCTCTTCCACGTCCTTAATGTCCTTGGTGTTCTTGGCAGTCAAGTCATCCAATTCGTTGGTCTTATTAATCAGCGGGGTCGTCTGCTGGCGGGTGTAGTTCTTACTGGCGCATCCTACCGAGGCCAACATGCCCATTGCCAGGAGAGCAATTAGCGAAGTGCGGTTCATACTGTAGAGGGCTCCTTCTGTATCCCTGTAAATTCTAATGAAAGTTAAGCTTTGAGTCCCTGGGGATCTACTCTGGCGGTCCCGCCCTATAGCTGAGCACGGGTGATGCCAATTGGCGAGTCACAGGGCGTGCCAATATGCCCTGTGACATCAGCAAGTTACAGAACGGCGGCTGGTAGCCTGTTACTTAGGTCCAAGAGCAAACCGTCAGTCAGAGGGGAAATTTTATACAGTCCGAGCCGACTAAAGTCATCTTGACCTTCGCCGAAGGCAGCTTGGCTCGACCCTCTCGAGGCATAACCGGTTGTGACTAGCGGGCGCCAAGCAGCAATCTCGAAGCGTGAGATTGGTCAGAGTCAAGGGGCGAGTAGAAGCAAGTCCTTCGCTTCCGTGAGGATTACAGATTTATAGACCCTACTATATCTGGAATGACTGCAGACTTTGCGAGGTCACGACCCGGCAGATGCGGCCCTTTCCTGATCAGGTTTCGCAGGCGTTGCCTTCCTGGCCAGCCTCCGAAAGCTGGCAAAGGCCATAAAAAACGCGAGGCCCACGCCTAAACAGGCGCCAACTAAATCCAGGGCGGCTCGATTGCGCGCTTCGCTCTGTAACGCTGCGGTGGTCTGCGATTCAATTTTCACTTGCAGCGTCTGAATTTGATTTTGCTGATCGGCAATCTGCTTCTGTTGCTCGGCAATCTGCTTCCGCAGCGGCGCCGCTACTGAGGCCTCCCATTCTTGCTGCTGACGCTGCTGCACCGTCTGATTATATTGCTGCATCAACTCGTCGCAGGGATCGTCCGTGTAGCGGACCATACAATTTGGCCGTTGCGGTAGCTGGACAATTTGAGCTTGAGGCACTCGCTGCATAGTCATCACCGAATTGCTGCCTGCATTCTGCTGCAAGTCTAGCCCAGAAACTCCTGAATCGAAGGTTACGAGGGTCACTCCTCTGGCTGGATTTAGAGCATCGTGCTGGTTGAATGGATTCTGAAAAGGTGAAGCCGATGGTAGCACGTCTTGACGGGAAATAGTCAGGCGCTCGGAGCGCCCGACGCGCTAGATGCATCGCCCCGACGTGCTCGAAATTACGCTTCAAGAGCGTTGTCTAGGGGCCCGACTCGATGAGTCAGTTACGAAACTCCTGCCGTCCGCTAAAGCGGACTCAGGTTGTTCCACTTTCGCGTTCCCAGCGCTCACCGGCTGGGCTGATGGAATGCCGCCGCTGCGCGGCTAAGGCGTGTTTCCTCCCACCATTGGAATCGAAACCGAGTTTCGTAACAGCCGCCGACGCCGGGGCTTCTTCAAGCCCCGCTCGGAGCGCCAAACTGGAAAACTGTGTACGAACGCGGCGGCACTTCGAATCGGGTGCGGCCGCTGCTCGTGACAGGCTTGGCAGCAGCGGGTTGCTCCACCACTGCCTTTGGATTGTCAAACGTGTTTATGGCTTTCAGATCGGTGCCGGTGAGTACCGCAGCCGCGCTTACGTTGCCGGGAGATCGGTCTTCCCAGAACAGCTCGACTTCACGGGCCTGAGACAGGTCTCGGTTGAGAACGAACACGGCAATCTCGCCAGACGGGCTCACGGTACCCGCGACATCTACATACGGAACCTGTCCCATGCCCTCAATCTCGTAAGCTGGCGCCCCCTGCGACAGCAGCTCGAGCGTCGCGCCTCGGGCATAATGTAACGCCCACTTATAAGGATAATAGATTGTTTGCAGAAGAATGCCCTTGTCGTTAGTCATAATAGGCGCAATCACGTTGATCAATTGCGCCAGGCAGGCGATTTTCACTCGATTTGCATTTCGAAGCAGCGTGTTTAGCAGCCCGCCTACTAATAAAGCGTCTTCCAAGTTGTATTTCTCCTCCAGCAGGTGCGGAGCGACTTGACGGTTCCCGTCGACGTCCGCCCCTTGTCTGGCGCGATACCAGACGTTCCATTCATCAAAGGAGAGCCACAGCCTCTTTCGAGATCGCATTCGACCCTGAACGTAGTCGCAGACCGCAAGAGTCTCCGCGATCTGCTTCTCCATGGACAGATTCATAGCCAGATACTTCGAACTTTCACCGCCCGTTTCGCCATCGTTGCCGAAATACCTGTGCAGCGACAGTCCATCCACATATTCGTAGCATTGTTCGAGCACTTCGCGGTCCCATTCCAAGTAGGTGCGCATGAACGGTCCGCTCGATCCACAAGCAACTAATTTCAGGGATTTGTCGACGTACCGCATCTGGCGGGCGGCATCAGCGGCTTTCAACCCGTACTCGTTTGCGAGCATGTGGCCGATTTGCCAGGGACCATCCATCTCGTTGCCTAGACACCAATACTGCACGTTCCAAGGATCGTTGATGCCGTGCTGCCTCCGCAGATCGCTCCAGCGAGTTCCCTGCTGTACGTTACAGTATTCCACCAGCGCGGCAGCGCCCTCCGGAGTGCCAGTACCTAGATTCAAGCCCATCAACGGCTCGGTGCCGACTGCTTTGCACCACGCCAGAAACTCATTCGTGCCGAACTGGTTCGTCTCGATCGAATCCCAGGCCTTCTCCAGTTTACGAGGGCGGTTTTGCGCCGGACCCACCCCGTCCAGCCAGCTGTAGCCCGACACGAAGTTCCCCCCGGGGTACCGGACGATGGGCACCCCCATCTGGCGCACAAGTTCCAGCACATCCTTGCGATATCCGCCCGCATCGGAGAGCGACGAACCTGGCTGGTAGATGCCCTCGTAGATCGCGCGACCGAGGTGCTCCAGAAAGGATCCAAACAGGAACTTGTCGATGGGTGCAATAGTGCGCCGGGTATCAACATAGACGCGCGTCACTGAAGTAGTGCTCCCGCCCTTCCCAGCCTGTGCAGCCAGGGAGGCAGGGGAGAACGCACCCGAGGAGTACGCGGCGACGGCAGTTGAAATCTGCTGCAGAAAGACTCGTCTGGTGGATGCCATATGTCTGCTTCCTAAGTTGTATGGCGACCCTGGTTTGGATCGCGCTGATGACCACCAAATCTCACGTTGGCTTGGATTTACCGGGAACTTCGGTGGGTAAAAGTAAACGCTTTCTCCAGCGAGGTCAACCAAAAAGTTTGCTTTTCGTTACGCTAAACCTGGGGGGGAAGGTTCTAGCTATGGCAGAGAGTTCGGAAGGCCCTTCCGGTCGGAAATGTCAGCTCGGCCGCCGACTGCGCGAAGCTGAAGAGGCTGGATTCAATCGGCACTCGTGTCTATCTCGCTTGGGGCTCTCGCAGTTGAGCGTCTCAGGACAAGGCTCGTGTCGAGTTCGTGGTCTACGCGACCTTTGAGTGCCGCCTGACGCTCGGTCTCGCTCATCAAGGCCTCAAACGCTATTCGCGCCAGGTCCGTTTGTGACATTCGTACTGTCGTCAAAGGTGGAGTGATGAATTGGGCCAGGCGAACGTCATCGAACCCAATCACTGAAAGATCTTGTGGAACATTGATTCCTTGATCGTAAGCTTCCCGCATTACGCCAATAGCAGTCATGTCGTTGGAGCACATGACAGCCGTGGGCCGTATCCGTGATTCGACTAGTTGCGTCAGCAAACGCATCCCACCTTCCATCGTATGATCGCCCTCGACAATCAAGCCCGGCACCAAGCTGATTTCTTCCATCGACTTTTCGAATGCAGACCTGCGAGCCTGAGCCGACTTGAGGTTTAATGGACCGGTGATAAAGGCGATCTGACGATGTCCCAGCGCAGCCAGGTGTTGTACACCCTGCCGTATTCCGCTTTGGTAGTTGATCTTAATGTTGCTGACGCCGGGAAAATCCGGCCCGACGTCTACGAACACAAGTGGAACTTTGCGGAATCGCAGGTGCTGAATGAGTGAATCTTCCATGCCGAAGGTCAGAATGGCGACACCATCCACGCGCCGCTCTATCATCCTGCGAACGGATAGCTCCATCCGCCTTGGGTCATGCACCGTCGAGGTAAGGAGAATCTCGTAGTTGTTCTCTACAGCAAGATTTTCGAAGGTTTGCACAATCTCAGGAAAGAAGGGATTGGTAATTTCTGAAACGATTAGTCCAAAAACGCGGCTCTTGCCGGAAACCAACCCGCTGGCTAGCTTGTTCGGGTAGTATCCAACCTCGTTGACGACTTTCCACACGCGCCGGGCCAGACGTGGATCGACGGTCGGTATGTTGTTAAGAGTACGAGATACGGTGGCGGTGGAGACCCTTGCTCTCGACGCGACCTCGCGGATGTCCATAGTAAAGCAACTTCCAATTTTCATAGATTCTACCATATTTGGAATACGTTTACTCCCAGCAGATGCCGCGCCGCTGCGGCGAACGCGAGCCAGGACGTGTGGAGGCGAGTCTTCGACCCGCCCTTCTCAGGTCAAGGACCCGGGCCACAGAGTTCGACTATTTGAGGTCGAGAACGATCACGCAGACAGATGACCTGGGAAAGGTGACACGAAAAGTGCCCCCCGCTCTGAACTGGGATTTCGATACCGACACCGCCTGAGGCGTACGAAAACTGTTCGCCGCGCCAGCAGCACCAGCGACTGTTTCCAGCGTTCCAGCGGGGGCAACGCTGGCGCCGCGGATTTCAATGGTGGCAGCCAGCGCACGATTTCTGTCTGCGTTTACCGCCTTGATGAACAGGTGTTTGCCGTCGGCGGTGCGGCTGGCAACGGCATCCAGAAATGGCACATCTCGACCCTCGCCGGCGCTGTGAAATGTCGGGCTCTCGACGTGGGTAGCCAGACGTTCGCCGCCCAAGTGGCTACTGTATAGCCGGTTCACCAGGTAGGTCGGGGTTACAAATATTCGATCTCGACTGGCTTGGATCACGCCTCCTGACCAGCCGTTGACTATGTCCGACACAGCACTCATGGCAACGTTGTCGCTGCGCTCGAAGACATTCATCAGCCGTCCGGCGTACAGCGCCGATTCCATCGAATGCTGCTTAGGGAGAGGCAGGGATGTATTCCATTCATTGATCGCCAGCTTGATGTCGCGTCCAGGCACTGTCTGGTGAACCAAGGTGGCGAGCTGTTTGTAGAAGTCGCCGTAATGAAGCGGGTGAGCCATCAGGTTCAGCACATCGCCCTTCATTTCCCGTTCGCCGTAATAATGGTGGACAGCCAGATAATCGATGTGCGACCCAGCAATCTCGAGCACCGTGCGGTCCCAATCCAGATTGTTATCACCGACTGCAATTAGCTGGATGGAGGGATCGACTGTCTTCATCGCCTCTGCGTAGCGTAGATAATTCCGTGCATAGGTTTCGGCATCGCTGTGGCCGCGCACCCACGAGCCCCAAATCTCGTTGCCAACTTCCCAGTACTTGACGCGGAGCGGCTCCGGATGCCCATTAGCCACACGCATGCGCCCGTACTTCGTGTTCGCGGCTCCGTTGGCGTACTCAACCCAGGCGGCTGCTTCTTCCGCAGTTGCTCCCCGCCCTTCGACGTTCACGGTGATTGACGGTTCGGCCCCAACGTTTCGGCACAGCTGAATGTACTCGTCAGTTCCGAAATCGCTGGGTTCCAGTTCGTTTCCCCACGACAGGTTTACCCAAGTCGTCCGCTGGTCGCGCGGGCCGACACCCCACATCCAGTGATAGTCCTGGGCCACGTTGCCACCGGGCCAGCGAATGAACGCCGGACGCAGAGCCTTGATCTCGTCGAAAACATCTCTGCGTACCCCGTCCTCCGCATCGCCGGGCATCAGGGAAAGCTGGTCGACCCAAAGCCGGCCCTTGCCGTAGAAGAGTACTGCGACCTTCGCCAACCGATCCGTCTTGCTCGGGGTCACCGTGAACTTGTATTGCTTCCAGTCGCCGCCAATATCGGGTATGTCTTTCGACGCGTACGTTTCCCCACCCGTAGCGTTTTCCTCCAAGGCCACCGTGATGTGACCTTTGAAGTCGTCGGTTTTTGCCCACAAGTATCCGTGATAGGCAAGACCTGCGCGCACGGGCACATCGGCTTGATATATGCCGCGGCGCTGACCGTCGTCGGATCCCACTTCGACTTGCAGCGAGTGATTGCGGATTTCGGAATGTTGTTCCGGCGGATAGAATACCGAGTCGTTCCAGAGGAAATGGATGGCATCATCATTACGATCATCGGGATCGCGTTCCCAATAGCGCGACAGCCCGGCGGCATTCGGGCTCTCATCGAAGCTGCGGTCACGGAGCAGTTCGGCGTAGAGCCCGACCTTGACTCCGCCATACATGAACTCGTCAAACTGGCCGTAGAGCATGGGATTGATGCTGGCCTCGACCTTGGCGGCGTCGACCACGATCTTCGCGGTCTCCGATGGAGCATCTGCGGCAGCGACGGTAGTGCTGAGCAGAGCCAACAGGGACAAGGCGACAAACGGCTGCCACACGCTATCGTGCCTGTCAGTCCTGAGCCGAATCCATCCCGCTGCCTTCGAGTAACCCATTAGCTCAACTCGAGGCGCAGCGCTGTCACCGAAGCCGCCGGAAACGTGAATACGAGCGAGCCGGCGATCTTCAGTTCTCTGGTTTCTGGAACGACATTGCTGGGCTGGTCGAACGTGTTGTGGGCGTGAATGTCAGGATTCGTGAGCAGCGTGGGCTGGCCGGACTTGACCGCAGCGCCTCGGACCACGATTTCGGTCTCCCGCGGCTGGCTGACATCAGGATTAACGACGGTCAGCAACAGCACTTTATCGTGCAGCGAGGCCGAGCCTTTCAAGGCCCAGAAGGTAGCGGGCTTGCCATCCCGCTGGTAAGTAATGGAAGGAGAGGAAAAAATCGCGGGAACTGCCTGCCCGCCCTGGTGTGCGGCGTACATCGCAAAAACCTGGCCTACCGGCGTCACGACAAATTTGTCTTCGTGTGCAAGATACAGGCTGTTGAGGCAATTGATGAGCTGCGCACAATTGGCCATCGCCACTTTTTCGGGGTGGCGATTGAAAATGTCCAGGGTCATTCCACTGAACACGGCGTCTCGCAGGGTGGGCATTTGCTCGAGAATATCGCCCGTTGTGGCCTCTGAACCCGGCTTGTACCACGGCCCCCACTCATCAACCACCAGCTTGAGATGGTGTTGCTTGTCGATCTCACTCATCACCTGCCAATGGCCTTCGATGAGCCCCTCCATGCGATCCCCTTCGCGCAACAACTCATACCAGTCCACGGGATCGAAGTTCAAAGCATCGCCCTTGCCCTGCACCCAATCCTGGGTACGTCCGCGGCTGAGATTCCAGGCATAGTGGTGGAGCGCCAGGCCGTAGATTCCGCGCAGTCGCCCTAGGCCCTTGCGAACGATTTCTTCCAGGAATCCGCGAGTCCAATTCCAGTCATCCACGTTCGGACCTGAGGCGATGAACGACAGCTC
>DATEPX010000345.1:0-6297 GCA_035272945.1 Terriglobales bacterium
GTCCTGTGGCGCGCTGCAAGATGATCTCGATGTCCGCCTCGGTCATCGACTCGTGCAGATCCCAGTGGACAATGAATCGGCTGTAGCCGTCTAAAATGCTGCACAGAAGAAGCAGCGTGAACTCCATTGGCCGGCCCTAGCCCCGAAGGATCTCAAACTCATGTCGCTCTTTCTCATTTAACGCTAGCTGTCAAGCTGCGACAAAATGCGCGTGATCAACTGTTCGGCTAAAGACTGATCTATTAGGTTCCCGCAGTTCGTTTGCCAGATTTTCCTTCTCTGCCACACCTCTGAACGCCCAAGAAGATGATTTCATTATGGGTGTTTAGGAATCTCAATCTCCATGGGTGGAAATCATTTCTTTTCGGACGGGTCAACCAGATTGCGGTAATCGCAATCCGCCCCTACGTTTGCACGTGCCGAAAATCTAGCCTGAACGAATTTGGCGCACGAAGTTCATCGGCGATTACGAAAACTTGTCAACAACTCGTCAACAAAAATAGGCTGTTTTAGGGCTGTTTTTCGGGTTTCTGAAAACGGAAAAGCAACAGAACCAAAGGGTTGTAGGTGATTGAAATCTAGCTTGACACGTTAGAGGTCAAACCCTGGGTTTTTTCCAATCGAATGCTCCTCTTGCGCATACTGCTGTCGATGGATCATGGCGTTCATAGAAGGGGAGTCGATTCTAGAAGGCACACCTTCCCTGCTTCGATGAGGAACTACCGCTTGCATGCGTCAGCTTATCGATTACTTGGGTGGGCCTCCCAGCACAACCGTCAGAACAACTCGGAGCATGCTGGGCGGTGGCGACCTTTGGGTTGGTTCTTCTTCGGAGACTCGTATTCCGGAGGAGGGACCTCCGAGTACTCGACCGGGCTCCGAGCGACCGAGCGCGTCAGCCGTGAACTCACAACCGCGCTAGGCATACAGGCTGCTCGCGCCACGGTGGGCGTGCTGGGCTGAGACGCATTGCTATGTGCACCTGGCGAGTGGTTGGGCCCGGCTGCTAAAGTGATTGCAGCGATCGGGCCCAGCCATGATCGGCGCCTCCCAACAAAAAAGACTCCTCGTGTTGTGCACGACCACGGGTTACCAGACGTGCGCCTTTATCGAGGCCGCACAGAAGTTGGGCCTGTCCATCACCTTCGGAACGGACCGCTGCCACGTGCTCGATGACCCATGGCAGGATGGCGCTCTTCCCCTGCGCTTTGAAGATCCCGAAGCCTCGGCGCAGAGGATCTGCGATTTCGCCGCGTCCCATCCTCTTGACGCGATCGTCTCCATCGGCGATCGGCCCACGTCAACCGGCGCTCGCGCCTGCCATAAACTCGGCTTGCGGGGACATCCTCCCGAAGCGACCGACATCTGCCGCGATAAATACCGCTCGCGCGAGCGGTTGCGGGATGCCGGGCTGAGTGTTCCGGCCTTCAAGAGATTTCCCTTGCACTCGAACCCGCGCCCGGTTGTTGCCTCTGGGGAAATCACCTTTCCCTGCGTGCTCAAACCACTGGCGCTCTCCGGCAGCCGTGGTGTGATTCGCGCCGATACCCCCGAGGAATTTGTGCAGGCGTTCGAACGTATTCAGAAGCTTTTGCGCAGCCCGGAGGTCGGTGTTTTGCGTGAGGAGACGAGCGAGTTCATTCAAGTGGAGAACTACATCGACGGGCTGGAGATCGCGGTCGAAGGCCTGGCCGACCGAGGCAAGTTGAAAGTGCTGGCGATTTTCGATAAGCCGGACCCGCTGGTCGGGCCATTTTTCGAAGAGACAATCTACGTCACTCCGTCGCGACTGGAACCTTCCATACAGGCCGAAGTCGCTCGGACGCTGCAACGGGCGGTCGACGCGCTCGGCCTGTTTCATGGCCCGCTCCACGCCGAGTTGCGGGTGAAAGGCAAGTGCAACTGGATCCTGGAGATCGCGGCGCGTCCGATAGGTGGGCTCTGTGCGCGAAGTCTGCGCTTCGGGAACGGAATCTCGCTGGAGGAATTGATTATTCGGCACGCGCTCGATGAGCCGGTCACGCACTTAGGACGCGAGGAGGCCAGCTCCGGCGTAATGATGATTCCCATCCCGCAGGAAGGGATCTACAAAGGAGTTGAGCAGTTGGAGCAAGCCGCGCAGGTGCCGGGAATCGAAGCAATCGAGATCACCGCCAAGCTGCGGCAGAAACTGGTGCCACTGCCGGAAGGATCAAGTTATCTGGGGTTTATATTCGCGCGTGACGACTCGCCGCAATACGTCGACAGTGCTCTCCGGGAAGCTCACCGCAAGCTGCGCTTCGTAATCTCGTCCAGCCTTCCAGTGGTGTAGGGCGTAACGGAGACCTCATTTTTGTGGGCGGAACAGGGCTTTAGCCCTGCATTGATCCTGAGGAACTAGGGACTTTATCCCCTGATCATGTACCTGGCCGAGCTTAGGTTAACTCTTGCTCTTTTGGGGTACGAAGTTGGGCGGAAGCGCTGCGCCCTCACCAAAGAAGAACTGCTCCATCTGCTGCACGATGATCTCCTGGTCCTGGCCATCCGGTGTTCTCCCGGGGGACTAGAAGCAGGCCAACTGCCCGCTGGTGGGTTCGGATCAACAGTACCAAGGTTCGGTCAGGTAGGGGATGGTGGCCCGCAACGGTCCGGGTGGGACGAGCGGAAGGGGCGCCGGCGCTTCGTCCCCGTCTTCGTTCATGGCGCGCTGCAGCAGTTTCCAGGCTTCCCCGAAGATCACGGTGCGCGACGCGCCGGCCTTGGCCTCGCGCTGCACCACGGCTTCAAGGTCGCACTGGAGCCGGTCAACCCTGCGGTCCGAGTTTGCCCACGGATAGCGCAGCGCCTCCTGCTGGAAGGGACCGATCGCGGCGTTGTGCAGTGGCAGAACTTCCAGCAGGCGCGACCCGGCGGGAATCAGCAGGCGGATGGTGAGCTGCACCGGCGGGACGTGTTCCATCAGCCCCAGCCGTATCAGGGTGGCCAGCAGGTCTTCGTAGCCCTCCAGCGTAGTCCAGGGCGTGAAAGGCACGAAGGTGGGCACTAGGAAAAGTCCGAGCCCGCGCATCAGCCCGGCGAGACGGATAAAGTCGGCGCGCGTGTGGCCCTTGTCTAGGATGCGCAGCACCTGGTCATCCACCGACTCCACCGCCGTGGTCACGAACGCGCATCCCGTCTCACGCAGCGCCGGGAGGCGCCCGGCGTGCTTCAGCAGGTGCTCCACCTTAATGGTCACGTCGTAAGAGAGGCCGGGATGCTCGCGGTGGAGCGCTTCCACGATCTGCATCGAGTGACCGACCCCGTTGAAGAAGTCGGGATCGCCGAAGGTGATGTGTTGCGCGCCAGCCGCGACCTGGCGGCGGATATCTTCCCGCACCACCTCGCGCTGGACGATGCGAAACGTGCCGTTGTACACCGGCACGATGGGACAGTGACGGCACAGGTGCTTGCAGCCCCGGCTGGCCTCGGTGTAGCCCACGACGCGGGTGCTGTCGTCGGGCAGGGTGAGATGTGCGTACTTTTCCAGCGGAGGCAGGTCGTCGCGATAGGGCACCAGGAAATTCTGACGAGCGAGCGAGATCTCAGGCTCAACCTGCGGCAGCCCAGGACCGGGCGCGCCGGCCTCCAGGCGGCGGACCAGACTCAACAACCCCTGCTCAAACTCTCCCCCCAGGATCGTGCCGACGCCCAAACGACGCAGCAGGCCGGCATTGACCGGGGCGTACAGTCCAAATCCGCACAGGTGGGCGGAGGGGTTGAGTTTCCGGACCCTCTCCAGCGCGCGCACTGCGATCCGCGTGGCGGTGTGCATGGGCAGATAAAAGGCGATCAGGCTGGCGGTGCGTACCGCCTCTTCGTCCAGCGACCGTCGCGAGAGGTCCAGCGAAGTGGTATAGAAGCCGTCAGCGCGTAGCCACGCCGCGGGCGAGGCCAGCCCAAACGGTTGCCGGCCCAGTTCGTAAGTCGAGATCAGCAGCACCTTCAGATCGGGCATAGAAACCTGAAATTAGTCCTTGCTGCGCGGGGGGACGTATCCCGGTGGGAGCGCGGCGCCCTGGCCGAAGAAGAAATCTTCCAGGTGCTTGACCAGGATCTCCTGGTCCTGCCGGTTGGCGGGATTCAGCCGGTATTCGTTCAAGATCATCTTGCCATGCTCGCCCCACATCTTCCAGGCTTCCTCAGAGACGTTTTCATAAATCCGCCGGCCCAGTTCCGTGTCGAACGGCGGCTCGTCCAGTCCCGGCATTTCCCTCTGGAACTTCACGCAGAAGACCTTGCGCTGCCCTGGCCTCTCCGGTTCAGGCGGCATTTGAGGTGTGTTACAGCCCAATGTGTACTCCCTCCAGGTGGAAAATTGTCCCCATAGTATCAGGATGCGGCCGGTTATGTACCCGGATTGAAATGCGGTCGTCCCATGCCTATACTTGCCGCTCAGCCTTCATGCCTTTGCCGTCCTGAAATCTTTTGCCCTTTCAGGACACAGACCTTTTTCCCGGAGCCATGCGCCATGTACGAGTGTGTTTATTCTCGGGTGAAGAGGAGGCCACTTCGGGCGGCTTGAGAACAATTTCATAATCGTGCTCGCGTTTCGGGTCGGTGTCATTTGACACAGGTCGTTCACGGCGGTTACACAGATTTCTAAAGAATGCTCTATGCCCAGCAGATTGGGCTGCCGCTAAAACACGGGCAGAAGGGCTACGGTGGGCCGTTGCGCGCAGCAGGGTCGCGCCTAACCTCCCCGCGTGTGCATTTCCAAGTGGGGGTCCTGCCGGAGCTGTTGGATTCCGACCAACACCCCTCGCGACGGCAGATCCTTGCGTTCTTCTGCGCCGCGATCGGTTCGCTTCGTCCACTGGCTCACGATGAGGGACTTGATCTCGTCCCGGGTGGCGCCGCTGCGGAGAGATTTCCTCAGATCCGTTCCTTTCTGAGCATAAAGGCACAGGTACCAGATCCCGTCTGCGGTCAGGCGACTCCGGTCGCAGCGGCGGCAGAACGGTGTGGTTGTGGAGGCGATGATGCCGAAGACGGTCCCGTCCGCCAAGAGGAACCGCTCCGCGGGTGCGGAACAATCCTCCACCACCGGCTCGATCCGGCCGTAGCGCCGGCTCAGCGCGTCCAGCATCTCCGCCCGCGAAACCACCTTGCTCCTGGACCACTGCGTCGCCCCACCAACATCCATGTATTCGATGAAGCGCACTTCGGCACCGGCCCGCTTTCCGAACTCGATCAGGTCAGCGAGTTCATCTTCGTTGGCGCCGCGCACCACGACGGCGTCTATCTTCAGCGCCCGGAAGCCTGCCTGACGGGCGGCCTCGATCCCGCGGAGCACCGGCGCGTGGGCGTCCCTTCGAGTTAACACAAGGAAGCGGTCCGGGCGGAGCGTATCCAGGCTGACCGTCAGGCGGTGCAGGCCGGCGTCCCAGAGCGCCTGCGCTTGCCCGGCCAGCAAGACGCCGTTGGTGGTCAAAGCTAGGTCCCTGATTCGCGGGTTCTGCGCCAGCATCCGAACCAGCACGGGAAGGTCTTTGCGCAGAAGCGGCTCACCGCCGGTCAAGCGCACCTTCTCGATGCCGACTTCGGTGAAGATGCCGGCCAGCTCGCTGATCTCTTCGAAGCTCAGCAATTCTTCGCGCGGTAGCCAGCCGTACTCTTCCTCAGGCATGCAATAGCGACAGCGCAGGTTGCAACGGTCGGTAACCGAAATCCGCAGGTTGAGAAGAGGCCTGCCGAAGGCGTCAGCGGGGCCATTTGATTTGACGGAAGGTTGCATAGCGAGGCAGCTTTCTTGTGGGGCACATGGTAGGCTGCTCCGGCGCCCAAATCAACTTAAGTGTGAAGTCCGCGATCCGGCTACCGGCCAACGTCTGCCTGGAGCGAGACATCCCGGAGTTGCAGTCCAAGACTTGGAAACTTGGGCAAAAGGGTGTGTCGCGGAGGCAAAAAGCGTTTGGAAGGCATACGAGGTAGTCGCCGTGCTCCACCCTATGGAGCCGGGCAGCACGGCCGGCGATCTAATCGTGCGGTATTTCGGCACACAAAGCGAGCTCCGGCAGAGAATCGGCGCCCAGGCCCCTGTGCCAAAAGGGAGCCACAATACAGGACTTTTTTCATATTCCTGCTTCACCAATGTCGGCGGATCATGGCGATTTACAAGTTTGTTTCTTGGTTTTCTTGGCAGTCGAGAGCTAGTAAACTTTACTCGAACTCAAGCACTACAATTTCAGGATTCGATCCCAGCCGCAGCGGCGGTCCCCACGTTCCTGCTCCGCTCGAAGTGAAAACCTGCATCTTCCCGATCCGGCTTAAGCCGTACAC